>PLEG01000314.1 GCA_003136975.1 Gemmatimonadota bacterium | reverse complement strand
TTTTCGACGTCCTTGCCGCGCAGCGGCGAGTCATCTATCTGATAGTCGTTCTGCTGAGCGTGGGTGGCGTCTGGATGGCGCGCTCTCTTCCATCGGCGATCTATCCGGAACTGCTGTTTCCGCGAATTACGATTGTCGCTCAGGGTTCGTCACTAGGCGCTCGCCAGGTGGAATTCTCGGTAACGCGGCCGCTGGAAGAGGCTGTGAGTACCGTGCCCGGAGTCACGCGCGTGACATCAAAGTCCATCCGTGGTGCGTCCGAGATTTCGGTGACGTTTGCGCCGCAGACAGACATGCAAGTTGCGCTTCAACTCACGCAGACACGCGTCAGTCAGGTCCGTAACGCGCTACCCGCCGAAGTGAATGTCGAGGTGGAGCGGCTCACGCCATCGCTATTCCCAATTCTGTCGTACAACCTGGAAGGCACTGATCCATCCACGCTGTACGACATTGCGCGCTATCAGATTCGGCCGGTGATGTCGCGCGTTCCCGGCGTTGGTCGCGTGGATGTGCAGGGGAGCAGCATCCGTGAGATTGAAGTTGTTGCTGATCCCTCGACTCTCGCCGCGCAGAGTCTGACGTACGATGATCTCGCCACAGCTATACGGAATGCAATTTCGCCAGCTGCTGTGGGACGTGCTGCGCGCGATTACAAGCAGTATCTGATCGTGACGGATCAGGAAGCGCACTCCATTGAAGACATTGGGGCAGTCGTGCTTCGCAATGGGTTGCACGTTCGTGACGTCGCAACGGTCCAGATGGGCACTGAGGATCAGGTCAGCCTCGTGCGTGGTGACGGCCGTCCGGCGGCGCTGCTGAACATCACCCGGCAACCCGGCGGCAACACTGTCGATATCGCGGACAGTGTCGCCGCTATCGCCGCGACGATTCGCAAGACACTTCCGCCTGGTGTAATACTAAAGCCGGTGTACGATCAGGCGGCGTTGGTACGCGAGGCGGTCTCGTCTGTGCGCGACGCGATGATCATCGGTGCGGTGCTCGCGATTATTGTGCTGTTCGCCTTCCTTCGGCATGGACGTATTACTGCGGTGAGCGCGACGGCGATCCCCCTCACGATGGCGATTACGGTGTTCGTCATGGCGATGATCGGCCAGACGTTCAATCTCATGACGCTTGGCGCAATGGCAATTGCCGTTGGCCTCGTTATAGATGATGCTGTCGTGATCACGGAGAATATCGCCAGGCACCTGTCATTCACGGCGGATCGCCATCTTGCGATTCGCGACGCGTTACAGGAGCTGATTCTTCCAGTCACGACGTCAACCATCACGACTGTCGTCGTCTTTCTTCCGCTCGGGTTGCTCACTGGGGTTGTCGGTCAGTTCTTCAAGGCATTATCGATAACGCTGACAATCGCCGTGCTTGTTTCATTGTTGCTCGCAATCACGCTCATCCCGTTGCTGAGCGAACAGTTCGTGCGGTCCGAAGATGCAGCACCCGAGCCACACGCGGGTGCGTCCACGTCGAGCGGCGGAATTCTGCATCGGATGTCGCGTGGGCTGGATTCGTTGGCTGACTCGTATGAGCGCTCGCTGGTCAACGTGCTGCACCACGTCCGCATTATGATTGGCGGTGCGCTCGCGCTGGTCGTGCTCGGCGTGATTGCCGGCAAGTATGCGGGAACGGGCTTCCTGCCCGAGATGGACGAAGGCGCCTTCGTCCTCGACTACTTCACGCCAGGCGGTACCGCGCTATCGGAAACCGATCGCGAAGTTCACATAGTTGAGAAGATTCTCGCCTCAGCGCCGGAGATCTCCGGTACATCACGCCGAACCGGCGCCGAACTGGGGCTATTCGCTACTCAGCAGAACCGAGGCGATGTAGTCGCCCGGCTCGTTCCGCAAGCGCAGCGGTCGCGCAGCAGCTTTGAGGTGATTGACGACCTCCGCGGCAAGATTGCCCTCGCCCTTCCTCGACTGCACATCGAATTCGTTCAGATTCTGTCAGATGTGATCAATGACCTTGCGGGGGCCGCTCGACCAGTCGAGATCAAGCTGTTCGGCGATGATCTGAATCAACTCGAAGCATATGCTCGCACGCTGAGCGATCCGCTCAGCAAGGTCGCCGGAGTGGAGGATGTATTCAACGGCGTAAGCGAGCCAAGCGCCGAGATGCTCATGCACATAGGCTCAGCTGAATCCGCTCGCGCTGGCCTCACGCCGGCGGGTGTCGGAGACGCGGTACAGGGCGCGTTGCTTGGAGTGTCTGCAGGTGAAGTACGCAGTGCAGATCGCGCGATCGGCGTTCGAGTCCGCGCTCAGGACGCCGTGCGCTTTGACGCCAACAAGCTTGGTGAGCTCCCCCTTGTTGCCTCGTCGTCGCGCCAGACTGTGCCGTTATCCGCAGTCGCGACGCTCACGCCAACCGAGACACGCGCCGAGCTCGATCGAGAGAATCAGCAACAGATGGTCGCGATTACCACTGACGTCAGCGGCCGTTCACTGAGCGGCGTTATGGGTGATGTAAAGAGTGTACTCGCCGCGCATCCCGTGCCACACGGAATTCGCCTGGAATTGGGCGGTCAATACGCGGGCCAACAAGATGCGTTTCGCGCGCTTCTGCTCGTATTGCTACTGGCCGCATTGAGTGTGACTGCCGTGATGGTCGTGCAGTTTCAGTCGTTCGTCGAACCATTGGTGGTTCTTCTGGTCGCCCCGATTTCGTTCGTCGGTGCGGTGGCATTACTGCTGATAACGGGGACGCCACTGAACGTATCTTCATTCATGGGGCTGATCCTGCTCGTGGGGTTGATAGTGAAGAACGGAATAATCCTCCTGGACTTTACGCGGTACCGGATGGTGCACGACAACGTGACGCTTGAGATTGGACTGCGCGAGGCCGCACGGACCAGGTTGCGTCCGATTCTCATGACTACCCTCTGCACGCTTTTCGGATTGCTTCCGCTCGCTCTCGGACTGGGCGCGGGCAGTGAGTTGCAGCGTCCGCTCGCTCTCGCTGTGATCGGCGGGTTAGCGCTGTCGACACCGATCACACTGTACATGGTACCGAGCCTGCTCGTACTCATTCGCGGAAAGGATTATCGTATCCGTCCCGCAGTGGCGCATACGGCGATGCCGGTGCCGCTTCAGGATAGCTAACGGGCAGATGCGTGCCGGACTGTTTCGGGCCGATGTTATCTTTGGACCATGATCCATCCATGGCATGATCTTCAGCCTGGCAGCCGTCCACCCGAGCAAGTCACGGCTGTAGTCGAGATCCCGAGCGGAAGTCGAAACAAATACGAGCTGGACAAGGCCACCGGCCTGTTCCGGCTCGATCGCGTGCTGTACTCGGCCGTGTCCTATCCAGGTGAGTACGGACTCATACCGCGCACGTTGCACGAGGACAACGATCCGCTCGACGTCCTCGTTCACGTCGAGGAGGCCACGTTCACGGGCTGTCAGATCGACGTACGTCCCATCGGCGTGCTCAAAATGCTCGATCGCGGCGAGCCGGACGATAAGATCTTCGCAGTGCCGTGGAATGACCCTCGCTACGAGGAGTACTACGACATCGCGTCATTCCCACAGCACTATCTCAAGGAAATCGAACACTTCTTCCTGATCTACAAGGATCTCGAAGGCCGTCGCGTCGAAATTCAGGGATGGGAAGGCAGTGAATCCGCGAAGCAGGTAATTACCGACTCGATAGCGCGCTACGACGCGAAATACATGCACGTCGGGCCCTGACCGGGTCTCTTTCTAGCGTGGCGCGGGGGTGAGACCAAAGATCTCGTCCATCCGCGCCGCTTTTATTACGGCGATCGATTCGTCGCGGATCTGACGGGCTCGGCTCGTCTTGCCATCGCGATCGAGTGCATCACTGAGATTGAGACCGACTATCGTGTAGTCCACTGGCGTGGCCAACGACGCGCGGTCAATCCAGTCGCCCCTCCGAATGATGGCGGCTGGACCTCCGTAAATCTGCCAGAGCGCCTCAGTCCGGGCGACGTCCATCGTGCGTCCAGCTGAATCGGTCGTTGGAGTTGGCATCAATCGCTGTACCAATCCCTCGGTGACGACGTATCGCTCCAGCCCAAAGCGTTTGGGGTACGCCGAGCCCATGGTGAAGTACAGTGGTCGCTCGGGGATTGCATCGGTGATGAGACGCAACACAAAGATGTCTTTTCGCTCGAGATACCCCGCGCCGATCCGGCCCTCGATGGCTCCGCTCCTGAAGATCTGGGGCGTGCGTAGTTCTGTGAAATCCGGTACCGAATCCGACTGCGCGACGCTCATCCGAATCGCTGGATGCGACGGCGGCGTCCACGTCCTGCCTCGGTAAATTGCCGGTCCAGCCGCCGCGTCATAGATATGCACAGGAGCGCGCAGCAGTTGATGAACGGGCCAGTCCATGTCGAGATACCCTTCGATTATCACCGTGACGTCCGGCCGCACTCCTTCGACGAACTGTGCGTACCAGAGTGGGAACGTGTCATTGTCACCGCCAGTTATGATCACTCCGTACGGTTCGACGGAGTTCAGCAGATCAACGCCCCAGTCCCGAGCCACCGTGTCGTTGCGACGGGAAGCTGCACTCCAGTTGCCGACCAACGGTACGGCCGCGAGGGCGAGTAAAGCGGAACCATAGCGCGTCCGTTGCCATATCTCCGCAATCGCCACCCCAACCCAGACACTCCAAGCGCTGAAACTCCACAGATAGAAATAGTCGCGATCTCGAACCTCGCGCGGCACACTGTCAGCGAGTCCGGTTGCCTGCGAGAAGCCGTACTTGAAGTTCATGTAGTAAACGAGAAGCACCGTCAGTGTCACCATGAACGTTGCCCAATAGATGAACGACGGCCGATTCCATTTCCAGTGCACCGTTGCGCCGTAGACCCCGAGCGCGAGCATAGTGAGCGCAAGAAGAAGCTGCGCGTATGGCGCCGATCCGTGCGGATCTCTCAGCCACTGCCACTTGAAGTACAACCACCACATGTCGAGCTGTGCGCCAAAGGATATCTGCCGGTCGAGTACCGATGGCTTGCCGTACTGATCACGGTTGATGTTCGCGACGAGCTTGGTGTACGTCTGCTCGCTGAACGTACACGACCATTCAAGCTTCGTTTCACACCCAGTCGGTGCGCCCTCGTTCATCACAGGTGCTTGCGCTGCCCGGATAGGTTCGAGGATGAAAGGGGTGAGTCCCAGGATGAATGCGCCGAACACGGCCGCAACGAGGCGCGGCTGCAGAAACTTCCGCCACTGCTGGCTCGCGACTGTCACGACAACCGCGAGTCCCGGAAGCAGTCCAGCCGGATGGATCGCGTATCCCGCACCCAGTAGAAAGGCGATTGCCACGAGCTTGCTGTCGTTCCTACGCGTGTCATCCCCGTCGAGCCAGCGCAGCATCAACCACGTTATAACCGCAAATAGCGCTAGCGAGATCGTGTACACCTTTTCATTCACGACCGACTGATTCCATACCGTAAACGCGCTTGCGCCAATGATCACTCCCGCCGACGCGCACACACGGCGACGCACCGTCGATACGCCACCACGTGCCAGAACGGAGTCGATCAACAAGAACCAGGTACCAGCAGCGATCGAGCTGCACAACGCCGCAAGGATATTGATCCGCGCCGCATACGACACCGGTATGGGCAGCAGGCCGAACGCGTGCGCGATGAGGACAAACAGCGGGTTGCCCGGCGGATGCGGCAGGCCCAGCACTTTTGCCGCGGCGATGTATTCGCTCGTATCCCACAGCGCGGTCGTCGGTGCGAGCGTCGCGAGATACAGCGCGAATACGCACAGCGCGGCGAGCGCGCCCCAGGCGTACGGGGGCGCGGTTGGCGCCCCCGTTTCAACCTCTCGGGCCATTAGAACTCCGTTTTTTGCGGCGGTTCGTGCGAGCCGCGGAGTCTTCGCTCCTGGCTCAGTGCGTGCGCATCTTCACCGCAGCGTCCGGGCGGAAGCAATGAGTCGCGAGTCGCGGCGCCGAGTGTGTCGTGCATGATCGCACGGAGTGTGTCACAGGCAACTACAGTCGCTGCGCGGGGTTGGCGGGTCTCCCGCGTGTGCGTCACCATGATGAGCGCCACAGTCGCAATCGTAACGCCTACTCCCACCAAGGTACGCCTCAACTGCGCGGATCCGCGAGCGACCCGCATCTTGAGCGCAGAGACCGCAACGCCCGTATCCGCCGAAATTTCTTCATAGCTCAACCCTTCACCGTACTTTCGAAGGACCGCCGAACGTGTTGCGTCGGGCAGGGCCCCAAGCGCCTCGTTCAGACGCTGGGCAAGCGCGTGATCACCGTCTCGGTGCGACTCCGTGTCATGAATCGGATCGGAATGCGACCGCATCCACTCGCCGGCGACGTTCGCGCGGCGGCGTGCGGCATCAGTGGCGGAGCGGCAACGGTTGGCGACGATACACATGAGCCAGGAGCCAAATCGGTCGCGTTCCTGATAGCTATCAAGCGAGAGATATGCGCGAATGAACGCATCCTGCACTGCGTCCGCGGCATCGTCGGGGTCGCCGAGCAGGCGCATCGCGAGCCGCGCACAGCGCTCGTGGTATCGCTCAAAGAGGAGCGCGAACGCGTCGCTCTCGCCCTCGCGAATCCGGCTCACAACGGCCGCGTCGGAAATCACCATGCTACGTTAACCCGCCAGGAGCCCTCACGGTCACATCTTGCTGGCTGGGCGGGCAAAAGTCCACCCCTGGCGTGATGGCCCCGGCGGGTGCACTCTATGGCGGACCTCAACCAATCATTCATGACCATCCCCGAAGACATCGGCACGACCGCTCCACCGGCGTCCACGAAGCCGGCCAGCCTCTGGGAAGATTTCATCGATATTTTCGTATCGCCGAGCGAGGTATTCGAGCGGCGCCGCGCCTCCGGGTTCGTTGCACCACTACTCGTTTTCGCGGTACTGACGGTTGTACTCTCGGTCGTTGGCCACAACGCAATGCAGCCCATTCTCGACTCCGAGTTCACGCGCGGATTCGCGGCGGCGGCCAAGAAGAATCCACAGGTGACACAGGAGCAGATGTCATCTGCCCGAGCGATCTCCGAGAAGTTCACGCCGGTGATCATCGGTGTTTCCGCGTTGATCATGCCGCTGCTTATCGGAGTGATCCTGTGGCTCGCTGGCAAAATGGTCGACGCAAAGGAAGACGTTGGAGCAGCATGCATGATCGCCGCGTATGCCTTCATCCCGCGAATCCTGGACACGCTTCTCAGGATCGTGCAGGCGTTCGTACTCGATCCGTCAGCGCTCAATGGTCAATATCGAGTGGCGCTGAGTCCAGCCAGATTTCTCGATCCCGACACAGCCTCGCCTGTCGTGATTGCTCTCCTAGGCCGGATCGATCTTTTCACGATATGGGTCACGGTTCTGCTGGCTATCGGTCTCGCGGTCGTCGCGCGGATTCCGCGCTCTCGGGCGGCGATCGCAGCCGTTGTCGTTTGGGTTATCGGTACGCTGCCGGCGCTGCTCGGAGCGCTCAGAGCAACCTGACCGTTCTCGGTGACGGAGACAAAAGGGGGCGGCTCAGCGAGATGCTGAGCCGCCCCCTTTAAGTAGCTCTTTACGTAACCACTTATCAGTTCATCGGGTACGCGGGTAAGTTCGGCACGAAATCGCACGGCGTAGATGAACGGGGTGCGAGGCAGGCCTGCGCGCGTGCGACTGCTTCTTCGATCGTCCGGAAACCAACGCGCTCTGTCGGCAGCTCGACATGCCGGATATCCCACGTGAAGTCGGGTTTCCCCAGAATGCGAAAGTATTCGCCGGTCGCGGTGCGGTAATGCGTAACCCAGCGTCGAAATGCTACCCAGTCAGCATGTGTTCGCGGACGCGATTGCTTGCCGTCATCCACCACGATATCGAGTGCTCGCCCGTAAGAATGCATTGATGTCAGGGTGTGTGTACGACCACCCCCCTTGGACATGAGCAGCGCCTCGCGCATCGGAGATCTGTACGTAGCCGTCACCTTCAATGTAAAACCGGCGGCGCGTGCGTCGCTCAGCATCTTTTCCGCGAGCGGTCGCACTTCCGGGTCGAGATCGGCGGTCGACACGCTCGACTGATGTACGGCGTGCGCAAACTCCTGCGCGGGAGTTGCTTTCACCCTTCGCTCCACCTGATCCCACGATTCAGCCGGTCGCCGGACGGATCTGAATCCCACGCGATAGCTATTCACATAGCACGTTCTACAGCGCTTCACTTGGGTGTCGTACTTGAGTAATCCTTCCTCAGTAGAATCAGAGACGTACAAATGATGTGGATCTTCAATTCCGTAGGCTCTGCGAAGCAGAGCGGAATCTGCGGTGGTGAATGAGCGGGCAACGGCGTAGTGTGGGATACCTCGGATGTTCGTACCTTCGTACGAGGATGCGTCAGCCGTGTCGCCGCCTCCGTGCTGTTCGGTTGCGCGCGCTGCCAGCGAACCGACTTTCTTCGCACCATCTCGGCTACATCCCGACACCGACGACAACATGAATGCACAGGTTACGATTGCGCCCGCAGCGAGCGAGCCAACACGCACGCTGCGATGCAGCCGTCTTGAGCCGTACGACGAGTGCGTCGGTGTGCCGGGCGGCCGCCGGAATGCGGCGCCCGAGCGCACCGGCTCAGGTCTCGATCGCCCCGTGCTCGATCGGCTCACGCTCTCGCCGTATGAATAACGTGTCGTAAAGCAACGCCGCGATGATCGATCCTATGATTGGCGCCGTCCAGTAGATGAACTGGCCCTCAAAGATCCCGGACGCGAGCGCCGGTCCGAACGACCGCGCCGGATTCATGGAAGCGCCCGTCAGCGGTCCGATCGCGAGAATGTCCACAGTCACCACCAAACCGATCGCGAAGCCTCCGACACGCGGCGCCTTCGGATCAACCGCGGTCGCGAATACCGCGAACGTGAGGAAGAAAGTGGCGATCGCTTCGAGCACCCACGCCTGCGTCGCCGTTACATCAAGGGAGATTGCCTGTCCGCCATCGCGCGTGGCGAGCACTATTGCGTCGGGGAAGGTTCCCTTGAGTATGTATGCCGCAGCCGCCGCGCCCAGAAGCTGCGCTACGATGTAAACACCAGCCATCATCGGATCGATACGACGTGCCACAACGAATCCCAGTGTGATCGCGGGATTGAAATGGCCCGAGATCCGCATGAGCGCTGTGACGAAGATCGAGAGCACCAGACCGTGCGCCAATGCTACCTGCAACAGCGCATACGGTGAGTTCGCTTGTGCCGCGGCCATTATCGCCGCGCTGCCGACGAATACGAATGCAAACGTACCGATGAACTCCGAGACGAAATGGCGTAGCGAATCGCGCATGCATTACCCCTCTACGACGCAGGATTTATCCGGGTGCACCGCGGCGCGCCCGGTGCGCACCGCTACACCACCCGGCGGAACACGAGCGCGGCGTTGATTCCGCCAAATCCGAACGAGTTACTGAGCACGTGCTCGACCCGGTCAGACTGCCCGCTTCCCGTGATGTAATTAAGATCGCACTCCGGGTCGCGCTCGGTAAGGTTCACCGTGGGTGGCAACCATTCCCGGTCGATGGCCAGCGCACATATCGCTGCCTCGATCGCGCCGGAAGCGCCGAGTGCATGGCCATAATATCCCTTGGTCCCACTCGCTTTGACGGTAGCGGCCGAGTCTCCAAAGACTCGCTTGATCGCGACGGTCTCGGTCGGATCGTTCAATTGCGTCGAACTGCCATGTGCGTTGATGTACCCGATCTCCGAAGCAGCGATCTCAGCGTCGTTGAGCGCCATCTGCATCGCGCGGGCTGCCTGTGTGCCATCCGGCAAGGGCGCGGTCATGTGGTACGCGTCGTTGCTCGTGCCGTAGCCGCGTATCTCCGCATATATCCGCGCACCGCGCGACACGGCCCTGTCGTATTCCTCGAGGATCAGCACGGCCGTCCCTTCACCCATGACGAATCCGTCGCGCCCGTTGTCGAACGGCCGCGATGCGTGTTCAGGATCGTCATTGCGCGTTGACATCGCTCGTATAAGAGCGAATGCACCAAAGCAAAGCGGCGCGAGCGGCGCCTCGGCGCCACCGGCGATCATAACGTCGGCATATCCATCGCGAACTTGCCGGAATGCTTCGCCGATCGCCATGGCGCCCGAAGCGCAACTCATGGCATTGGTGGAGTTGGGGCCGGACACGCCCAGCTCGATCGCTATGTTGCAACTCGCCGCGCCACCGAACACCGCGAGCGCGAGCGTTGCGTCAACTGCGCGGAGTCCCTCACGCAGAAAGACGCTGAGCTGCTCTTCGGCGTAACCCACGCCGCCGAGCGCGGTGCCCATCATTGCACCAATCCGTTCGCGATCTTCGATAGCAAGATCCAGCTCCGAATCCGCTATCGCCTGCTTCGCGGCGGCCACCGAGAACTGCCCAAATCGGTCCAGCCGCTTTGCGCGTTTGCTCTCTATGAAATCGTTCGGATCGAAATCCGGAACCTCCGCGGCGTTGTGACTGCGAAAAATCGACGGATCGAAGCGCGTGAGAGAACGAACTGCCGATCGCTCGCGCAGCACACCATCCCACATCGCGTCTTTCGTCGATCCAATCGGGGTTATCGCACCGATGCCAGTTATGACTACCCTTCGCCTACCCTTCATTCGGCCTCCGCTACGCGCGCCAATCCTGCAAGTGTGCGCGACGCGATGCCGTGCACGAATATCGGTCCAATTACCGTGGTGGCAGCCATTTCGCCAATCAACGGCCACTGCGGTCCATCCCAAACGTGCAGAACACGAACGTGTGTCCCCGCCGCGGTGGATTCAAAGCTCCACTCGACGTCCATCCCTTTGGTGATACCCGCGATATGCCTAAATCGTACCGCGGGCGCGGATTCAATCACCTGCATGTCGGATTGCCACCACGTTGGCCAGTTGACCGCACCGAATGGTCTGTTCGCCGACATTTCGACGATCCCGCCACCGTCGCTTGCGTGTGTATTGAAACGGACAAAGCGGTAGTGCCGCAGGTGATCCGGCCACTGCTCAACGTCACGCGCGAGCTCAAAAATCCGGCGCAACGGAGCGCGCACGACCAACTCATCCAGAACACGCATCCGAAGTCCGTTCGGCATTGGACCGAGGTCGAGTACGTTGCTCACGTGTGTCCGCTGGTCGTCGGCACCCAACTCGTCGTCAACCTGAAGCCGAGACGCCCATGCACAGCGGGCCTCACCGCTATCGCACCAAATACAGCCTCTGATAGCTCATCACTCGTGTATCCGCGCAAGACAGAGAGGACGCCGTCGTGCCGCGTCACGCGGTGAAACCTGAGCGGAAAAGACGCAAGCCAGAATCCCGCCGCCGCGATCCAGCTGCGGCGCAGATCGCTCACCACGACCGCCACGCGCGCAACACGATTCATCTCGCGCAGCAGGGTGGCCTCATCGTCCCCACGAAAGTGGTGGAGCGTCTGGGAGCACATCACGATGTCCACGCTCGCGCTCCGGAATGGAAGCATGAGCCCGCTGCCACAGACCGTGTACGACACGGATGCAGCGGCGAATTGTGCGAGAACAGGTACGGCGTCCAATCCGACCGTCGCGAGCACGATGTCGTGCTCACGCGCAGCGTTGACTGCTGCGCGTGGAACGTCGCCAAGTCCGGTACCGACGTCGAGCAGCGTAGCGTTCTTCGGTAGCCGAGCAAAGTGCCGCGCTAGCTCCGCGACAGCCGCGCTCGCTCCCCGAAATACGATGTTCGAGCGCTTGATGTCCGCGACTGTGCGGAGCACCAGTTGTTCGTCATCGCTGTGTGAATCCAGAAGCTCGGTGTCGTATCTGCGTCGCGGAGTGAGAAGGCCTGCCATCGCGATGGTCTAGCGCTCCAGTTGCGCGAATCCGCCGCGATAGTACAGCAGTGGCCGCGCATCGCGCACGGACGCTGCCACAGTCTCTCCAACGATGATCGTATGGTCGCCTGCGGTCGTTGACGAGACTCGCTTGCATTCGACAAAAGCGAGCACGTCGTTCAGCACAGGTACGCCATTCTCTCCCGTGCGATAGCCGATTCCCTCGAATTGCTGCGCACCCGTGCTGGCGAAGCGTCGCGCAATCGGCTCCTGCGTGGACGCGAGAATGTTCACCGCGAAGTACTGCGCGCTGGTGAGTGTGTCGTGCATGGATGCTGTCTGATCAATACACATCACCACAAGCGGCGGATGCAGCGAGACTGAAGCGAACGCGCTCACAGTCATGCCGCGGTCGCGCCCGGCGTCGTCGGTCGCGGTGACGATCGAGACGCCACTGGCGAATCTTCCCATGACGGCGCGAAATGCATCGGGGTCGAGGCTCATACCCCGAACAGTAACAGCCGCGCGAAATAGCCGACCCGGAGCACCTGGCTGGGTGGCACGAAGTCACCGGCCACCCCCACGAGCAGATCAGCCATCTCCTTGCGTCGCGACAACGCCCGCGCCGCATGGTTGATCAGGGCCGGAACGGCGACGGTTCCTGCGATCAGCTTCTCCACGAGCCACTTTCCGCGGAACTCTTCACGGCGTGCTCGCTCGTACTCAGCCAGAACCCGGTCCGAAGCCCACGCGTCAGCCAGCGCCGCCTCGGCGGCGAACGGTGCAAGCAATTCACCGCCACGAAGCGCCGAGTAAACGCCCTCGCCAGTGAACGGATCAAAGAAGTCGGCGGCGTCGCCCACCAGTGCCGCACCGGGTGCCCACGCGCGCCGCGTCGATGATGCGAACGGCCCGGTAGTGCGTACGGGCTCGATTCGCTCCGAAGCGGCGAAGCGGGCAGCGAGGTGCGGATGGCTTGCGAGCCATTCATCGAGCAGGGCATCCGGATCGCCTGCTGAGTCTCGGGCGGCGCGAGCCGTAACAACGAGTGCGACGTTGGTGATCCCGTGCCCCACGTCCGCAATGCCGACGTAGCCGTCGCGCTCCACGTGCATCTCTCCAACTTCGGATACGCCGGGCACATTCCGAAAATGCGCGACAAACGCCACGCGACGCGGGATCCGCGACACGCGCGTGAGACCCAACCGTCGGCCCACCACGGAACGGAGTCCGTCGGCGCCGATCACGAGCGGCGCCAGTAACTCCTGCGTCGCCCCATCAGCGTCCAGCACCGAGACGCCGCAAGTGCGGCCTGATCCATCGCGCACAACGTCCGTCACGCGAGCGCGTTCGATCAGTCGCGCGCCCGCGCTCTGCGCCCGCTGCACCAGAATCGCGTCCAGCACCGATCGGCGAACCGCGATCCCGCGATCCCTGAACGCGCGGTAGCCATGGGTTGCGACGAAGCTGCCGTGTATCTCACAACCATTAGGCGCTCGCACACGCATTCCGGTGAGACGTGCGGGGCCCGACGCGTCGACTTCGTCCATTGCACCCATCGCCGCCAGGATGCGTGACGCCTGCGGGCTCAGGTACTCCGCACAAACCTTGTCGCGTGGAAAGCTCGCGCGATCCAGCAATAGAACCTCAACGCCGAGCTGAGCGAGATGCCACGCTGTCGATGAGCCACCCGGTCCCGCGCCGACGACAATTACCTGCGCCTTTCGAGATGAAGCGCATCCGTCAATCAATCGCGCCCCAATTCCCTGATCTCTCCGCAATGCAATAGACGATCACGCCCAAAAGAAACCCCGCAATAGTGGATAGAAGGTTTACTACGTCATTGTCGAGCCGTTGGATTCCTCCAACGCGGCGGCTGGTGTGTCCGCAGAGGTGAACCGCTCGTTCAGTGGGCTGGGCGCATTCGTCACACCAGCGTCGTTCCTGAAGCGTCGCTCCGAGCACGGAGTCGGTGATCGAGCCACCGACTCCCGCAAGGATTGAGGCAATCCCCAGGCCGCGTGGGAATCCGAGCAGCACGGCTGCCAAGCCAACCCAGGCGGCGCCCCCCACGGAGCCGACCATTCCGGCGGTCGTCACGCCGCCGGACTGGCCTGGTCGGACGTTCGTTCTAGAAATGATGGATTTGGGCTGTCGTCCCAGCCAGACTCCGATCTCGGTCGCCCAGGTGTCCGACGAAGCGGCTGCCAGAGCGCCGACCGCACCCCAGGCCAGCCACGGTGCCGCAAATAGAACCGTAACGGACGCAGCAATTGAGTACACACCGCCGTTTGCAAATACCTGCGCTGCATCCCGGCGGCCAGCTTTTGAGACGATGCTTTGCGTTCGCGCTTCCTTCTCCGCCTTCCCGGCCCATGAGAGGCCGCTGGCGGCAATGAAATAGAGAACCAGGAGTGCAGCCCAGCTCCAGCCCGCGATCGCGCACAGCGTCCCGCAGATGGCCGCGGCAACGAGCCCGCTCCGTCCGAGCGATCCAGCGCGCCACGCCATACCGGCAACGCCAAGTGCTAACAGCGCGCCGATGACGGCTCTGCCTGGAAGCAGGAGATAGTTGTTCTGCGCAAAAATTGTTTCGGTCATCCGTGGGAGTTAACTTGGCGCTCTACAATGTCGCCCGCCCATTTCATGTCAGTCGATCCGCTCGTGCCGCTTTCCCTGCTCGAAGCCGTGCGTGAGGCGGATCGCCTGGACGGCGATGGCGAAGCGGAATATGCCCCGGAGTTTGTAAACAAGCGATTGGGCACGACCGATACGGTGTACGCGCAAATCCGACGCTACAACGAGGCGGCCAGACGCGGCCAGCCCGTTCAGGAGGATGAAGTTGTGGCACTGGCGCGGCTCATCGCCCGCCGTCCGGACGCGATCGAGCTGTTCCGGAACGCTGGGACCGCTACGGCGCGTGCAGCTTACGCGCGGCTCTCCGCCGTCAAGCGCGGAAGCGTCAACTTTCTACCGCGCATAGTCGCGCGCCCCATCGCGCGCCGGCAGGCCCGAAAGCTGCTCGCGCGATACTTCGGCGCAGTACTCAACCGATCCGGTCCAGCGCTGCAAATGGACGTCCCCGCGCGCGCGCCGGTCTCAGCTGGTGCCACTGAGCCGGGCCGAGAATATTATGATGCCGCGCTGCGCGAATTGCTGACTCTTCTCACTCTCACCTGATCAAAGGATCTGACACGATGCTCTCAGCTTCTGAACTAGGCGGTATCCGCCGCGCTATCGCCGATGCCGGCGTGGACGGCTGGCTTCTTTACGACTTCCGTGGCATCAACCCAATCGCCGCCAGCATCGCGGGAATTTCGGGAATGGTGACGCGCAGATATTTCTGCTACATCCCGCGCGAAGGTGATCCGGTCGCGATAACTCACGCCATTGAGCAGGGGCCCTGGACTAAATGGCCTGCTGATTGGCCAAAGCGCGTCTACAGCAGTTGGCGAGAGCTCGAGCATGGCCTCGCCGAAGTTGTGCGCGGCAAACGCGTCGCGATGGAATATTCACCCGGCGATGCGGTTCCGTATCTGGATCGCATTCCGGCGGGCGTGATCGAGATGGTGCGAAGCGCCGGTGCCGAAGTGGTAACGTCGGCGGATCTCGTGACGCGAATCTACGCGGTCTGGACTCCTGAAAATCTTGCCTCGCACCAGCGCGCCGCGGAGCATCTTGCGCGAATCGCGCGCAATGCCATGGCGCTCGCCGGCGAACGAGCGCGATCTGGTAAGCCGATGCACGAGTTCGAGCTTGCGCTGCTCATTCGCCAGGAATTTGCGGAAGCAAATCTGTTCACGGATCACGGGCCCAACGTCTCGGTTGGAACGAACGCGGCCAATCCGCATTACGAGCCCTCGGCTGAACATTCGGTCGTGATCAACGACGGCGACATAATTCTGATCGATCTGTGGGCTCGCGAAACCGATGGCGTTTACGCCGATCAGACGTGGATGGGCTCGCTCGGCCCCGCCAGTCCCGACAATATCGTGATCTGGGAGACGGTCCGCGGTGCGCGCGATGCTGCAATCGCGGTATTGCGCCAGCGAGTGGAGTCCGGAACGCCGGTCACTGGTGGCGAGGCGGATGACGCAGCGCGCAACTTCATCACCGAGCGCGGCTTCGGCGAAAAGTTCATTCATCGGACCGGCCACTCGATCGATTCTCGCGACCTGCATGGCTCGGGTCCGAACATCGACAATCTCGAGACGCGTGATGTACGCGTACTGCTTCCGGGAATCGCGTTCTCGATTGAGCCTGGCATCTACATTCCGGGGCAGGTTGGAATGCGCAGCGAAGTCAACGGGTTCGTCGAGCAGGGATCGTTACTGATTACGCCGCGCAATCCTCAGCACGACTTGCTGATCGTCTAGCCCGCACGCTCGGCGTTCAGTGTACTACGTCGGTCCAGAATCGCGGGTCTTCGAGTCCCAGGCGCCATAGCGCGAACTTCGTGATTCCAGTGCGCCGCGCGCCGCGCACGAGTGAATCGAGCAACACTGCATCACTGACCCAGACGCTCCATCCGTCCGATTCGGCGTGCAGCGTGCTGGATGCGGGATCGCGCTGCAGTGGTACATGCGCGTCGCGCGCCAGTCTTTCCGCATCCGCGAACGAGACGACGGCGGTCGCGCTATCGGCACGCCACTGATAGCCGTAGGTCGGGAACGCCGCTACCACGCGTGAGCTGCCGATGTCGGCGGCGCGAACTCCGAGCGCGCGCATCGCCCAATCGGGTGAAGAAATCGCCCCGGGCGGTGATGTGAGCCAGTGCTGGTCGTACAGCATCACAACAAGAAAATCCACCGAGCGCAGCAGCGGCCGTCCGGGATAGCCGGCTGTGTCCGTGGCCGGAATCGCCATTCCGATGGGCGAGACTCCGTGCGCCCGCGCCGAATCGGCGAATGCGCTGCTTACCCGAATGAGGACGTCGAGATCATCCGGCGTCAGTCCCTCGAAATCCAGAATCAGGCCGCGGTAGCCAGCACCGCCCAGTAATGCGGCGGCTCGGCCAGCCGTCTGTCCAAGCACGGTGGAATCGCTGGCCAGTGCGCGGATTGTCTCCGGATGAAACCGGGTTCCGTGATACGATGTGAGCAGAGCCATCCGCCGGTGGTTTCCGGGGTTGTTGCGCATCAGCGGGTCGGCAAACAGCGCCGTTGGCTGAAAGGTACCGCTATCCAGCGTGATGAAACCCGAGACAATCACATCGAGCTGCGAGTCGTGCGTGACGGCGCTCGCCTCGCTCCGCGCGTCCCAAGGTGCGGTGAAACCCCAGAATTCGGCTCCAGCCGCCGGCGGCCGCCCACGGGCCGACGCACACCCGGAGATGCAGACTGTGGCCGCGATAATGAGGCCGCGGACAAACTGGCTCCCGCATTGCACAGGTATTCTGACTGTCACGGTTGGTAAATTAGCAGACTCCCTCTCGTCGGTACTCGAAGTCGCACGCATGCACGTTTCCAGACATCCATTTTTAGTTCTCAGCCTCGCGTTAGTCGCCGCATGTTCCGGGCGGGATAACAGCTCCGCTCAGGCCGTTGGCGATACCGTCGGCGCCGCCCGCCGCGCGGTAGTCCTGGCCCGATCGGCGATTCCGTACACTGGTGCCGCAGTGGCCAATTCCGGCAAAATCACCGGATCGGATTTGCCTGCCATTTTGATGAACGCGTAATTCAGTTCCATAACTCCGGCCGACCAGAATGGATGCGGGAAGCCCCTCGTCGTTCAGCTTCTGGCACGGGCCAACGGAAAAATTGCAAATGCGGTTGTGTGGCTCACGGACGCGCGACAGGGACGACCACTGCCAAACGATCGACGATTCCAGCTCACCAACGATAATTGTGCCTGGAATCCGCAGATCCAGACCGCGGTAACCGGTGGTGCGCTCAACGTCGTGAACTACGATCCGCTAGCCGAGCGCGCCT
>PLEG01000197.1 GCA_003136975.1 Gemmatimonadota bacterium | reverse complement strand
GAATGCCGCTAAATACAGCCCCGCCACCGAGCCGATCGAGCTGACTGTTAGCCGCGACGGCGCGCGGCTCGTGATTGCGGTAGCCGATCGTGGCCCAGGGGTATCCAAGGCCGATGCCGAACGCATCTTCGAGCCTTTTTATCGTCCGCCCGGTGTGCCGGCAGACGTCCCCGGAGCTGGCCTCGGACTCGCGATTACTCGCGCGCTCGCGCTGGCGCAAGGCGGTGATGTGACGTATGAGCGGCGGCCTGGCGGAGGAAGCGTGTTCCTGTTAGGCGTCCCGGCCGCAAAAGAGCCCATCACTACACCCGAGTAACGTCGCGTCGCTGACGATGCACTGCGTCATCGCGAATCGGCCAGTTAACATCGCTTTAACAACCTTTTAACGCTGTAACACCGCCATTTTAATGCGGTTTTAACGGCGCACGTCCTAGCCTTCAGTCACGCTCGATGCGACGGATTGCCCGTTCGCGGGATGAGCGAGGATTGACGTGAGACTGCGATGCTCGACACATGGGGCGTTGGTGTTACGATAGGCGCGGTGTTACTGCTGCTCGTGGTGAACTGCAGCATTCATTTCGGTGCGTACGCCTTGCTCGCACGAATGGGCTGGTGGCATCCGCCGCATCACGATGATGATGAAATATGCGCGTGCGATCTCGACGACGTACATGAGGGGCGTATCTCGCGCGATGACCTGCGGCTGCGAAGGGTCCAGTGGAAATCACGACTACCCGTTCCGCGTCCGATCCGACGCCACGCGCGGCGCAATCTGCGTTGCAACACGGTCAGTGGGCGAGACGACACAACCGATATCAACAGTCACAACGACGTTAGGAGGAAGTGATGCTCGACGTTCTCTATATCGCTATTACCATCGTGTTCTTCGGGCTGATGTTGGCATATGTCCGCGCCTGCGAGCTTCTCGGCCACGAGCCAGTCGAAGGGGATGGTCGTCCGTGAACACTGAAAGTGCGATTGCCGCGATTGTATCGCTGGCGGTGCTGATCTACCTGATCTACACGTTGCTGCGACCGGAGCGATTCTGATATGACGATGAATGGCTGGTTACAGATTCTGCTCTTTTCCGCGGTGCTGCTCGCCGTGACAAAGCCGGTTGGGATCTACGTCCTCAAGGTGTACGACGGCTCGTTCCGATGGCTGGCGCCACTGGAGCGGATTACTTATCGGCTATGCGGGATCGAGCCTGAAGAAGACCAGCACTGGACGCGCTACGCTGCATCGATGCTGATCTTCAGCGCGGTCTCCATGCTCGCGACTTATGTCGTCCTGCGCCTGCAGCACGCGCTGCCGCTCAACCCATTCAATCGCGACGCTGTGCCGGCACGGCAGGCGTTCGAGACGGCAGCGTCGTTTACTACGAATACCAACTGGCAGTCGTACGCCGGCGAGACGACGATGTCGTACTTCTCGCAGATGACGCAGCTCGCCTTCCATAACTTTGTCTCCGCCGCGACGGGAATGGCGCTCGCCGTCGCGCTCGTACGTGGCATTGCACGGCATTCTGCCGGACGGATCGGCAACTTCTGGACAGATCTGGTGCGCGGCACGCTGTACCTCTTCGTGCCGATGGCGATCGTTTTCGCGATAATCCTCGTGCAGCAAGGCACGCTGCAGAACTTCAGCAGTTACGTGACAGTCCACACGCTCGAGGGTGCGAAGCAGGTCCTCGCGATGGGCCCCGTAGCGAGCCAGGAAGCGATCAAGGAGCTCGGCACGAATGGTGGCGGCTTCTTCAACGCCAACTCCGCGCATCCGTTCGAGAACCCGACACCACTGACGAACTTCCTGCAGATCCTCGCGATCTTCATCATCCCTGCGGGGCTCGTGTACGCGTTTGGGCGCATGGTGAAAAATCAGAAGCACGGCTGGGCCATCTGGTCCGCGATGTTCGTGCTGTTCTTCGCGGGCGTGACAACTATCTACTGGGCTGAAGCGCGCGGCAATCCGATCCACGCGGCACGGGGCGTGGACGTCGTTGCGAGCGCGACGAATCCTGGCGGCAACATGGAAGGAAAGGAAGTTCGCTTCGGGATCGCGAACTCCGCGTTGTACGCGACTGTCACCACCGATGCGTCGTGTGGCTGCGTGAACTCGATGCACGATTCGTTTACGCCGATCGGCGGTATGGTACCGCTCGTCAATATGCAGCTCGGCGAGGTGATCTTCGGCGGAGTGGGCTCCGGTCTCTACGGCATGCTCGTGATGGTTGTGCTCACAATCTTCATTGCTGGCCTGATGGTTGGCCGAACGCCGGAGTATCTCGGCAAGAAGATTCAGAGCCGTGAGATCCGTATGGCGATGCTGTACGCGCTCATCTTTCCCGCATCGATTCTCTTATTCTCGGCGTCGTCCGTGGTATTACCGATGGGGCTCAAGGGACTCAACAACGCTGGACCGCACGGACTGACGGAGATCCTTTATGCATTCACGTCCACAACGGCGAACAACGGCAGTGCGTTCGCCGGACTGACGGGAGCAACCTACTACTACAACACAACGCTCGGCTTGGCGACGCTGATCGGACGGTTTGCGATGCACGTTCCGATGGTGGCGCTGGCTGGGTTCCTCGCCGAGCGACGCGTGGTCCCGGAGTCGGCCGGCACCTTTCCGGTGACAACGCCGCTATTTGTTGCGCTACTCATCAGCGTCATCCTGATCGTCGGCGCGCTCACCTTCTTTCCTGCGCTCGCCCTTGGGCCGATCGTGGAGCACCTCGTCATGGGCGCTGGGAAGCTCTTCTAAAATGACCACTCAAAGAAGACCACTCTTCGATGCGCCGATCGTTCGGCGCGCGCTCGTCGAGTCCCTCGTCAAGCTCAACCCGCGCCACATGGTGCGAAATCCGGTCATGTTCGTGGTGTTGATCGGAAGTGTATTGACTACGGCTTCACTCGCGCGTGACATCGTCACGGGTCATGGTGACATCGGCTTCACCCTTCAGATCGCGCTGTGGCTCTGGTTTACGGTGATCTTCGCAAATTTCGCGGAGGCGATGGCAGAGGGCCGCGGGAAGGCGCAGGCAGACTCGCTCAGGAAATCGCGTACGCAGACCACAGCGAAGCGTCTTCGGGATCCGAAGGACCGACGCTCAGTGGAATCGGTGACATCAAGCACGTTGCGGCGCGGCGATGTCGTGCTGGCCGAGCCAGGCGATATCATACCCGGAGATGGTGAGGTGATTCAAGGCATCGCCTCCGTTGATGAGTCGGCGATCACAGGCGAATCTGCTCCGGTGATTCGTGAATCCGGAGGAGACCGGTCCGCCGTGACAGGCGGCACCAAGGTACTGTCGGATTATCTCGTCATCAGCATCACGGCAAACCCGGGAGAGACGTTCCTCGACCGGATGATCGCGCTGGTCGAAGGAGCGTCACGCCAGAAGACACCGAACGAGATAGCGCTCACGATATTGCTATCCGGACTCACCATCATCTTTCTGCTCGCAGTCGTTACGCTCCAGCCATTCGCGATCTACTCGGGCGTCGCGATTGGAATTCCGGTGTTGATCGCTCTACTCGTGTGTCTCATTCCGACCACGATTGGGGGACTGCTCTCAGCCATCGGCATCGCAGGCATGGACCGAATGATCCAGCAGAACGTGATAGCGATGTCCGGGCGAGCGGTTGAAGCAGCTGGAGACGTCAACACGCTCCTGCTCGACAAGACCGGAACTATAACGCTCGGAAATCGGCAAGCGGTTGCATTCTATCCAGTGGCCGATGTCACGATCGAGCGCATGGCCGATCGTGCGCAGCTGGCGTCATTGCCTGACGAGACACCGGAAGGCCGCAGTATCGTGATTCTGGCGAAGGAACAGTACGGTCTCCGAGCTCGCGATCTCGGAGCTGGCGAGTCACACGGTGCGATGGAGCTGGTTCCGTTCTCCGCCACCACACGGATGAGTGGCGTGAACGTGGACGGCATCGAGCTCCGAAAGGGCGCGGGCGACTCGGTCGCGAAGTGGGTTCAACAGAACGGAGGCACTGTCCCACGCGAGATCGACTCGATTGTCGAGCGTATCGCGCGCGAGGGTGGAACGCCGTTGGTGGTCGCCGAGCGTGATAGTGGTGGCACACGCGTGCTTGGGGCGATCTATCTCAAGGACGTCGTCAAGGGCGGCATGAAGGAGCGCTTCGACAGGCTCCGGGCAATGGGCATTCGCACAGTCATGATCACGGGCGATAACCCACTGACCGCAGCTTCGATCGCGCGCGAAGCCGGCGTCGATGATTTCCTCGCTGAAGCGACGCCGGAAGACAAGATGGCGCTCATCCGGCGCGAACAGGCTGGCGGCAAGCTCGTCGCGATGACGGGCGACGGGACCAACGACGCGCCCGCGCTGG
>PLEG01000294.1 GCA_003136975.1 Gemmatimonadota bacterium | reverse complement strand
GACGCGGGCACGACGTGGACCCACGTCGTGCATCCCGGACTGCCCAAGTCTCCGCTCGGGAAGATCGACGTCGCCATCGCGCCGACGGATTCGAAACGCGTGTACGCGCTCATCCAGACCGCCGACCAAGGCTCGGTGTGGCGCTCGGACGACGGCGGCGCGACGTGGGCGAAGATCAACGAGGAGCGCAAGCTGCGCCAGCGCGCGTGGTACTACACGCGGATCTTCGCCGATCCCAAAGACGCGAACGGTGTTTATGTAACCAACGTCGGCTTCGCGCACTCGATTGATGGCGGCAAGACTTTCAAGTCGATCAGCGTTCCGCACGGCGACAATCACGATCTCTGGATTGCGTCGAACGATCCCAAGCGCATGATCGAGTCGAACGATGGTGGCGCGACCGTCACCAATGACGGTGGTGAAACGTGGACGCCAGAATATCAGTCGAGCGGTCAGTTCTACCATGTCGTTACGACGACGCACTTCCCTTACCGCGTGTGCGGCGCGCAGCAGGATCTCTCCACGCTATGCGGACCGAGCAGGAAGGAAGGCGGAATCGGTCTGGATGATTGGTACGACGTGGGCGGCGGTGAGAGTGGCTACATCGCGGTCCGTCCCGATTCGCCGAATGTCGTGTTCGCCGGTTCATATGGTGGTCTGCTCACGCGCTTCGACGCGAACACAGGGCTGAGCCGAGATGTGAATCCGTGGCCGGATAATCCAATGGGGCACGACGCGTCGGATTCGAAGTATCGTTTTCAGTGGACTTTCCCGCTGGTGATATCGCCACACGATCCGAACACGCTCTATATGGGCAGCAGTGTGTTGCTCAAGACGACGGACGAGGGCCAGCACTGGACCGCGATCAGTCCCGATCTCACGCGCCACGATCCGCGCACACTCGGCGCTTCGGGCGGACCGATAACCAAGGACCAGACGTCGGTAGAGTATTACGGAACCGTGTTCGCGATTGCGGAATCGCCGGTGCAAAAGGGTTTGATCTGGACAGGATCGGATGATGGGTTGATCCAGATAACGCGCGACGCTGGAAAGACGTGGACCAACGTAACGCCCAAGGATCTCCCGGAGTGGACGCGCATATCGATAATCGATGCGTCGCATTTTTCTCCTGGAACCGCATACGTCGCGGCCAATCGTTATCAACTCGACGACATGAAGCCGTACATCTACAGGACGACGGATTACGGCAAGACGTGGAAGCTTATCACGAATGACATTCCGGATACCGAATTCACGCGCGTGGTGCGGGAGGATCCCGTGCGCCGCGGTCTGCTGTACGCTGGAACAGAGCGCGGTGTGTGGATCTCGTTCGATGACGGAGATCACTGGCAGACGCTGCGCCGCAATCTTCCGATCGTTCCGGTTCATGATCTCGCGATCAAGGACGGCGATCTGATTGCCGCGACGCATGGTCGCGCATTCTGGATAATGGATGATCTATCAACGCTTCGTCAGTTGACGCCAGCGATCGTGAGCTCCAACGCTCACCTGTTCGCGCCGCGGCACGTGTATCGCGCGAACTTTTACGGCGGTGCGAGCACGGGCGCGACGGGAAGCCCGCCGCGCGCGGCGAATCCGCCGTCGGGTGCTGTGGTTTATTACTGGCTCAAATCACCGAAGCAGGTAGTTACGCTCGACTTCATGGACGCGAATGGAAAGCTGATCCGCCATTTCACAAGCGAGCTCGATTCCGCCGGAGTGGCCGACAGCGTCACTGCGGCGGCGAAGAAAGTCGCGCTGCACGACAGTCTGACAAAGGCTGGCGTCAGCAGGGACAGCATCATGAAGCTCGATCGGCTGGCAGCCGAGCCCGGGCAGGCGCGCGGTGGACGTCGCGGCGGTCCGCAAACGGCACGCGTTGCGAACAAGCAGGGGTTGAACACCTTCGACTGGAATCTTCGCTATCCCGACGCCGCGACATTCAAGGGCCTCGTATTCTGGGGCGGCGGCGTCACGGGCCCGGTCGCACCTCCGGGCGCATACTCGGNNCGCGACACGCTGAGCGCGGCGAACAATGCCGTGCGCACTGTGCGCAACATTCGCTGGCAGGTGGAGCAGCGCAGCAAGGCGTTGTCGGCTGGCGACCGCTCAGCGTTCGAGCAGCAAACCGCTCCAGTCCTGGCGAAGCTCTCGACCATCGAGCAGGCGATCTATCAGGTTCAGAGCCACGCTAGCGAGGATCCGCTCAACTATCCGATCCGGATCAACAATAAAATCGCGGCACTCGGCGGCGTGGTAGGCGGCGCAACATCGCGGCCCACCGATCAGTCGTACGACGTCTACAAGATTCTGTCAGCACAGCTGGACACGCAGCTCCGTGCGCTTCACACGACGTTGGGTGACCTCAAGGGCGCGAACAGCTTCCTTGCGTCTCACGGTGGAGCGGCGATAGTGCCGAGCACCGCCGAGGTGAAAGGCACGGAACCGGCGGCTGAGGAAGAGGGAGATGCAATGGAGAGTGAAAACGGCGAGCGGTAGGTAGCTCGGTAGTAGTATTGGCGCAGACTCGTCATTCCCGCGAATG
>PLEG01000033.1 GCA_003136975.1 Gemmatimonadota bacterium | reverse complement strand
GGCGCAGTACCACCCGCCGAGATGAAGGCCGCGATAGACCAGGCACTCGCGACGACGAAATAGCCACACACATAACTGTCGCGGGCCGATCGATGACTCCCTGGCTCGGCGCTGCGTATGGTGTGGCTGCCCGGACGGCTGAGCTCATAAGTCTGGTTACGCCGAGTGGCGCGACGAGCAAGATCGGCAGAGCGTTCACCGCCAGACGTGGAATTCGGCGCCGGTATCGGAGCTGGGCGAGCAGCGGACGCGACAGATCCCGTCCGCTGCTGTGGGTGCACGCCGCGTCAGTCGGCGAAGGTCTCATGGCGCTTCCGCTAGTGCAGAGCGTTCGGCGCGCGCTACCGCACGTTCAGATCGCGTACACATACTTCTCTCCAAGTGCAGAGACGCTCGCGAACCAGATGGGCGCGGACTTCAACGATTACCTACCGTTTGATTCGGCCGGCAGCGCGCGCGTCGCTCTCGATGCGTTGGATCCTACCGCGCTGGTGTTCACCAAAGGCGACGTGTGGCCGGCGCTCGTGCGCGAGGCGTCGTCGCAGGGCGTACGGCTCGCTCTGGTGAGCGCGTCGATCCCAGCTAGCTCGTTGCGGAAGAGCGCAATTGGCTCGCTGCTCACACGCGACGCATACCAGGCGTTGGACGCGATTGGTGCGGCGAGCGCGGGCGATGCAACGCGCATTGTGGAAGCCGGCGCGCGCTCGGATCGCGTGCGTGTAACGGGCGATACACGATACGATCAGGCGTGGACTCGCGCGCACGCGGAGCCGAAGAATGTTGCGACTATTGCTGCACTCACATCGGCGCGACCCACGCTCGTCGCGGGCTCCACGTGGCGCTCGGACGAGCGCGAGTTATTTCCTGCATGGATCTCACTGAGGGAATCTGTTCCGACAGCGCGACTCATCATCGCTCCGCACGAGCTCTCCGCCAGCCATACAGCCGCGATCGTGGGATGGGCGCGGGCGAGCTCGCTATCCGTCGCGCCTCTGGCGGCGGCGACCGTCGATACGGACGTGGTAGTCGTCGATCGCATGGGTGTACTCGCCGACCTCTACGCTGTAGCGACGGTGGCTTACGTGGGCGGAGGCTTTCACGATGCCGGATTGCATTCGTTGGTCGAGCCCGCTGTTTTTCGAGTTCCGGTACTGGTGGGCCCGCGGCACGCCGACTCGCGCGACGCGGCGTTGATGTTGAGCACCGGCGGAGCGATGAGCGTGGATGATGCAGCGCAGCTCGCGCGCGTGATGGTCCGACTGATGACTGATCAGCGCGAGTGCGCGGATCGTTCCGATGCGATCGGCACCGTTGTCGCCGCGGAGCTAGGCGCCGTCGACCGTTCCTTCGAGATCGTCCGGGAGCTGTTGCGGACGGTGTAGGTAGAAACCCTGCACGAGATGTACGCCAAGTGACTTCACAACCTCGTATTCCTGCTCGTACTCAACACCTTCGGCGATGACCATCGCCCCCTGATCGTTGGCGAAACGCACGAGCGTGGCGACGAGATCCTGCTTTATGAAGTTGGTGTCGATTCCATTGATCAACGAGATGTCGAGCTTGATGAAATCCGGCTCGAGGTTGGCGATCGAGCCGAGTCCAGCGTATCCGCTGCCTGCGTCATCGACGGCAAAGCGGAAGCCGCGATCGCGAAACGCGCGCAGCCGCTCGCGAAACTTTGGATAGTCCTTGATCGCCGTGCGCTCTGTAATCTCGATCACCACGCGGTGCGCATCTGGTGCGTCGAGTGCGGTGTCGCCGAATTCCGGATCTGCGAAATCGTGCGGATCGACGTTGATGAAAAGCACTTCGCCGGGCTTGAGTAGCTGCGTGATCCCCTCGATCGCACGCGCGCGGCATAGTCGGCTCAATTCCCATATAAGTCCGGCTTCCGCCGCTACTTCGAACATCACTTCCGGACGGCGGAGCGAGCGCATGGAGCCTCGAGCGAGCGCTTCGTAACCGAACACGTCACCGTTGGCGGCGTTGACTATCGGGTGGTAATCGATGTACACGGCCCGGGTGCGCAGAGTCTCGCGCAGATCATCAACGAGGCGCGCGCGCTCACGTTGTTCCAGATTATGCGCGTTGCTCGCGGCGGCGCGGATACCGCGATACACAACGCGCTCGAGCCTGGCCTTGGGATCGTACTGCACGACGGCGCGTCCAACATAGAGATCGAACAGCGATGCGATGTCCGCGCCGTGCGCTTGCTCGAGACAATCTGCGATCCCTTCGTGCAGCCGGCCTACGAGCGCTTCGCTGAGATCTCCGTTGTCATCCTCGTCACCTCCGGGCGGCTCGACAGGCGGGACATAGAACAGGAGGAAGTCGTCGTCGTTGGTATGGCTGACGGCGAGCCGCGCTGCACGAAACGGCGTCTCCGCCAGGATTCGTGCTAACTCACGCGCGGTGGTGTCGAGCACGGCATCTAGCTTTTCCCATCCGTAAATCTCTTCGACCTTGGCGTATCGATCGAAGTTCAGATACAGGATTACCAGCGCGCCGCGATCCTGCACGGGACTGCGAAGGCTGTCGATTGCCGCGGCCAGCGTGGGAAGCGAGTTGCGCGCGTCTTTCAGCGGGAGCGCGAGTGACGCCGCGGCGATGGAATCGCCCACGCGGCGGCCAAGCGGCGGACCGCCGACGTACTTTGCGGTCACGCCTGGGTTGCCGGCGCTTCCGGACCGGTCGAACCAGCCAGACTGGCCGCCAGCGCCGCTGCGTTTCGCCTGATCGCGGCGAGAACTTTCGAGAGATCCAACGGTTTCTCCAGGAAATCGTCGGCGCCGGTCTGCAATGCGGTACGCTTGTCAGCCAGGTCGTCGCGCACAGTCAGCATTATAACGCGGGTCTGGCCAGCATGGGCCGGGTTGCTCTTGATGGCCCTGCAAACTTCCCAACCGTTTGGACCTGGCATCATCACGTCGAGCAGCACGATGTGAGGATGTGTGTCGCGGAAAGAGCGTAGCGCCTCATCTCCGTCATAAGCGACAGTCACGGTGTATTCGCGCGTTGCCTCGAGATACTGGCGAATTATGTCGGCGTTGTCGTGGTGGTCGTCCACCACGAGTACGCGTATGGGCTGATTGGGAATTGGTCGCCTCGAGTCGATGTCCGCGACTACGAATCGCAAAAGCGGGACCGCCAGCGCGACTACCTTCCCAACCCCCCCGGCGAGCAAATTGGGCAAATCAATGATGAGCGTTGGGAACGCCGGATCCGGCCGCCACTCCAGCTCCGCCGCGGTCCAGTGCTTTTGCGTGGTGGTTGCGACCATGGACATACTCATGCAAAGCGACGGTGCGCCCGTCGATCGTCGGCCGTGGATCCCCGCCTTCGGCGAGGATGACGAGCGGGAAAGGCGCGGATGACGACGAGCAAGGCGCGGATGACGACTTTCCGCGCCCTACGGCTGGGTTACGCTGCGGAGGCCTTTTCCGTTACTACGCGGACGTAGTCGTCGGCGACTTGTAGAAAACCGCCTTCAACGTGGAATCGGGGCGAGCCGGCGCTACCGAGTCTGAGCTCACCGTTGCCGAGCACGGTCATCATCGCGGCGTGGCCGGTAAGAATTCCGACCTCGCCGTCGAACGCTGGCGCAACCACAGATTCGGTCTCGCCTTCAAAGAGGACGCGCTCTGGTGAAATTACGGATACGCGAAGCACTTATCAGCCCTTGAGTCTGGCTGCGTTCGCGATGACGTCATCAGCGCCACCGGCCATGAAGAACGCCTGCTCGGGATACGCATCGAACTCGCCAGCGACGAGTCGCTCGAACGAGGAGATGGTCTCTTCCAGCTTGACGTACTTGCCCGGGATTCCGGTGAACTGCTCGGCGACCGCGAACGGCTGCGACATGAAGCGCTGCAGCCGGCGCGCGCGACCGACGACAAGCTTGTCGTCTTCGGAGAGCTCGTCCATTCCGAGAATGGCGATGATGTCCTGCAGCTCGCGATAACGCTGAAGAATACGCTGAACGTCGGTCGCAACCTTATAGTGGCGCTCACCAACGACAGCGGCGTCGAGAATGCGCGACGATGACGCGAGCGGATCAACTGCGGGATAGATACCGAGCTCGGTGATTGCGCGCGACAGGGTCACGGTCGCATCAAGGTGCGCGAACGCTGTTGCCGGCGCTGGATCGGTGATGTCATCGGCGGGCACATAGATGGCCTGCACCGATGTGATCGATCCGTTACGCGTGGAGGTGATGCGCTCCTGCAGATCGCCCATCTCGGTCGCAAGTGTCGGCTGGTAACCTACGGCGCTCGGCATGCGGCCGAGCAGCGCGGAGACTTCGGATCCGGCTTGCGTGAAGCGGAAGATGTTATCGATGAACAGAAGCACGTCCTGGTTCTCGACGTCGCGGAAATATTCGGCGACGGTGAGTCCGGACAGCCCAACACGCAGACGCGCGCCTGGCGGCTCGTTCATCTGGCCGTAGATCAGCGC
>PLEG01000078.1 GCA_003136975.1 Gemmatimonadota bacterium | reverse complement strand
ATCAGAGCACCGATTACAAACGCCAACGTGCGCAGGTAGCTTGGGCAATACTGCAACCACGCGTCAATACCCAGACCGTTTGGGCTGCAGGCAGAGGCTTCGACTCGTGCGGCACCACGAACCCGCTGCCGCCACCGCCGATTTGTATCCGGACACTCTACAGATGCATTCCTGTCGCCACCCATCGCTTAGCTTGCTCGCTGCGTTCCTCGTTACAGTGTCTGCATCGGCCTCCGCGGTCGCACAATCGGCGTCGTTCAACCGCTGGTTCGCGATGGGCGTTGCCGTCACCCACCTTCAGACCGTCGCCGACAGCACCGAGGTGCGCAGCGGACGGGCGGGTCTACGAGTGTCGACCAACGTTGACCCTACGGGCTTCGCCGACGCCGGCACCGGCGTCTCAGCTGCTGCGTACACCGGACGTCGGATTGAAGTCTCCACCGCCCCGCAAGCCGCGGCACTCGGCGGACAAAGCGCCGCGGTCTGCGTCTGTGCAGATAGCGGCGAGAAGCTCATCGCCTTCGCAACGACGCAAGACCGTCGCTATGTCGGCGGAAACCTGGACTGGACGTCGGTCACAGTGGACCTCGACGTTGCCAACGGGGCTTCATCAATCGGGCTGGGAGCGCTGTCCCTAGGCCGCGGGCGCCTCTGGATTGACGATGTTAAGCTCGCCGTGATTTCGCGCCCTCACAGTCCTGGGAGCTCCGAATCTGGGTCCGTCGGTTCGGTGCAGCGTGCGAGTGTGCTCGGGTTAAGGTCACCGCACATACTCATCGGAGTTGCGCGTGTCGCCGCCAGCAGCACGAGACGTGGGCTCACGGCGACCCGGCGCGAGCCGCTCCCCCCGCTCACCGCACGTGCTCTCGATAACATCATCGCCTTTACGCGTCTCGTGGGCTACGTGCGATTCTGGTATCCCGGCAGCGTCGCGTTGATGACGAACTGGAACGAGTTCACGGTGCACGGCATGCGCGTGGTGGAGAATGTGCCGACTGCCGACAGTCTCATTATCGCTCTTCGCGCGCTCTTCGCGCGCGTTGCTCCTACGGTTGACCTCTATCGTAACGGGGCGGCCCCGCCGCATTCACGGCACACTGACAGCGTTGGTCGGAATGGCAGCGTCGTATTCTGGGAGCATTGCGGCTTCGGTGTGCCGGATCCTCCCGCGGGTCTGCCGCGGGCTAGTTATCACAGTAGCCTGCGACGCGTCTCCGCGTCGGCCGGCCGACTGCCTAGCGACGTCACGGTCACAGACTGTGGACCGTCGCGCACGATGCCGGTGCCCAGCCCCGACACCGCATTCGTCGCTCAACTCGGCGCGGGCATGTCCGCGTCTGTGCCGCTCGCCTTGTCCGAAGAAGCGGTGCCGGATTCGCTCACTGCGACTGCATCGGCCGGATCGACGTGGCAGCCCACACCTGCGACGGAACGCTTCGATCTGGACGATCGCACCACGCGGCTAGCAGACGTGGCACTGCTATGGATGGTCCCGCAGCACTTCTATCCGTACTTCGACGTCGTGCACACCGACTGGCCGGCGGCGCTTCGCACGGCCCTCAACGAGGCCGCGCTCGACTCAGACGCTACTGCGTTCGACGGGACGCTGCAGCGACTCATCGCCGCCCTGCATGACGGGCACGGGAACGTCCTTCGGACGACCGTCGTGCAGGCCGCGCCGGACGTCCTCCTTGGTTGGGTGGAAAACCGAATCGTTGTGCTCGCCGTCGGTGATTCGGCGCGCGCGCTGGGCGTGCACATCGGCGACGAGATTGTGGCAGTCGATGGTCGATCGGCTATGGCGAAGTTGCGCGACGCCGAGGCCCGCACTTCGGGTGCGACAACGCAATGGGTCCGTCACGCCGCGCTCTCCAAGGTGTTGCTCGGAATACCGGGCACCGTCGCCGTGCTACGTCTGCGCGATCCGCTCCAGGCGAATTCGCCATTGCGCGACGTACGACTTTCACGCGTTCTGCAACAACCACCAGCAGAGCCACGGCCGGATAAAGTCGCCGAGCTGCAACCGGGAATCTTCTACGTCGACCTCAGTCGTGTGACCGATAGGGATGTCGCGCAGGCAATGCCGCGTCTGGAGGCAGCACGTGGTATCGTTTTCGATATGCGCGGCTACCCAAGCCGTGGCTTGAACACGCCCGCGCTCCTCGCGCACCTGAGCGACTCGACGATCTATTCCGCACGCTTTGAACTGCCACTAGTCCTTCGCCCGGATCACACGCTGATGCGCTACGCCGACGTCGGCTGGGTCATCGCGCCACTGCTGCCTCGCCTGCCCGCGAAAGTGGTGTTCCTGACCGGCGCTGGCGCGGTGAGCTATGCGGAGTCGACGATGGGCGTGGTCGAGGAGAACCACCTCGGGCCCATTGTCGGGGAGACGACCGCAGGGACGAACGGCGCTATCGACCCCTTCGCATTGCCTGGCGGGTATAGCGTCATTTGGACCGGGATGCGCGTCGAGAAGCGCAACGGAACGCCCCATCACGGTGTCGGGATCCACCCGACGATTCCCGTCTCACCGACACTCGAGGGTCTGCGGGACGGAACGGATGAAGTGCTCGCGCGCGCGCTCAAAGTGGTGAGCGGGCGAGTGGCTCCGTGAACTTCGCCAGCAGTCTCGCGGACTCGCCGGTCTCGACGGGCGGCAGCTTGCGTAGGTCCTTTCGACAGTGCCTGTTTGTCCATCTTCGTCATTGGCGAGAGTCGGAGGCACAACGACTCTTGCTGTTGTTGCCTCAAACTCCGCTGGCCAATCAAAAAGACGGGTCGCCGCCACCAGCCAATATTCGCAACACACGTCATACAATCGACTCGCTATAACTTCGCGGTTGCAAGCGCCGCATCGATTGATGCGATCAGGTTTTCGGGCTTGTCAGCGTCGGGAGGGTGAACCAGCATCATCGACTGGGCGATCTTCACCAATAACGCTGGCAGTCCCCGCGTCGCGCTAGGTTCGGCCAGCGTAAGCGCGGGGACCCGAAGACGATTGGAGATCAGTCCGGAACCGGCGGATGGCACTTGGCTTACGGCAGCGCGATGTGGCGGAGCCGCTTGGAGTAACCAGTGACACGATACAGATTGAAGGCGGATGATGTCGCTCCGGCTGAGCGGTACCCCGATCGAGTCAGTTGATTCCCTGCCATCTGCACCGCGCCGATGTGTCTCCATTGAGATAGCCCCTTCTGAGAAGTGAAACTACCTTCCCAGAGCGTCCCGTCTAATCGGGGCTCACAGCAGTCGAGATCTGGCGCGGACCTTAGCGTCGAAGCTTTCGAAACCATGCCCAACTCACCCTAGCTCTCGCCGTAGTTCGGGTGCGGCCAGACCCGGGTTAACTTAACCTTAGACCCATTTTGCGGTGGGACGTCAAGGTCTTGCAATAACGGGAGCTCAACTCCACCTTAGTATGGCTGGAAGTCGGATAAGAGGCAGACCACTAAATGGCGGGCGCCAACGAATGCGAACTGAGAGTTCCCCGTCGGTCTTGCGAGCCCTGCGCAATCTGCTGGAGCGGTACGATTTGGCGGCTTTGCCCGCGTCAGAGTACACGCTTTTTGGCAGTGCAGTCCGCGCTTTATGGACACGCGAGACAACTGCCAATGTAAACGTGGCATTCGTGAGCGAGTCATCCCGTGCGCAATTCGCGGCGCAGCTGACGGCTTCGCCATTCGTAGTAAGTTCCCCAGTAATTTATTCAGACCCAACGTGCGTACTTCGCGACGCCGACTTCACGGTGTGTCAGATCGCGTTCCATGACGGAGAATTCTTGATTGGATCACACTTCTTCGAGCATGTCGCGCAGCGGTTGCTGACAGTGAATCGCATTTCACCCAGCCGAGCTCTGATTTCGCTGCTAAGAACGTATAAGTATGCTTCAAGAGGTTATGGCATTCCTTTCCCAGAATTCTTGCGAATTATCGACTTACTGCCAAAGGATTTTCCGGAACTGAATCCCGAAGAAGTCGCGCGCCATTCGGGGGGGGTCGTAATTGTGTAACGCAGCGAATGCGAACTTGCATGGCGACTCAAACGCAACTATATGGATCAGTCTCCGCTAGAGATACGGCGGTTGGACGAATTTCCTCGACTAGCCGCCGGAGTTCGACGTCTACTCTCAGTTACAGGTATAGCCGGCCTTGGCGTTCGCTCTATGTACTTGTACGGGGGCTACATACGGCACTGTCTAACGGGAGCCGAGCCGTTTGGAGACGTGGATATCGCTGCGGGTAACAGTGAAGATCAGAAGCGACTTAACTCGCTGCGCGGGAGACGATACGCATTGCAAGATTGTGGGACAGGCAAAGTCAACTACACTACGATAGATGTAAACAAAGCAGTGTTCCGTGATGCGCGGCACTTGCTATCACGTTTGGAGGATTTTGAAATATCAGCGCTGGTTTACAGTTTAGGCGACAACGTCCTTTTTGTAGGCGCAAACACTCTAGAATGCTTCGCTGCCGGCATCCTTGGCAAGTCGAATCCAAATAACGTTAGCACCTTAAAATGCCTATGCCGAACCCATCGATACGCTGCGAAGGGCTACAGGTGCAAAATGTCCGATCTCGTTTCCGCGATACAAGCGTATAAGCAACGTCCCATCATCCGCAGGCGCGCGGAACATTTATTTGTCAAACGCACGTCCGGAATCGATCGTATAGTCTAACGGTGATCTAGCGTCCGGGCGGTACTAAGAGACAACAAAATCGATGTCTGCGTAACATCCGACAACGCGTGCGATTCAAGTTGGCCGAACATCGGTCGGCTCTTTGCTCAGGTCTAGCGCGCGCCCAAATCTTTAGCACTCGGTGGGCCACAGCGTCTAATGACGGTGGTGGTGAGCGTCGCTGACGCCGGGACTACTTCGCGCGCTTTTTAACATATAGCCCGGTTAGCGCGCTGACTGCTACGATAATTACCAGCAGTGGGACGTAGCTCCATCGAATGAAGCCGTGCGTTGCAACTGTGGCCGGTAGCAACAGCGAAAGCGCAGTAGCGGATGGGGAAGTATGAGCGAAATAAATTAGCCCATCGAACGCTGTCGCCAAGGTCACCGGGGAAAACGATGGTTCCTCCGCAATCGCGCCAACGGCAAGGAACTCGTGTGGTTCGGCGAACCAAATCATAGCTGGATCGGCTCGCAACGAGCGAACGTTCAATAGCAGGATCGGAACCCCTAAACGATGAAGAGCCGACTCAATACTACCGACGGGCGCGACACCCTCAGAATAAGCCCGAAAACCGTTAGGGCCCGCCGCAAGGTAGCTTCCTTCATAGCTGGTCATCCCGATAACTCGGTACTTATCACCGAACTTCTGGTTAAGATGCCAGCCCATGGATGCCTGGCTCCGCTCTACATGTCCGTTATGCGCCCAAACGACTGCGTGTGCCGTACTTGGCAGCTGGGCGATAATCCACTCGATGTTCGCCGCCATAATACTATCCCGTACTAATCCGTTTCGGGTGCTTGCGGCAAGTGACTGCAGGCCTGATTGAACAACAATATTTGCATATAGGCGGGCCCACCTCTCGCGTGAACCGACGTTAACGTCCGATCCAACCTGCTGATCCAGTAGTGCAAGCCCGTCGCGCGAAGCGCTAACCCAGAATTGTGAACTTGCGGAATCGGTGCCGCCACCAGTTGCTGGAAGCCTTTGTAATATTGGACGAATTGCAGCATAGCGCCGGGCGATCCGATCTGCGATAGCAGGGTTTGTCGATTGTGAGAACGCAATCACGCTGTCCATCGCTCCTTCGGGGGATTGCGTGTCGAATCCCCAGAACTCCACTTCATGACCTTGAAGCTTATATAGCCGAAGCCATCTGATCAGTTCAACTACCTCGCCAGTGTCCCACGACCAGAATCCAAGGTTTGCAACGAGCTTACGAGGATCTCCAGCGCCAGTGAGTATATACGCGTTTACGCGCCGAGCTTGCTGCATGCTACACTCCATCAATACCGCAGTAAAACCGTTTCGTTCGAAGAGCGACCGTATCACGCGGTCCTTCATTGCAAAAAACTCATGCGTGCCGTGCGTTGCTTCACCGAGCGCAACAACTCGCGCACCGTCGATGACCCGCGCGAGCGCGGCCGTGTCCGAAAGCGGTATCAGAGGATTAGAAGTTCCCATCGAAGTGGCATATTGACGAAGCTTTCGTTCCGGGACCGCATGCTGTACCTCGGCCGCTAGGACAGTATCGTAGTCAGAACCGTTTACGAGTATCCGTAGATCATCGAACCAGACGGTCCGTCTCCCGACGACCAAAAAACCGACGGTCAAGGCTTGCGTTTTGTGCGTAACGTGCAGCCGAGCTCGCAGCGTAGTCCATTGTGTCGAGTCTGCTGATTCTTGCAGGCGGGTTTCAATAAAACCTTCGTTCCGGCCGTCAGGTCCGTCGGCACGGATCCAAAGACTAACTTGGCCATCGCCAGCGCCGATGTGGACGCTTACCTGAACTTCCACGTCCTTGGACCTTAACGCGGCAGCGGTGATTTGGCGAGCGACGGTACCGGTGTCAGACGCATTCGTAGAAGGCGCGGAGCGCACTAACAGCGAACAGCGGCCCGTCTTTGCAACACGGCAGTCTCTCAACGCTTCATACGCAGTTTGATCGCTACTCCACCCCCAGGCATGAGCTGGATCGATGTCGCTAGGGACTTCGAATCCCGAATTCAGTATTCCCTGGCCTTGTGCCGGTACACCAATTGTCGCATTCCACAAGAGTAGCAAGCTCAGTGTAACGAGCAGTCTATCAAAAAGTCCCGCGCGAGCACATCTGGCTGCCTTGGGTACGACAAGGCGTTCATTTGTAGCCGACATAATAAAATTCATGCCCATACAAAGTTTTCGCCCCGTGAGAGCGCTACTCGAACAGCGGAATATCAATGATCAATGCGTCAACCGCATATAGTTGCTCAACGGCACGACTGACGGCAGCGCGTACTTTCAACTCGTCCGTTTCGCCGTCCGCCACACCCGTCTCGTCCAATAGATCCTTTAACACGTATGGACGATCCATGTATGCGATAAGCTGGGCTGACAACTCGTCTATCTTGTACTGCGCTACACCACGATGTGACCACACGAGCAGGTGAGTCTGAGCGACGGCCCGGGGCACTGGTGGGCGATCTGCCTCTGACTGTTGTGACCATTCGGCCCAATCGTAGTCCGTTTCGACCACGCGCACTCCCGGAGCCACGCGTAACGGCAGGTTACGCCATCGCTCACCTACTGCTTCGCTGTAAAGCCGCTCGAGCTTGTCGCTTAAGTGATCTTCAGAGTCGACTTCTAGAAGGAATCGTGTTCGTTCAATCGCTGACGCGTCTTGTAAGAGAGCGGTAGTTACTCCTTCCGCCGCCGTCAGTACGCCTAGCAACGAGGCGTAAAGCTCCCGTGGCGCGGAACTATTGTTGCCGGGAACCCGGGTTGGATTGAGCGCATTACCTAGACTGGAAGAAATGCGAATACTTTCACGAAAGAAGTGGTCACAGTATGCGGCGTCGCAGCCGTCGCGCCACTTTTCCGCACGTTCAGAACGAGAACCTGCCGCCCCTCCCGGGAATAAGATTGACGGCACATCGGGATTGGCAAGCATGAGACAGTAGTAAGCCACACCAGCGAGACCGAGCATAAGTGAGTATTCTACCTTATCCGTGTCGGCGGCAGCGCCAGACGGCCGCCAATTCAGCGTTGGTGACTCATGCCACGTCGGTATTTGAGTAGACCATGTCAAGATATCTTGTCCGAGCCTGACGTCGCCTGACACGCGCGCCGCACGATACAAAGCCTCTGCGTTCCCAAGTGAGCCGTGGCATAGAGAGTAATTTGTTGTCGTATAGAGCGACGCAGTTACTGGTGTTTCGGCTAGGCGTGCCTCTTCAAGCCAAGTTGGCTCATGGAGCAAAAGGCCAATGCGGAGCCGCACGTCAATCATGCCCGGAGCTCCATGGCACCAAGCGCATGAATAGGAGGGTTCGTAGGGCTTGAGTTTCCCGCCAGCTGACAAGAATCCTGCTACGCCTTCAATGCCGTGCGCTTCTTGCAATTGGAGGATTCCTGAATGGCGATTGTCGCGCCAATTACACAGTTGGTGATTGAAGAACTGACGCTCGAACAGGAGAGCCTGTTCGGCTGCATATAAATATCTTGTGTCATCAGTTGTATCGAACAAGTCGAGAAGAGCACTGGCGATACCCGATGCGCCATGGGCGAAACCGGACAGGTTTCGGACCGAAGAAATTGACGCGAAATCCCAGGACCATCCAGTCGGTTCCCTCCGTGCGCGCGCGAGCAGATTGTCGCCGAGTCCGACCGCTACGGCGCCAGCTACATCTATGTTGAACTCGCGTTGGAGGCGAAGCAGAACCGGAATTGCGCCAGCAGCCCCAGAGATGACATCAATTCCGTAATCCTCGGACTCATGTCCGTGAAGCTCGTCCACAATGCGACGACCGCGCTCGATAAAGGTAGGATCTCCGGCGGCTTCTCCCACGCGGAAGGCCGCGTATGCAGAACCGACTCGGCCATTAAAGAAGCCACAATGACTTGGAAGGACCGTGCTGTCGGATTCGAGCGCATGTCTAAGAGCACCGACTGCGACCTCCTCTATTCTTGTTGACCCCTCCGCGCGTAACAACTCGCCCAGGACAATAGATATGCCCGCACTTCCCGCGTATACGGTCGCATCGCCTGGGTCGTGCGAGTATGGTTGAATATCTCTTGGTGAATCACGCGGCCAGTGCCGCGTCTTGCCATCGATGAGTGCCGCAAGACAC
>PLEG01000035.1 GCA_003136975.1 Gemmatimonadota bacterium | reverse complement strand
CATGAACCGACTTTGCGAACCCTACGCAGTGCGCCAATGACACCTAGCCACACGGTCTTGGCTCTCGACGGTGACGAGGCGCCGTTCATTCAACCGACGCTACAACGCGCAATCGCTCGCAGCGACGTCAATCAGGCGGCGTCGAAGAAACGCGATCCGGCGGCGTTCCCTGCAAGCGCGAGGTAGGCGCGCCGCGCGCACGGTAGGCGGGTGAGGGCCGGAACGGCCGAGTGGCGAGCACGAACGGCACGAGCACCAACAGAAACGCCGTGTTCCGTAGAGCAGTGCTAAACGCGGCGGTCGCATTTGGCGCCAGGCAAATCGCAACCGCAGCGAGCGAAAGATATGAGAGCTCGACAGGCCCTCTTCGAATGAGCGCACTGACACCGGCTATCGCAAACAACAGAATCAGCGCCGCCAGGACGGCGACGGCAAGGTCGGGGGCTAACCCACGCCGCGCAGTCGAGCCGAACAATGTCTGCGCCCACCCGGAGAACGGCTCCGCGAGCGCAGTGCCACCGGACGTGAACCAACCACCGAAGTGAACACGCGCATACAGCCACCAAGCCAACGCCGGAACCGCCGCAGTCGCGAAGACCGCAGCGCCAACTAGATGACGCTGACACAGCTCCCAAACGACAACCGCGGCCACCACAAGCAGCAGCGGCTCCTTCGCCAGGGGAAGCAACGCAAAAAACACCCAGGCGAGCCGTCGCCGCCGATCCAGGTACGCAGCGTACGCCCCTAACAGCAGCGCGGCCCCGAGCGGCTCAGCAAGATCATGTGCGGCCGCACTGACCAGGCCGGGGTTCAGAGCGACGAACAACCCCTCCCATCCCGATCGGCCGTGTCGTCGTCCAAGCCACGATGCTGTCGCTGCGGCGGCGAACAAACAGAAAAGCCCAAGCGCCGCCAACGCAACAGCTGCTGCCCTCGCCTGGCCGGCGCTCCACAGCCAGCTAAGCCAGCCGTACAACGGATGCCCATATCGATACGAAGGCTTGTCGAGCGCCTTACCGACCTGGCCGTGAGCGAACGGGTCCACCGCGATCCCCCAATAGAACTGGCCGTCGTAGGCGCCGGGATGAACCGTGCGGAAACCCGGCTCAACTACTCGCGCATCGGCACCCAGCCTCGTCGCCGAGTCAACCCGCACCAAGGCCGTCAGGTTCCAGTCAGCGGAGCGGAGCGTCAGCGTCATAGCGCCCGCCGCAACCACGACAGCCAGCAGGCCGCAACCCACCGTGGAGAAGAGCGATGAACGCAGCACACACACCACGCCAGCCATCCTCAACCGCGACGACGCAAGCTGTGAGGAATCTCGTTTACTGAGCTCGGTGTACCTTCGCCGACGCCCGCAACGTTGAGTTTGATCGACGCGAACGTTGTCGGACCGCGAGGCGCCGAAGCTTCCACTTGAATCTGGTACCTGCCCGCCGGCAGGCCCCTGGCGTTCCAGTCGCGCGCCAAATAGAAGACGTAGCGTCCCGGATGGTCCGGGCGGTTCGGGAACGTCCCCGGCGCGTAGATGTCCGAGTACATCCTGTTGGGAGGAATGTGCAACCGGAAGTCCACCGCGGTCGTCCACTTGGGTGGCGAAGAGGGCTGTGCGACAAGACGCCAGCGAAGCACGGTTGGAACGATCCGAGCNNGGCGGAGTGAGCGACAACCTTGATCGAATTGATCTGCAGTCGTTGCCGGTTCCGGAACGGAGTGAGCGCGCCGACCCGCAAAGGGTTCACCCATGCGCCGCCCTGAAGCTCAGCGAAGTGGAGATGTCCCCATGCCCTGTTGACCCAGCCGATCAGAGAGTGCTTCGCTACGAACCGGTTCTCAACGACCGCCGGGAGGATATGCCAGTACGAGAAGCCGGTCGCGTGGCCCGCCCTACCGTCAACCAGAACGCTGACTCTGTCAGGCGCCAGGAAGACGGTGCCTGAAGAGACGGCATACACCGGGGTTCCACCTCGGGCCGGAATGTCGATTCCGAAGTGGAAATTGCGCTGTTGTGCCCCAAACCGCGGATCCCCGAACGCGCCTCGAATGGCATGCTGCTGATTGAACGGACGAAGCGGCCACCCGTACCCTCGGCTCATCGCCCCAGGCCATGGACCAGGGGCAAGGCGACGCGTTCGGGACGCGCGACGCGGCGAGTGCGCTTGGAGCTCGAGGGCGTGCGAGCCACTCGTCGCAACGAGCGTCGTGAGGACAACCGTCGCGACGGTGACGGAGTGAAGGGTTCGGACTTCGCGCCTTCCCAGCACCTGCTCAGCATCGATCAACCTCCTGACTGGCGTCTGACTGGATGCCGGTCGGCATAAGGATTGTGACCGCGAGAGACCTACCCCTAGAGCACGGAAGCGCTCATCGCTTGCGGTCGTGATGCTCGACGAGCACCTCGAAACGATCGTGCATAGGAACCACGATGCCTCAGCTGATCGCCATGGGTCCGGGCCAGTATCCTCTCGGTCGTCGATCACTCGAGTTCATGCGAAGTTCACCCAAGCGCCATAGCGTTCGTGCAGCTTGCCTGAGACCCAGCATCAATCTCGCCAGACCAAGCGACTGGCGGCGGGTCAACGGAGGCGTCGAAACCGTCGTCTCCTTTGGGCGACTTGCATCGCCTTGGCCGGTACAGCAGCACTCGGGATCATCGTTGGCCCGGGACACCGAGCCCACAAGACACCGGCGGCTGCAAGCTCGAAGCCTGCCGCGCCACCGCGGCTTAATCCGCCGAAGCCGCTGCCCGGCTACCTCTTGATCGCTGACCGGGGCAACAACCGGATGTTGCTCGTCGACGGGGCGAAACGGATCTTGTGGAGATATCCACGCCCGGGCGTCCCTGCCGCTATGCAGTTCCGCTTCGGCGACGACACATTCTTCGGGCCGCATCATGACCGGATCATCTCCAACCAGGAGGATCAGCACACGATTCAGATCATTTCGTTCCCAGGGGGGAAGGTGCTCTGGCGCTACGGACACGTAAACGTGAAGGGAAGCGCCCCCGGCTTTCTGAACACTCCTGATGATGCGTACTTGCTTCCGAGCGGCGTCGTCACCGTCGCGGACGCGTACAACTGCCGCGTCCTCTTTATCTCGCCTGCACACCGAATCGTCCGTCAGTACGGATCCGGCAGCTGCAGTCACAACCCGCCCACCGACCTCGGCGCGATCAATGGAGCAACACCACTTCGCGACGGCGGGACGCTCGTAAGCGAGATCAACGGCTCATGGATCGACGACTTCGGTCCGAGCGGCAGGCTCCGCTGGAGCGTGGCAGCTCCCGTCAGCTACCCATCCGATCCGCAGCTGCTCGGGCGGGATCGAATCCTGCTCGCGGATTACGCCCGCCCCGGTCACGCGATCATCATGACGCGCGCAGGGCGCGTGCTTTGGCGCTACGGGCCTGCTAGCGGACCAGGAGCCTTGGATCATCCGTCGCTGGCAACCCGCATCGCCCCCGGACTCATCGCGATCAACGACGATTATCGCAACCGCGTGATCGTGATCGATCCGCGCACGAACAAGATCGTCTGGCAGTACGGCCA
>PLEG01000210.1 GCA_003136975.1 Gemmatimonadota bacterium | reverse complement strand
ACCGCTGCCGTTGCGCGCGATGAGACTCATTCGCTCCACCGGCGTCGTGGGAGCGACGAGCCTGACAAAAGCCAGCGGGCTGGCGGCGAACCGCGCTTCGAGCGGCGGATCAGCACCGACTGGCAAATCGGTGATCAGAACTCCATCGCATCCGGCCGTCTCGATTCTGGCCAGACAATCAGGACCGGCAGCCAGAAACGGGTTCAGATATCCAAACAGCACGACGGGAACATTCAACGCGGCCTCTGCTACGAGCTCCAGCGCGCCATCGAACGTCATCCCTGCATCAAGCGCGGTCTGAGAGCTTGCCTGAATGACCGGTCCGTCTGCCAGCGGATCGGAGAACGGTACGCCGACCTCGATCACGTCCGTGCCTGCATCCTCGAGCCCGCGCAGAAGGTCGATGGACCGCGGGCGATCCGGGTGTCCGGCGGTCGCGTAGCATACGAGTGCCGTCCGTCCGCTCTCGCGCAGCAGCGCGAACCGCTGGTCGATTCTGTTAGACGACGTAATCACTAACTCTGATACCATACCTGTCTGGATCCGCAGTCTTGATGATGGTGCGCGTAAACTGTCCGTCCTGACCAGTTGCGCCAAGGTCGGTTTCGCGCGGCGGTTGCAGTAGATTGCCGCGCCCGTCGCTCACGATAACTACGCGGGGCCGCGACAGCATCTCCGGATTCGGATTTGCAGCAAGCACCACCGCGAGCTCAAACGTATCGAGTACTACCAAGGTACCCGACGGATAGATGCCGAGCAGGGTGATGAAAGCCTTGACGACTACAGGGTCGAGACCACGTCGCGGATTATCGCGCATCTCCTGCAGGACCGCCGACGGCGGATATGGCTTGGTCTGATACGATCTGCGGCTCGTGGCGGCGTCATAGGCGTCAGCCACCGCGACAATTTTGCTCGACATGGCGATCGACCGTTGGCGGATCACGCGCGGGTAGCCACTAAAATCGCCCCGCATGTGATGCTCGTGCGCCACCACCATAGCTCTGTACGGTAGCTCCTGTTGCCCACGCAATTGAAACAGCGTAAGCATACCCAGCCACGGGTGGGCCGTGATACGGCGCCAGTCGTCATCGTCAAGCGCTGTCGCTTTCTGAAGCAGATCGGCCGGAACGCGTGACTTGCCGATGTCGTGCATGAGCGCCCCTACGCCAAGCTCGTACAACTGAAGCTTGGTCATCCCGATGCGCTTTCCCAATGCCACGGCAAAAATGCAGACGTTGACCGAGTGCGTGTACGTGTACTCGTCGTACTCCCGCAGCGTCGTGAGCCCGATCAACGACACCTCTTCGGTGAGCACCTCATCTACGATTGTCTGGACCGCTCGCTTGATCTTGCGCGCGCTCGGTACGCGTCCCATGCGCACGGAGTTGATGACGTCTTTTGTCAGCGCCACCGACTGCGCGTAGGTGCGGCGTGCTGCCGCCTTGGCCTGTTCGCGCTCCTCGATGTCCGCTTCCGCATCCACGTCGGCGGCGGCCTCGAAGGCGTCAACTCCTGCCGCGTGCAGGCGCCGCGCGAGTTCGTCGGCATCACCTGCTCCGCTTGCTCCGACCGTCGTGAGCAAAGTGAGCAGTGAGAACCACTCGCGTGGAGTTGCATCGCGAATTACTCGTAACGCTCCAACGCCCGAAGCGCGGAACAGCTCGAGCACTCGCCCAAAGCTCGCGTAATTGCTGAGATCCAATCGCAGGCGCGTGCCGTTGACGAAGATGAACTCGCCATGCACGCGCAACTCCAGATCCGCATCGACACTTCGGCTCTCCAACGCCGCCGATGCGAGCTCCACAAGCGATTTCTGCACCGCCTGGTGCTCCGGCGGATACAACTTGATGGAGCGCGTCGCGGCGTGTATCGCGATAATCAGTGCGCGACCAGCCCGCCGCGTGTTGGCGGTCTCCTGGCGCTCGCCGTCGTCAGCGGTAATGACGTTCACGTGCCGCCTCTCAATGCGCGCGCCGCAGCGCTCCGAACCACGATCTCCTTGTCCCCCGCGGCCTTGCGCACGGCATCCAGCGCCCGCTCGGTACCGAGCTTGCCGAGCGCCATGGCCGCGCTTGCGCGGGTGATAGGATCTTCCTTTCGCGCGAGCATGCCGCGTGGTAGCAGAATACTCTCGAGCAACGGAATTGCCGAATCACCGCCCAGCGTCGCGTACGCATCGAAGAACGCCGTCTTTTCCGCCGATGACCCATCGCGAATAACACGCTCCTTGATCGCTCGCTCCAAGCGCGGCAGTATGAGACGATACTGCCGCTCGGCGCACGCCTTCACGACCGCGAGCCGGATGTCACGATCAAGGTCCTCAAGCCCGCGCTCGAGTACCTGCATCGCGCCCGGCGAGCCGATCTGCGCGAGTGCCGCGACCGCAGCGGCGCGGCTGGTGCCGGAGGTCGCTTCGATCGCGCGCGCCAGCGGCGCAACTGCCGCGGGTGATTTGAGATCCCCGGCCCGCCGCATCGCTTCGAGCGCAACCGCCTCGTCATCTGATCCGATCAACGCCATGAGCTCGAGAGTGTGCGCGCTCGCGAGACGCGTAACCGCGTCCTCGAGAACCGCCCGCAGCTCCCCGTTTCGCGACCGGACGAGATGCGACACGAGCGGCTGAAGCGCGGACGCATTGAGCTGCGTGAAGAGCGATACGAGATCCTGTTGCGGCGGCTTGAGCTGCGTGTCCTCAAGTACGTCGAGCAGCTGGTTCAGGGTCGCCGGATCGCTGATTCGGTTGGCCAGCTCGTCGACCCGTTGACGGTGTGACGGAAGCAGACCGTCGGCCCGGGCGGTGGCCATCGCACATTCACGAATGAGGAACGCCGTTGTCCGGAACTGCAGGCCGGATAACAACACAAGCATGAAGTTTTCGAGAATCCCACAGATCTCCTCGCGTACCGTGGGGTCGCTCTGCGACTCGAACGTATCGAGTAGCGCGGCGGCGACCGAGGGACGAAGATCGCCGGAGAAATCTTCGCGAACCGATTGGCGCAGATATGCGATCTCCTGCTCTTCCAGGAAGTAGAGTGTCGAGTCGAAATCCGATATTCGCGCGAACTGCGACGCACTGCTGCCGTAGGTACCAACGTCGCTCTCGCCATCAGCGGGCGCGTCCACAATGCCAACAGGCGCGCCGCCGCGCAGCAACTCCGCACCCGGAGCAGAATATCCGTCGCCACCAGCTTCCTCGTACGTGTACGACAGGTACTCAAAGTCACACTCCCAGAACAGCGTGACCAGATCTTCGTCTCCGCCTGCCTGAGCGCGCACTGCCTGAAGCGCGCCAAGAAATTTTGGAAGCTCCTCCGTCTCGAATCCCTTGCGAATCTCGAACGAGCGGACGCCGTCCTTGTAGAACATCCACGGCAGGCTCTCCCCCCCGCGATCCGTTTCAGAAAAGACCGGTACGTCTTCGTGCAGAAACTCCGTTTCTGTTATTCCGAGCTCCACTCTATCCACCTTGCTCCACAACGCTACGAGCGCTGTGCGCGCGGAGTCAATAGCGCGAATGTGCATCGGGTTGTTCGGTAGATACAACTGGAAAGACCGCACCGCGCGCGCGAGCGCCTTTAACGTCTCCGATATCGCCGGGTCCAACGGATCCATCGCTGCCCGCGCTACACCGAGGGGCGGTGTCGGAGATAGTGGCATCAGTTGCTTTGACTCTGCATCGCGCGCACCTGCGCTACGTCCTTGTCGCCACGACCACTCACGCATAGCAGAACCGTTGCGTCGCTCGCCCACGTTCCCACGGTGCCGAGTAGCCACGCGATCGCGTGCGACGTTTCCAGCGCGGGTATCACCCCTTCGAGCCGGCTGAGCACGCTGAATGCTTCAAGGGCTTCAGCATCTGTCACCGCGACATACTCGGCGCGCTTCGTGTCATGCAGGAATGAATGCTCCGGACCAACGCCTGGATAGTCCAGGCCTGCGGAGATGGAGTGCGCGGGATGAACCTGCCCATTCACATCCTGCAGCAAGTAGCTCAGCGCACCGTGTAGCACGCCAGGTCTTCCGCGTGACAACGACGCCGAATGTCGATCGGTCATCAGTCCTTCACCCGCGGCCTCGACGCCAATGAGTCGCACCGCAGGGTCGTTGACGAAAGCATGGAATATCCCCATCGCGTTGGACCCGCCGCCGACGCATGCAACAACGGCGGACGGCAACTTGCCGACCCGATCGAGCATCTGCTCGCGCGCTTCGCGGCCGATCACACTTTGCAGATCGCGAACCATCCGCGGATACGGCGCTGGCCCAACAACCGATCCGATGATGTAGTGCGTGGTGTCAACGTTCGTCACCCAGTCGCGGATCGCTTCGCTCGTTGCGTCCTTGAGCGTACGCGTCCCCGCGCGAACCGGAATTACCGTCGCACCCATCAACCGCATGCGGAAGACGTTGAGCTCCTGCCGCTCCATGTCGATCTCGCCCATGTACACGATGCACTCGAGTCCGAACCGGGCGCACGCGGTCGCGGTCGCGACACCGTGCTGGCCAGCACCGGTCTCCGCTATTATGCGCCGCTTACCCATGCGCATGGCGAGCAACGCCTGGCCGATCGCGTTGTTGATCTTGTGCGCGCCAGTATGGTTGAGATCCTCGCGCTTGAGATACACTGGCACGCCCACCCTCTCGCTGAACCGCGGAGCGTCGCTCAGCGGCGACGGGCGTCCCACGTAATCACGCAGCAGGTCCGTGTAGGTCTTGACGAACGCAGCATCCGCCATGGCCTCGTCAAAGGCCCGCTCCAGCTCGTCCAGAGCTGGAATGAGAGTCTCGGGAACGTAGCGGCCGCCAAACGCTCCGAATCGTCCGCTCGATTCGGGAATGATCATAGTCAACAGTCATGCACTCCGCGCCGCTTCAACGAAGCGACTCATCAGTATTGGATCTTTGACGCCGGGCGCCGACTCGACCCCCGATGAAACGTCGACCACGTCAGGCTTCAGAAAGCGAATCGCTTCGGCCACATTTTCGGGTGTGAGGCCGCCTGCAACAACCAGCCGCGCATTGCGCCGCATCCCCGCGAGCTTTCCGGCGACGGCAGCCCAATCGAACAAGCGTCCGGTACCTCCGAGCCCGTTCGCAGCCCTCGTATCGAGGACGACTGCGTCCGCACACAGAAACAGCGCTTCGGCATGATCAGCAAGAACACCGTCCAGGACCGGAACAACCGCCCAAACTTCCTTCACCCCGATAGCGCGCGCCCCAATGACAGCCTTCGCCGACGAATCGCCATGAAGCTGTGCCACCGACAGCGGAATCGAAGCGACATAGCGGCTCAGCTCGGTCGCATGCGGGGATCCGAAGACGCCGACGCGTTTCACCGCCGCGGCGCCACGGAGAATGTGAGCCGCTTCGTCCAACGTTCGATTGCGCGGGCCGCCCGCGAAAATCACTCCCACGTAGTCCGCCCCAAGCTCCACCGCGGACTTGACGTCCTGTTCCCGGGTCAGGCCACAGAACTTAATTCGGACGCGCATCGCGCTCCACGGGAATGTCAGCGAGTAAGCGCACAGCCGCACTCGGATCAGCGGAAGCAGACACCACCGAGCCGATCAACACGGCGTCGGCNNACCGCTCTCTGCGACGGCAACCACGCCCCGTGGAATAAGTGGAACCACCCGGCCCACGGTCCCGGCGTCGATAACCAGCGACTCCAGGTTCCGGTTGTTCACTCCAACGATCATGGCGCCGACATCCAGCGCCACCGAAAGCTCGGCCTCGTCCCGAACCTCCACCAGCAGATCGAGCCCGATCCGCGAGCCAATGTCGTGAAGCTCGACAAGCGCTTCGGGCGGTAGTGCTCGCACGATGAGAAGCGCCGCGGACGCGCCGCGAGCGCGGGCCTCATACAGTTGCACAGCGGCGACAATGAAATCCTTGCGGAGGACAGGGACCATTACGGCGCCGGCAACGTCCGAGAGATCCGACACGGAGCCCCCGAACCGGAGAGGCTCAGTCAGCACCGAAATCGCGGCAGCGCCAGATTCCGCGTACGAACGGGCCCTGGATTTTGCATCAAGTTCAGGATTGATCGAGCCCTTCGACGGCGAACTGCGCTTGATCTCCGCGATCACAGCGACGGTCGGCCCGCGCAATGCGTCGCGGAACGCCGGCCGTGACGGCCCCGATTCCGCCTTTTCGCGCCACATGTCCTCCTCGTGCGCCTGAGCCCCCGCACGGGCGTACGCGGCGGCAACCAGCTCGCCAAGCGTGCCAGAGGGTGGGGTCCATACACTCCGCGGTGCGGAAAAAGCTTGCGTTTCGGGCATTCTTCGGATAACGTAGTTCTTTCGGCGGCTGTTCGGGGTCAGCCGTGGACGCAGACCCACCCTCTAGGAATCTGGCGATGTCGCTGACCAAGCGCCAACGGGAAATTCTCAGTTATCTCGCGGAATACACCGAAGACAACGGATACGCGCCCAGCTTTGAAGAGATCGCGGCGCGCTTCGATTATAGCTCTTTGGCAACGGTTCACGAGCATCTGAGCAATCTGGAGCGCAAGTCGTACATCAAGCGCCGTTACAATGAGAGCCGCGGTATCGAGATCCTTCCATCCGAGCAATACCCGAGGGCCGTCCAGATCCCGCTCATGGGCACGGTCGCGGCCGGCATGCCGATCGAGGCGATTGAACAGCACGAAACCATCGCTGTGCCGGAAGACTTCGTACACCGCGGCGGCAATCATTACGTCCTTCGCGTGCGCGGCAACTCCATGATCGATGACCATATCTGCGATGGCGACTTCGTGGTGGTCAACGAGCGTGCATCGTGCGACAATGGCGAGACAGTCATCGCTCTGATTGACGGGACATCCGCCACGGTCAAACGCTTCTACCGCGAGCGCGACGGGCGGATCCGGCTCCAGCCTCGCAACGAGATGATGGATCCCATCTACGTCCATGAGAACGACGTGGCCATTCAGGGTATCGTCGTCGGAGTCATGCGACGCTGCTAGCCGGCAACGCACCACGCCTACGAGCGCGGTAGGACTGCTCGTAGCTTATCAAGCGCCGCTGTCGCTGAACCATCGGCGATTGCGGTCCGTGCTATTTGCACCCCTTCCGCAAGCGATCTGGCCTTTCCAGCGACGTACACG
>PLEG01000164.1 GCA_003136975.1 Gemmatimonadota bacterium | reverse complement strand
CTCGCCGGAGGAGCGCCTGCGCTTTCCGCTCGATGCGGCGCATCGAGCGCGCATCGTCCACGCTGCGCTCGAAGAGGATGCGGCTGACGCAGACGTGACTACCAACGCCACGATCGATCCAGAACGCAGCGCTCGCGCAGCACTCGTCGCTCGTCGCCCGGGAATTGTTTGCGGGACACTGCTCGCCATCGAGGCGTTCAGGCAGCGTGATCCGTCAGTGGTGATTCGCGAAGATTCGCACGACGCGCGCCCGATCGATCGTGGCGACACGATCCTCTTTCTCTCCGGCAACGCACGCGGGATGCTCGGCGCTGAGCGCGTCGCGCTGAATTTCATGCAACGTCTTTCGGGAATTGCAACGCTCACCGCACAGTATGTGCACGCGGTGCGCGGCACCAGTGCGCGGATCCTCGACACGCGTAAGACGACGCCAGGATGGCGNNGCGATCCTGATCAAGGACAACCACATAGCGGCTCTGGGTCACGACGTTGCGCTTGCTGTTGAACGGGCTCGCGCAGTCGCGGTGCCGGGCACTCGCGTGGAAGTAGAATGCGACAATGTGGATCAGGTTGGGGACGCGATCCGTGCGGGCGCTGACATCATCATGCTCGACAACATGGGCTTGCAGGACATGCGCGATGCCGTGCGACTGGTCGCGGGCCGCGCGGTGATAGAAGCGTCTGGTGGCGTCAACCTGCAGACCGTATGCGGGATCGCACAAACCGGCGTCAACTGGATTTCCGTAGGTGCCCTTACTCACTCGGCACCAGCGCTCGATCTCGCGCTGGATTTCGAGGCGTGAAGTGGCCGGAAACGGCGAGGATCCCAAACGCGGCTTAGATACGGGCGATCAACCCGCGAATGAGATCTGCGACATATGCGGCAGTGACCAGGTCAGCTGGCGCAAGTGCAAGTTGATCTGCCTGAACTGCGGTACAATCCTGAAGTCGTGCGCGGATCTGTAGCGCTTCAACCACCGGGCACGCTCTGGACGATTGGTCATTCCACACACCCGATTGACGAATTCCTGGACATCCTCACATCGCACGGTGTAACGCGTATCGCCGACGTGCGACGCTTCGCGGGCTCACGCGCTTTCCCGCAGTTCAATCCGGCGGAACTCCAACAGTCACTGGCGGACGCCGGAATCGGATACACGCCAATGCCAGGTCTCGGCGGCCGTCGCAAGGCATTACCCGACTCGCCACACTCGGCGTGGCGCAATGAAGCATTCCGCGGGTATGCCGACTACATGGACACCGTGGAATTCACCGACGCCGCGGAGTTACTTGCGACGCTCACACGCGAAGACAGGGTGGCGGCGATGTGTTCGGAAGCCGTCTGGTGGCGCTGCCATCGGTCGATGATCGCCGATTACTTCAAGGTGCACGGCTGGGAAGTGCTTCACGTCATGGGACTGGGTGAAGCGAAAGAACATCCGTACACGCCGGTTGCTCGAATCGTCGATGGGCAGCTTGCGTATTGAATGGCGCTAATAGGCGTGACAAAAAAGTGGCCACATATCGCGATGATATGTGGCCACTGTTGCTGACTACGGAAAATTCGCTGTGGCTAACAGAGCGGCCGAAGCTATTTCCGGCGCTTGCGAACCATTGGTACGAGTCCGATCAGGCCGGTGCCGAGGAGCGCCATCGAGCTTGGCTCCGGTACGGTTGATTCTGCGCCGACCGTAAATCCATGCCAATTTTCACCCGGATTCGACGTAAAGCTTAGCTGCGTGATCGGTCCGTTGAAAATGAGCGTTCCGTCGCCCTCCGTGCCAGTCAGGATATTGTTACCGCTGCCGGATTGTACGAGACAGGTGTTACATCCACCCCACCAGCCTGGTCCCTGGGAAGCGAGAGTGAACGCGTTGTTGAATGTGTACGTCACTGGATCGCCACCCTGGCCCATGCTGATGATCGAGAAGAACAGACTGTTCACCGGCGACGAGAAGGTGAGGGTATTGACTGCCTGGGCATCCCCGTTGATCAGCTGAACGAATCCAGGGTTGGTGCCTGGACCGTTTGCGCCATAAGTCGACGTGGTGAACTGGTGCCCGGCCCCGTCCGAGTTGGTGGGATTGAAGTACTGTGTTCCGCCGCCACCGCTGGTTTGACTGCCGGCCTGGACCTGTCCGGTATATGTAACGGTTACAGGTCCATTCGATGTTGCCATTGTCCCAGTCGCGGTGCTCGTCATGCCGAAGGGGCCAAAACCGGTCCAGTTCGTCCAGGCGATCTGTGCTCCCGCGACAGCTGGTCCGGCGATTGTCGCGCACGCAATTAAAAGCTGCGTGACCCGAGCAATACTTCCTTTCTGTCCCATCTAACGCTCCCCTGAATCAATGAGTTTCACGCCTTTGCCGATCTGCGCAGTTCGTTCTGCCTGCAGCGTCGACACGCCGCGGATTGGGCACCGGGTCGCAAGAAGGAGTCCAGAGGGGAGGGAGAAAATTCAAGTTTTGTAGGCGCAAAATGATTCCCAGTGAAATCGGTGAAGAATCCGATTTCACACATCGCAGCATTGCGTGCGTAGCCCTTCGATCCGTCGAAATGACTGTTTTTTTGCCGCTGCGCGCGATGGCGTCGCGATCATATTTTTTCGCGAAAGCGGCGAATTCAATCGTATGTTTATCGATCGCCGATGTGCATGTGTGGCGACGATCCTATCGGACCTGTTGCATGAACGCGACAGGCATGGCGGTCTATTGAACGCTATCCATTACTGGGCGTGGTGGCCCAGATCGCCAAGCGGTAACCCCATGGATGTCCTGATCACCGCCTCGTACACGATGTCACCCAGCGCGGTGAAATTACCGTCAAAGTGATGCTGGCCGTTCCGCGCAACCACGGTCATCAGTCCCGGCGGGGCTGCCCTGCACAGTGATTCCTTTTCGTCTTTTCCGTAGATGCAGACGATGGGAACGCCCTTGAGCGCCTCGATTTGCGGGAGAATGGGAATGTCTCCCTTTCCGGAAGTCGTTCGCCATAGATCCGAGAAATGATATACAAAGCTTGCGCGCTCGAGCAGCGTGAGCATCGCGATCAGGGTGAGATGCGGTCTGATGTCGGAGGCCAGATTGGTCGCTGCGAATGGCGCGAGATCAGATCCGCGCGAGTAACCAACGATCGCGACGTTGTTCAACTGCCAGAGCGCCATGTAACGTCTGGCGATGCGGGACACGTCGCTCCCAATACCGGACGGCGTGCGATGACCATTACGAAGATAGTCGCGCATGTCGAGGCCCACGACATTTACTCCGCGCTCTTGCAGGCGCTGCCCGACCTTCTGATCAATGTCTGCCCAGCCGCCGTCGCCAGAAAGAATTATCACGACTGTGGCGGACGTGGGATGGGCAGCGCGCAGCTCCACGATCGGCAGATCGCGAACGTTGGTGGTCGTGTCGCGTGATACTGGCGCGACCGCCGTTACTAGTGAAACGAGTACTGTGAGGAGCATCGATGTGTTGGACTCTCGGGCCGGCAGAAAATTAACACTCGGTCCGCAATTGACCTTCGCCTCTGCGTCAAAGACGCGGCCAAATCAGGGCTGGTCGAGCCTGCTGGGATCCATGCGGCTTTCCGGGATCGGCACATTTACGCGAACGTTTGAGTATTCCTCGCTCTGCATGAGTTTGCCGCCGCGCGTATCGGTGACAAGCGTGGCGAGCCAGCCTCCACCCGCGGGCTGGTAGCGGTCGAATCGAACATCTTCCAGACCGGGGCGTCCCGGCGTTTCGGGAGCCATCATGCGGACAAAGACAAGCCGCTCGGCGTCGATCCAGAACTGCTTGGAGGTCGTGTCGCCCACCGCGGCGCCAACAACGAAAACTCGGCGACCCTGCCATGTCCCTTCGTGCATCTTGCTCAAGTCAAATCCCTCTTCCCTCAACGCGCTCACCGAGCGTTCGATGGCTTGCGTATAAACGTCGAATCCGAGCAGGAGGAGCGGATTCCGGCCCGCGCGAGCGGGACGTGTGTGCGACCCGCTGCGGGCGAAGATACTGTCGCGCGCGAAGAGAATTATCGGATCGCCGTCCGGGGCTCCCACGTCGATGCGAAGCCTGCCCGGCAGCTTCATTGATTCGTACCAGGTTTCGTGCACCATGGTATCGGCAGCTGTACGTCGCTGCGTCGCCTGCGTGAACGTTAGCGTGGTGTACCATTTGGCTACGTAGCGATCGTGCATCAGGCGCACCAACTCGGCGCCGTCAGGTGGTTTCTGCGCTGGCGTTACGCTCGGAGTTGCCACAATCAGCAGCGATAGCGTCCCTGCTAGTATTGAAGCGCGCATGAGATCCCTCAGGATAATTGTAACGTTGATCTTCGACAGTCAGCAGCGCCGCCGGCCTTCCGTAAGACTCGTCCGGGGCGTCGCAGGTCACAGGTCCGGACGCAGCTCCTCGGCTCCGTTCAGATACACGTGCTTGATGGAACTGTTCACGAACGACTCAACGTGCAGCAAGACGCGCACTACCCGATCGATCGAGTCGGGGACCGGTATTTCCGTGGAACAGAGCATCGCCACGTCGTTCCAGCCGAGCTCGCGCGCCGCTCTTGCTGGAAACTCGCTTGTCAGATCTGGCGTCACGGTAAAAAACGCGCTAATGACGGAATCTGACGTAATATCGTTCCGGTGCAGCATCTCGCCGAGCAATTCGCGCGTGGCGGATCGAATGGATTCGGAATCGTCATGCTGGACGCGTGTCGCGCCGCGCATGCCGCGAATCCGTGTGGCCGCGCGCGGGTCGGTGCTCATGTGCTCTGGCGCCCAGCACCGGCTGCGTTGCTCATCACCACATCGAGAATGGAATCCGGGATGCCATAGCCACCATCGCGTCGAATCGCGCGAGCGGCTTCTTTGCGCTCGTCATCGATCAGGCCGGCGCTTCCGCCCGCAAGAGCCACTCGCGCCGCGCGGAATCGTAAGCCCGACTCCACGCAGAAGAGGTCGCACAACAGCGTGGCTTGGCTCGACACGCTTTCGTTGCCAGCGGCGAGTAGCGATTGCGTGTATGAGATCACGCACGCAGTCGCGAACAACTCGATCGCCATGTTCGATAGCCGTTCGACGACGAGCTGCTTTTCGACGATCTCGCCCCGATACGTGGTAACCGCGCTCTCGGCGGCGGCACGAAGTTCGGACACGTGCTTCTCAAAAGATTCCTTGTGCTTCGCGAGTCGCGGATCGAGATCCACGTCGAGCGTCGCGCTTGCTCCGAACGCGCTCCGAACGCGCACCGCGGCAAATTCGCTCAGCAGGCCCAGGTGCTTGATCGGCTCGCGAAGGGCGGCGCTGACTTCCTTGAGCTGGCCAGAGAGCGTCTGGATGCCGTTAAGCGCTATGAACAGGCGAAGAATCTCGTTCGCGCCTTCGAATATCCGATTGATACGGCTGTCGCGAAGAAAGCGCTCGTAGGGATACGGTTTCACGAACCCCCGACCACCTGCCAATTGCACCATTTCATCCGCCGCACGCCAGACGAGCTCGCTCGCGAACACTTTCGCGATCGCAGCTTCGAGCGACCAGTCTGATTCATTCTCGGTGGCAAGATTCGCGAGGACGCCGAGCATGGCATCGGATGCGTAAATCTCGGACGCGATGGACGACAGCTTGCGCTGCGTAATCTCGAAGTCTGCCAGTGGCTTGCCGAACTGAATGCGTTGCTCGACGTAACTCGCCATCTCGCGGAAGATGTGCTTTGTGCCGCCGGTGCAACCAGCCGCGAGGGTCAGGCGTCCACCATTCAGAACCGTTACGGCGACGGCGAATCCCTTGCCAACCTGTCCGAGCACGTTCTCGGCTGGCACGCTTAGGTCGCTGTACTCGAGCTCGGCCTGTGTGGACCCGCGGATGCCCATCTTTCTCGCCGTCTCGACCACGCGAAAGCCCGGCATTGTGGGCTCGATGAGAAATGCGGTGGGACGCATTATCGTCTTGCCGTCGCGTTCGACAGCGGTCTGCGCGAATGTAGCGATCACAGCGGCGCGATGTGCGTTTCCAATCCAGATCTTGTGTCCGTTCAGCGACCAGTGCGAGCCATCCGCGCTGAGCGTTGCGGTTGTCTTGACGTGTTGCGCATCGGACCCGACAAGTGGCTCCGTAAGCGCGTATGACACCAGTATCTCGCCGCGCGCCAGGCCGGGAAGCCAGCGTTGCTTCTGCGCGTCGGTGCCGTAAAGCGCTATGGCCTTGGAGCCGAGTCCGCAGTGCACGCCGATGAACACACCGATCGACGAATCGACGCCGCCGATCGCTTCACACACGCGGGCGTACGCTCGCGGAGACAGTTCCAGTCCACCGTACCGTCGCGGAATCGTCATGCCCAGAAAGCCATGCTCGCCGAGCGCGGCGATCACGTCGTCGGGTATGGTCTCTTCCTCGTCGAATTTTACGGAATCGACGAGGTCGCCGAGCCGGCCTTCCATTGCTCGCACCAACCGTTCGACTGTAGCAGCCTCTGCTGGATCGGCAGTGTTCAACGGAGGTGGATATGGAAACAGAAGCTCATCATGCACTTCTCCGGCGAAAGCACCTCTCGTAAACGAATATCCGGCGGTCGGCATGGCGATGTCAGTTACTGGATGGTGATGCTGGGGTGATTGCATCGCGCGCGATGTCAAGTGCGCGCGATGTCCAGTGTGCGCGGGGAGGGCATGTCGCAGTAGTCTCCATGGCACGCAAAGGTCTCCGCGTATTCGGCGTTGCCGAGCATCTGACCAAAGGCGGATGGATACCTGGTGATGATTCCGGTGACGGAATTCATGACCTGGGACGCGCGGTCTCGCTGAGACTGATCGTCGTCGTAGTTGCCAAGTCTCAGCAGCAAATCGACTGCGAGCGAGGTTCCCGATGGGGTGGCGTTATCAGTGGGGTCGCGCGGCCGCGATACGAGTTTCTCCGCGTCGTGCGACGTGTCGTAGAACAGTTGCGACTCGGCATCCCAAAAATCGGCGAGCATCACGCGTGCGAGTGTTCTCGTCGCGTTGAGCCATTTTACGTCGAGTGACTGCTCAAACAGCGCCAGAAACGCGAGCGCTACTGCCGCCTGGTCCTCGAGAAAGCCGGAGATTCGCGTAACACCGTCCTTGTGGCTGCGCATCACTCTTCCGTCAATCACCATGTGTGTCAGCAGGAATTCGGCGTTACGCGTCGCAAGGACGCGAAAATCGTCGCGATCGAACGCCTTTGCAGCCTCAACAATGCCGCGGAGCGCAAGGCCATTCCATGCAGCGAGAGTCTTGTCGTCACGCGCGGGCGGAACTCGGCGCGCACGGCGCTGATAGAGTGTCTGCCGGACGCGCGCGATCGCAACACGCAACGCTTCCACGTCCACATTGGTACGGCGCGCTACGTCGGCGGGATCTGCCGGGACGTGCAGGATGTTGCTGCCCTCGAAATTACCGGTCGTCGTCACACCGAAATACGACCCGACTAATGGGGCATCTGCGCCGAGTAGTGAATCCAGCTCTTGGGAACTCCAGACGTAGAACTTGCCTTCCTCGCCTTCGGAGTCCGCATCGAGCGACGAGTAGAAGGCTCCCACAGGGGACGTCATCTCTCGCGCGACCCACTCGACGGTCTCTTCCGTGACGCGGCGGACTTCCTCGTCCTTTGTGGCTTCATATAAATGCGCGCCGAGCCGGATGAGCAGCGCATTGTCATACAACATCTTTTCAAAGTGCGGCACGAGCCACTGCGCATCTACGGAATAGCGCGCGAAGCCGCCACCAACCTGATCGTATATTCCGCCGCGTGCCATCTTGACGAATGTCGCTTTCGCGATCTCCAGCGCGCTCTGGGCGCCAGTGCGCGCCCAGTGGCGGAGCAGGAAATCAAGCACCATGGTCGGCGGGAATTTTGGTGCGCCACCGAAGCCGCCAAAGCGCGCGTCGTAGCCGGATGCGATCGCCTTGAACGCATTCTCCAGAAACTCGGCGCTGATATCGCCAGACACGTCGCCGCTGTAGGCGGACGCCTCGTAGATCCGGCGCACAGACGCCACACTTCCGGCCACGTTCTCCGGGCGCGTTGCGTATGTATCCGCCACCGCTTCCAGCACCCGCGTGAAGGCAGGTATTCCGTGCCTGTCCTTGGGTGGAAAGTAGGTTCCACTGTAGAACGGCTCACCGGCTGGAGTCAGGAAGACCGTCATTGGCCAACCGCCGTG
>PLEG01000044.1 GCA_003136975.1 Gemmatimonadota bacterium | reverse complement strand
CCGCGCGCGCAGCCTCGATGGCTGCGTTGAGTGACAACAGATTGGTCTGATCCGCTATACGGCCCACAGAGATGACGAACTTGTTGATGTCACCGACCGTCGCGTTGAGCGCGCGCACTTCCTCCGCTGCCTGACGTACTATCGTGCGCACGTCAACGAGTATCGAGAGCGTACGCTCTAGCTCGGCGCGCTTGTCAGCAGCCTGTCCGTGGATTGAAGCGGCGAGTGCCTGAACTTCTTCAGCACCCGCCGCAACGCTGTCGGCTGCCTCTCGAATGGTATCGAGCGATCGCGTCACGACCATGATCTGCTGAACCTGCGATTCCGCTCCGGTGGAGACCTGTGTCACCGCTTCGGAAACCTGGTTCGCGGTATCCGAGATCTGCTGCGACGCGCTTGCCAGATCGCCGGCCGAGTGCGTCACGTCATCGGCTGTCCGGGTGGCTACATCCACGACGCGCGAGAGCGAGTCGGCCGCGTGATTCATTGCGGTGGCGACTGTCGCGAACTCACCCGGAAGGCCAGCGCTGGCGGTCCTCGCGGTGAGGTTGCCTTCGCTGAAGCTGCGAGCGTGTCTGGATAGCGCGCGCAATGGTGTGTCGATCGCGCGGATCGTACGGATCGCGATCATGATTGCGAGCAATGCGGCGATTGCAACAGCTCCAAGCACTGCGGTCGCGCGCCAGCGAGCGAGATAGTCGAGATGGTCCGTGGTATTCGCGACCTCACCCGACTTCGCCGCATCAAAGCGCGCTAGATCATCGAGCAATGACTTGACTATTCGGCGCGCTTCTTCTGACTGGGCCTGCGCCTCCTGCGAACGTCCCATGCCACGGAGCCTGTGCGCGAGCGCATAGGCATTCTCGAAGTCTGCGAGTCGATTGTCGACCGCGGCGATGGCCGCGACTTCGGCCGGCGTTGCGTGTTGAGTGGCATCGAACCGGCGTTGCAATCCGTGGGCTTCATGGCCGAGCTGACGGAACTCGCGCAGGGACGCGGAATCGCCATTGGCGAGGTAGCCAGACGCTGCCTGAATCTCTCGCGAGATGATATTCGAATAGTCGGATGTCTGCTGTGAGGTAGCAAGCACGCTCTGCAGCTCCCCAGCGACATCGCCCACTCCGGCGCGCACCGCGATCCATCCAACGGTTCCAGCCACAACGAGGAAGAATACGAGCGCCCCGAAACCAACGAGTAGCGTGTCGCGGATGGTAGTAAGGCGGAAGTGTTCGCGGATGCTCATGGGGACGCCACCGGAATCATGACGCCGTCGTGCACGCGGGTCATCCGAAATGTGTCACCGACGGGATCTGTGTTGGCGAACCACGTTGGTCCCGAGAGGCTAGCGAATGCGGTGGTGCGGTTCAGTGCCGCGAGATAGTCACGCACGCTGGTCCTGCTCGTTGCTCCGCTCCGCAATGCCTGCGCGACGAGTCGCGTCGCGTCATACGCAAGTGCCGCGTGCGCGTCTGGAACCATCCCATACTTGCTACGGAATGACGCGGCAAATTTCTCGGTGGCCGCGCCGCTACTCTGAGCGGTGAACGGTGTCCCGATAAATGTCCCCTCTGAAGCCGGCTCGCTCACCACGCCCTGCCAGCCGTCTCCGCCGAGGAATGTGACCCGGAGTCCTTGCTTGTGCGCTTCGCGAAGCACCTCGATGCCGAGGTCTTCATCGCTCGCGACGAACACGATGTCAGGCGCACGCGTCTTGAAGTAGCTGATGTACGGCTCGAGGTTGGTGTCAATACCGATGGGGTCGCTGCTCAGGACTTCTCCCTTGAAACTGTGCAGAAACGCGTCGGAGAGGCCCCGGCCGTATGCGTCGTTGTGGTAGAGCACGGCGACACGAACGGGGCGGTGGAGCGAATCCGCGAGCGATGAGGCAAAGTGCGCCAGCGTCACTCCGTTGACAGAGTCGCTCGTGCTCATGCGAAAGATCCACGGCGAGATTCCGGAGATGTCGGGTGACGACGGCGTTGTTGCAACCGCGGGCAATCTGCCTACGTCGTACACGTGCGCAGCGGACACTTCCGCGCCTGAACCAGCGTGGCCTATTACGGCAACGATCTGGCGATTGGCGACGAACTCTCCCGCGATACGCGCCGCGTCCGATCCGCTCGCATGATCATCGCGGGTGACGACGCGCAACGGCACGCCGTCGATTCCGCCGGCGCGGTTTATCTCATCGACCGCGAGGTCGATCCCATGTTGGTTCTGAATCCCATACGCAACTGTCTGTGGCCCCGCGGCGCCGAGGAGGTATTCCTTTGGCTTGCGAGAACAGGCGAGCGATGCGCCGAGCAGTGTAGCAAGGACAACGAAGACGATGCGACGATCCAACAAGACCTCCAAAGACACCGCAATTAGCGAGGCGATTTGCCGGCTGATGCCGCCGTATAAGGACGACATCGGCGGGTCGGTGTCACCATCGCGGCCGCGAATGGCGCCACCTCGCCTATAATGAGTCTCGGCAGCGGACCGGGATGGGTTGACGCGCCCAGGCTCGGCGCCGCTCCGAGGGCCCGGATTCGGTTAACTTTCGCCCATGTGTAGAGAGCCGTTCACCGTGGGGATCATCCAGGATTCAGTCGCCACCACGCCGGGCGAAACCCTGGATCGGGCGGTCGCGCGGATCCGGGAAGCGGCCGGCCGCGGTGCCCAGATCGTGTGCCTGCAGGAGATGTTCAATTCTCACTATTTCTGCAAGAGCCAGAGCTGTGAGCGTTTCGACATAGCGGAGGCCATTCCGGGGCCGGTAACGGACCGGATGCAGGCACTCGCTCGCGAGCTCGAGATCGTGATAGTCGTTCCGATCTTCGAGCGGCAAGCAGCAGGTGTGTATCGCAACTCCGCGGCGGTAATCGACGCCGACGGGTCGCTCCTGGGCGTGTACCACAAGATGCACATACCGGACGATCCACTCTACTACGAGAAGTACTACTTCACGCCGGGTGATTCGCACCACACGTACGAAAACGAAGAACATCCCGGCGCGAGTGGTTTTCGTGTCTGGAAGACTCGTTACGCGAATGTCGGTGTTCTGATCTGTTGGGATCAGTGGTATCCCGAGGCTGCGCGCATTACGGCGCTCCTGGGCGCCGACGTGATTTTCTATCCCACAGCGATCGGCTGGCATCCGGCAGAAAAGGAAGAGTTCGGCTCGGCGCAGATGGATGCGTGGCGGACGGCTCAACGTGCGCACGCGATAGCGAACGGGGTGTATGTTGCGTCACCCAACAGGGTTGGCTTCGAGGATGAGCCGGGCACGAATGGGATCGAGTTCTTTGGTCATTCGTTCATCTCCGATCCGTTTGGCCGCGTCATCGCCGAGGCTGGCGTGGAGCCCGCGATCCTCGTCGCGACGTGCGATCCCGCGGTGATCGAGGATACGCGCCGTAACTGGCCGTTTTTGCGGGACAGGCGCATCGATGCGTATTCCCCGATTCTGAATCGGTACCTGGGGTGACGCGCTGGCGCATGCCGGCTGAGTGGGAACGGCACGACGCCACGTGGATTTCGTGGCCGCACCACGAGCCGGACTGGCCCGGGAAAATTGAAGCGGTGCGTTGGGTGTACGCCGAGATAGTTCGAGTACTGGCGAATCACGAACGCGTCGAAATTCTGTGCCAGAGCGAAGCAGCGCGCGATTCGGCGGCCGTGATGCTTCGTGCGCACGACGTTGCGATGCAGCGCGTCAATCTCATCGTAGTTCCAACCGATCGCGTGTGGCTTCGCGACTCCGGCCCATCGTTCGTCTGGAATGCGAACGGCGAGGTCGAAATGGTTGCGTGGGACTTCGACGCGTGGGCCAAGTATGACAACTACGAACGGGATCGTCGAGTTCCAGACGCCGTTCAACGTGTGACCGGCCTTCCGCTGACACGCGCCATGCGTCCCGATGACGAGCGTGCTCCACTCGTGCTCGAGGGCGGCGGGATCGAGGTGAACGGACAGGGCCGCATTCTCGTCACGGAAGAGTGGCTGTTGAGCGACGTGCAGGTACGTAACCCGGGCCTGACGCGGGTTGGTTACGAGGAGGCGTTTGCCAGGTATCTTGGCTGTGGCGATACGATCTGGCTCGGCAATGGCTGCGCCGGCGACGACACGCACGGTCACATTGATGACATAGCGCGCTTTGTGAATTTTGATACGGTCACGCTGGCATACGAATCCGATCCTTCGGATGCGAACCACGCGTCGTCAGTGGATAATCTGGAGCGCCTGCGGCTGGCCGCGGCACGGCAGCCGTTGAATGTGGCGTTGCTGCCATATCCACGTCCCGTCGTGATGGACGGCCAGCGGCTTCCGGCAAGTTATGCCAACTTCTACATCGCGAACGACGTGGTGTTGGTGCCGACATTCAATGATCCGAACGATCGCGTTGCGCTTGGTATTATCGCCGACCTGTTTCCGGGACGCAGCGTCGTTGGGATACATGCTGTCGATCTTGTGTGGGGACTCGGAACGCTACACTGTCTGACGCAACAACAGCCCGCAATGGCGCTCAACAGTAGCGGCACATGAGCGCGAAGCACATCAGCGTCGAGTGACTGCCAATGGCGGCCGCCGCTATACGGTGATTTATGACGGTCACTGCGGAATGTGTGCGGGCCTCGCAGGCAGATTGGCGAAAACGGACAGGCGCGGCGTTTTCGAGATAGTTCCGTCGCAGGTTACGGGACTGTACGCCCGCTTTCCGTGGATTACGCCGGAAGCCTATGCAGACTCCTTGCAGGTAGTGCGTAATTCGGACAACCGGACCTGGCAGGGCGCAGCGGCTGTCGAGCAGATTGTCAACGAGCTCCGTGCGGGATGGCTTCTGTCATGGATCTTCGCAATTCCCTTCGCACGGCCAGTCGCCGAACACTTATACCGCTGGATTGCGGATCATCGCAACAAGCTGGGTTACGGCGAGCATTGCCGGGTTCACACAACGCCATCCGACGCGGGCGAAAAGAACTCATAGTGTCCGGGTCCCCGCGCTTTTGCCGCGTACATCGCGGAATCGGCGTTACGAAGTAACATATCCGGATCCAGGGTCATTGTCTCGTTCGGCAGTGCGCCGCCAAGCGCGGCGCACACAATCCCGATACTCGCGCCGACAACAACTTCTCGCTGATCGATGCGCACTGGCCGGCGCACCAGGTGAAGCACGCGCTCGGCTACCAGGCGGACCTCTTCCGCATCGCGGAGCCGCTCTAGCAGGATCGCGAACTCATCTCCGCCGAGTCGAGCGGCTGTGTCAGATCCACGTGTCGCATCGCGCAACCGGTCGGCGACGGCGGCGAGCACTGCGTCGCCAGCATTGTGTCCGAAGATGTCGTTGACAGCCTTGAAGCCGTCCAAGTCGATGTAAAGGATCGCGAGGCCACTCCTTCCGTCTCCGGGACGCATGCCGGAGTGCGCGTGGCGGATGGCGTCGACCACTTTTGTGCGGAAGCGAGACCGGTTGACCAGACTAGTGAGCGGATCGTGAAAGGCGCGATGGGTCAGTTCCGCCTCGAGTTGCTTGCGCTCACTCACGTCGCGCCCATTGATGACGACGCCGGCCACGATTGGATCGTTGAGCAGATTCGTGCATATCGCCTCGACCCACCGCTCCTCGCCGTTTGCATCGCGGAGGCGCCACTCGCGCGGGCCGCTTACTGCCGCGTCACCGTCTGATGCGGCCATCGCTTGTGCGATGTCAGCGTTGACGATCGCAATGTCATCCGCAACAAAAAAGTCGCAGAATGGTTGACCGACCACCATTTCTGGCACCTGACCGAGCACCCGTACGACCGCCGGGCTCGCTTCCCGAATTATTCCGCTCGCGTCGAGCACAAGCACCATGTCCGACGAATGCTGCACCAGCGCGCGAAAGTGCGCTTCCCGCGCGAGTCGTTCTGCGGCGAACTCGGAATTCTTACGTTGAGCGGCCACCTGTCGGGCAATGACGATTGCCGTAACGACGATGGCGCCGACTACGAGCGTTGTAATTGGGAACCGCGCCGCGACGGATGCGCCAAGATCCGATCGCAGGCCCGCTACAATCGAGTGGGCTTCGGTGCGGTACACTTCGACTAGAAGAGTTGTGTAGATCGCGACGATAGCGACGTACGGAATCAGGCTGGGTGGCCTCTCGCGCTTTTCGCGTATGGCGGCATCCGTCGAGAAGAGGCCGAACAATGGGCTCTGACCCTGGGAGAAGGCGGCAGCAGCAGCCATCCACGCCACCACGGCCCATGCGAGATAGAAGAATCGCACTCCCTGTGCATCCTTCGCGATGTACGCCCACATGAACAGAACGTCTGCCGTTGTATTGAGCAGAATGCTGAGGAAGAGAATTCGGATTGCGCGGACGCTACCCGGAAGCGGTCGCCGGAGCAACAGTACGACTGTCGCAAACAGGAGCACGACGTCTCCCACCGGGTATGCCAACGCGTATACGGAGGTATGCCAATCCGATCCGGCGGCTATCAGTGCGGTGCGCAACAACAAGTGCCACGTAAGGATCGCAGCAACTCCCGCGACTAGCGTGCTGTCGAGCCAAAAAGTCGCGCGGTCAGCGGATTGCATCCGTCTGACGGGAAAAGTCACGAGTGCTGAGAACAGGAACACGTCGTAAGCCGCAGCCGTGAGTTGCAGCGCGAGCGGCCCAGCGAGACTACTACCAGACGCGAGGCGATAGACCCACGAGGCGCTGACGATTCCAGTTGCGACCTGCGCAGCGGCAAACAACAGCCAAGCACGTTGGGTCGCGCGGTCTATGTTGCACCTGGATGATGCACGTATCCCGAGGATGGCGGTGAATACGGAGATCAGAACCAGCAGGCCCTGGGTGACTATGGGAACGCTGGAGGAGGTGCCCCACAGTCCCAGCCCATTGCCACATATCCATGCGAGATAGCCCGCAAGCGCGGCTGTTGTCGCCGTAAAAATGGCGAGATCGTTTACCGATGGCTTGGCGTTCCGCGACGCTACTCGCGCCGGAGGGGCAGACGGCGCTGTGGGCGGCTGCACTGCCAACGGGCTGGGGCGATTCCGCGGACCAGGTTCCGGGGGTGGTGCAGCCGGTGGGTTACGGTAACGCGGTGGTGCGACTGACCTCATTTGACGTATATGCCGGTTGGCATGCCGCGAATTCTACGTTCGGCTGCTATGGATGGTACGATGCTATGAATACGACCGGGCGGGGATTGCGTAACCCCGGGAGCTGCACCGGGACCTCAAACTGGGGCGGCAGGAGTCGAACCTGCAACTTCCCGAGTAACAGTCGGGCGGTCTGCCAATTGACCTACACCCCATCGCAATTGCCATCACCATCGGCAATTGATAATGCTACCAAAACAAAAAACCCTTCTGAGCGGTTGGTCTGAAGGGTGTGTGTGTGCGGTACTTCGAACTTGCTAGATCATTCCGCACAACAGAGACACGCTCCCAACCAATTTCGATTGAGAAGAAATGACTTCGCATTGTTGGCGCTGCTGAACGATCGCATGACTGTACGATACATCGGACGGTGCACGATCGCAAGGCCGGCGTGAAGCCCATGTGAAGCCCATGTGAAGCCCATGTGAAGCCCAGCGCCAGGGATCACGATCGGCGCGCCAGCTCGAGTTTCGTAGCGAGTGCACCCGCGTCGGCTGGTAACGCGACCGGGTCGAAGGAGTCAGGCACTGCGCGATCCGGATCCTTGAGTCCATTACCAGTGAGCACGCAGACGGTGCGTGCCGAGCTGGCGACGCGACCGCCACGAACTGCCATCCGCAACGCCGCGATTCCCGCCGCGGATGCGGGCTCGCAGAAGACGCCCTCGAGTTCGGCCACGTGGTGATATGCTTCGAGAATTGCGTCATCCGACACGGCGACAAACTCGCCGCCGGATTCAGTCATCGCGGCTACAGCGGGTTTCCAGCTCGCGGGATTTCCAATACGAATTGCCGTCGCCATTGTTTCAGGGTTGGCGACAATTTCTCCACGAACAATCGGCGCAGCCCCTTCTGCTTGGAATCCCCACATCTGGGGAAGTCGGGTAGATCGCCCGGCTTCTCTGAACTCGAGATAGCCCTTCCAGTACGCGGTGATGTTGCCGGCGTTGC
>PLEG01000111.1 GCA_003136975.1 Gemmatimonadota bacterium | reverse complement strand
GTTGTGCAAGCATACGTGGACGGTGGGACTCGACCTCTCGATGGATATGCTTCAGGTGGCCATTTCAGAGTCGCCACAGATTCCGTATGTTCGTGCCGACATGCGAGCATTGCCGTTCGCGACTGAAGGCTTTGATCTCGTCGTCAACCTTTTTACCAGTTTTGGCTACTTTTCTTCGGATGATGAGAACCGAGTGGTGCTCACCGAGGTAAATCGCGTCCTTCGGCGCGACGGAGTATTTGTGCTCGACTATCTCAACTCGGATCAGGTGCGCGCGACACTCGTTCCACACGATACGTGTCGCGTGCGCGACCGCGTCGTAACGCAGGATCGGCGCATCACCGAGGACGGACTTTACGTCGAGAAGCAAATTTCGGCGACCGGCTTTCCGAGAACATACATGGAGCGAGTACGCTTGTTCGAGCCTGACGAGCTTCGATGTCTGCTGCATGATGCTGGCTTCGTGATCGATCATGAGCTTGGCGATTACACTGCCGGGCCGCTCGGTCCAGGGAGCCCGCGCGCGATCTTCTTCGCACACCGCTCATGATACGCGCCATAACGCGTCGGATCGGCGGCTCCGCACTCGCGCAGCGCGCGCTTGACGGTGGATTGCCGGAATGGTTTGCGCCGCGGCCGCACGGCGGCGAAGGGTGGGCGGCTGCGGCTGCGCAGGTCGCGGGAGAGTTCGCTGACCGCTCCTGGCTCGCTGATCTGCTTCCGGCGTTTGATCCTGATCCATCGGACGCGGCAGCAGAGCGATTGCGGGCGGCGGGGGGGGCCGGCGGATTGGTCGTCACGGGCGGACAGCAGCCGGGTCTGTTTGGCGGACCACTGTACGTCTTGCACAAGGCGGTCACTCTCCTTGAGATGGCGGACGCCCTTGCGTTGCTGACCGGTCGCGCCGTCGCGCCCGTGTTCTGGGCTGCAACAGACGACGCTGACTTCGTCGAGGCAAGCCATGTTTCGGTGGTGCGTCACGGCAAGCTCGATACGCTCGTAATGCCCGAAGCCGCACCAGTCGGCCGCTCGATGGCCAGGACGCCGCTCGGCGATCTTGCCGAATCGCAAGCGATCGAGACCGTGTTCGGCGAGTCTGCGCCGGATGGCCGCGCGATTGACGCTGTGCGCGAAGCGTACATGCGCGGCGCGACAGTCGGGAGCGCATACGTCACGCTTCTCCGCGCGGTATTGGAGCCACTCGGGATTGCCGTGCTGGACGCGTCGCATTCGTCAGTGCGCGCTGCTGGCCATGCAACGATGGTCAACGCGTTGGTCCGTGCAGACGAGATAGTACCCGCGCTCCGCGCGCGTTCGAAGGCAATCTCCGAGGCGGGATTCCACGCTCAAGTCGCCGACGTTCCGAACCTGTCGCTCGTCTTCGAGACGCTCGATGACGGAACGCGCCGTCGAGTTCCGCTGCGCGCCGCCAAGGATGTTGCGGCCGCCGCGCCAGCTGAGCGTCTCGGCCCGAATGTATTGCTGCGTCCGATCATGGAGCGGCAGATACTTCCAACGGTGACATACATTGGCGGCCCAGGTGAGATCGCATATTTCGCGCAGGTTTCGGCGGTCGCCGACGCGCTCGGCCTTGTGACTCCCAGGATATCGCCGCGCTGGAGCGGCACGTTAGTCGAGCCGCAGATCGACAGCATTCGCGACCGGCTGCATGCGGTCGCTGACGATTTTGCCGATCCGCATGCAATGGAAGGCAGAGTTGCGCGTGGGGGCGTCTCCGTGGGAGTGCGCAGCGCGGTAGCGGGTTTGCGAGCAGAACTTGATGACAGCTGCGACCGGCTCCGGAGCGACGAGCAGACGTCTGAAGCGTTGGCTCGATCGATCGGTACCATGCGTGCGGGGGTCGAACACCGACTCGATCGGCTGGAGCGGCGCTACGCTGCGGCGATCAAGCAGGCGGGCTCTCAGGATCTGAGTGACGTCGCAACGGTGCGCGCAACACTGTACCCCAATGGCGCGCCGCAGGAACGTGCGTTGAGCTTCATTCCGTTTCTTGCGCGCTACGGCGCTGCCGTTGTCGATGCGACGCGGGAGCAGGCGCGATCGCACGTCGCTGGTGTGATACAAGGTGGCTGAGGAGCGCACCGGGCGGGCGGCCTTTCTCGTTGGCTCGGGCATTTTTGCGAGCAGATTAGCTGGGCTGGTGCGTCAACGTATTTTCGCGCACTATCTGGGAGCATCCCTCGCGAACGACGCATTTCAGGGTGCGTTTCGCATCCCGAACCTGCTCCAGAATCTGTTTGGTGAGGGTGTGTTATCCGCCTCATTCATTCCAGAGTATGCCGGAACTCTCGCTCGCGGACAAAAGCGAGAAGCGGCTGAGCTTGCCGGAGCGGTGTTTGGTGCGCTGGCGCTCGTTGCGTCGTTGATCGTTGTCGCAGGCGTGCTCGCCGCGCCACAGCTTGTAGGAATTCTCGCGGGTGGCGGAACGACGCTCACCGCTGTCGTGCGGCCATTCGAGGGAATGCTACCAGCTTCGTTCGTACACTGGCTTACCGCGACGGGTGCTACGCCGGCCGAAGAGGCCCTCACGACCACACTTGTGAGAATCCTCTTTCCCGGAGCGGGTCTGCTCGTGTTCTCCGCCTGGTGTCTGGGTGTTCTGAACGCGAATCGCAAATTCCTCGTCTCGTACATGGCGCCGCTTGCGTGGAACGCCGTGATGATAGTCGCGTTGCTCGTGTACGGGCCGCGCACGTCGGCGTCGGGTCTCGTCATCGCTGTGGCGTGGGCATCGGTGCTCGGAAGCGCGGCGCAGTTTCTGGTGCAGCTTCCCACACTTCGGCGGGTGGCACCGGGCATCGTTCCCAACTTCAGATTTGGACTGCCGAGCGTTCGGCGGGTGTTCAAGCAGTTCTCCTCCGCGTTTCTGAGCCGCGGCGTCGTGCAGATCAGCGCATTCGTCGATCTCGCGTTGGCCTATCACCTGCCGATTGGAACCGTTTCATCGCTGGCGTATGCGCAAAATCTTTACCTTCTCCCGGGCAGCCTTTTCGGGATGTCGGTATCGGCGGCTGAATTGCCGGCGATGTCGAGTGCACTTGGCACTGAGGAGGAGATTGCGGCGCAACTTCGCGTGCGACTGAACGCGGGAATGGAGCGCATCGCATTCTTCATTGTGCCGTGCGTCATCGCGTTCCTTGCACTGGGAGACATCGTGACGGGCGCCTTTCTCCAGACTGGGGCATTCAAGCGGGGGAATACGGTGTGGGTCTGGGAGATCCTGATCGGATCGACTGTGGGGTTGCTCGCCTCGACGCTCGGACGGCTCGATGCCTCGACATATTATGCGCTTCGCGATACCCGCACGCCGCTCAAGTTCGCACTGATTCGAATCGCGTTGACGACGGTGCTGGGTGTCATCTTCGCATTCCAGCTTCCAGGATGGTTGGGGCTGGACCCAAAGCTCGGGGCGGCCGGACTGACCGCGTCCGCCGGAATCGCAGGCTGGGTCGAATTCATCTTGCTTCGCCGCGGCCTCACCAAGCGTATCGGCCGGACGGGGCTATCGGTGCGCTATGTAGTCCTGCTGTGGGTCGCCGGACTCGGCGCGGCGGCGCTCGCGACGGTGGGGCGCTTTCTCGTCCCGCCCTCCCGCCCGCTCTCGCTTGCGGCGCTTTCGCTCACCGCGTTCGGGGTTGCATACATCGCTTTCGCGGCCGCCTTGCGCATTCCTGATGCGACGATGCTCGCGTCGAAGTTGCGGCGGCGATCCGGCGTATAACTTTCGATGGTGACGGCCCCCGAGAACGTAGCGCAGAAACTTCAACACCTCCCCGACGGACCCGGTGTGTATCTGTGGAAGGGAGCTGACGGAGCCGTGCTGTACGTGGGCAAGGCGAAACGACTCCGATCGCGCGTGCGCAGTTATTTCGCGAGTGATCACCCGTTCAGCTTGAAGACCCAGCACCTGGTGCGGCATATCGCCGATCTCGATACGATCGTCGTTCCAACCGAAGCGCACGCGCTGATACTCGAAGCGAACCTGATCAAGGAGTATCACCCCAAGTTCAACATCGCGTTACGGGACGACAAATCGTATCCGTACATCAAGGTAACGGTTAACGAACCGTTCCCGCGGATGTACGTGACGCGACGGGTCGAGAACGACGGCGCGAAGTATTTTGGTCCGTACACCGATGTTGGCGCGATGCGGCGCTCGCTCAATGTCGTCAAGCGCATCTTCACGGTGCGCTCCTGCAATTACGACATGCCGCGCGACATGCCCGAGCGCCCCTGTCTCGACTTCTTCATCCAGCGATGCAAGGCGCCCTGCGTGTTCAAGCAGACGCAGCAGGAATACGCCGCGATGATCGATGAAGTGATTCTATTCCTGGAAGGCCGTTCGGGCGAAGTGGTGCGCCGCGTGCGTGAGAGAATGGAGCTGGCGGCGTCTAGCCTCGATTTCGAGCGCGCCGCGGAATTGCGGGATGCGTTGCTTCATCTCGAGCAGATGGAGGAGCCGACGGTGGTGTTGCGTGTGGAGGGCGGCGATCGGGACGTGGTTGGGTACGCGCGCGACGGAGACGATGCCGTGGTTGCGCTGCTGCGGATCAGAGAAGGCAAACTGCTCGCACGCGAGCATCGCTTCATGGAAAATGTCGATGGCGAGGACGACGGTGATGTGCTCGGACTCTTTCTCGCCGGCACGTACGTCGCGATGCCGGAGCGCGCCTCGGAGCTGGTGCTTCCGTTCGACTTTCCAGACCGCGAGCTACTCGAGGAATCGTTACCGGGCCAGCGTCTGCACATTCCGCAACGCGGAGTCCGGCGCGACCTCGTTGAGCTGGCGGAGCAGAATGCGCGACATCTGCTCGAGGAATTGAAGCTCGCATCGGCAGAATCGGATGTGAGAGCTGGCGAGCCAGTGTACGAACTTGCGCGCGAGCTTGCGCTTCACAAGTTGCCGCGCACAATGGTCTGCTTTGACATATCAACGACGCAGGGAACCGACACTGTGGGCTCGTGCGTCTTTTTCGAGAACGGTCGAGCGAAGCGCGGCGAATATCGCAAGTTCAAGGTCAAGACAGTCGTCGGCACCGATGATTTCGCATCGATGCACGAAGTTGTCACGCGTTACTTCAACCGGCGCCAGGCGGACGAGAAGCCGTTGCCGGATCTCATTGTCATCGACGGTGGAAAGGGACAACTCTCCGCGGCTCATGACGCACTGGACTCAATCGGCCTTGGTGATCAGCCGCTCGTGAGTCTCGCGAAGCGTGACGAGGAGATATTCGTTTGGGGGCGCGCGGAGCCACTCAGATTGTCTCGCCGGTCGCCGGCATTGAAGCTGCTCCAGCGCATTCGCGACGAGGCGCATCGCTTTGCCGTCAGCTTCAACCGCAAGCGACGGAGCATGCGCACCGTCACGTCGGAACTTCTGTCGATTCCCGGTGTTGGGCCCGTGAAGCGGCGGCAGCTAATCCAGATATTTGGAAGCGTGCAGGGCGTGCGCGACGCGACACTGGACGAAATCGCGGCGCTTCCAGGCTTCACAAAGGTCTCGGCGCAGCGTCTCAAGGATCGGTTGGCCGCGTCCGATGCGACGGCGCTGCCAGCGAGCGACTAGCTCGGCGGCGTTCCCGGCCGCATTCCTGGCGGCGTTCGCCGGCCTTTATTATCGGACGGCTGTTCGCAATGCCTTGCCCAGCCCCGGGTGCAGGGTGACATTAGAGGGATATGGCTTGGTTCAGGAAGGACAAGAAACCCCGTCGCCCGCGCCGCGAGCGGTTGGAGATTCCGGTCGATGCATGGGAAAAGTGTGAGTCATGCGGATACACGGATATTGCGGAGAAATTCGCCCGCAATCTCAACGTGTGCCCTACTTGCGGTTACCATCGCAGGATTCGCGCGTGGGACTACGCCAATATTTTCCTGGATGAGGGTACGGCTGAGGAGACGGAGGTCGAGATCCGTTCCGCGGACCCCCTGGGCTTCCCTGAGTACACGCAGCGGCTCAAGAAGGCCACAACCAATGCTGGAGAGGGAGATGCCATCCTGACGCTCACTGGGCAGCTTGGTGGCTCTCCCATCAGCCTGGGTGTGATGGATTTCGCGTTCATGGGCGGATCCATGGGTTCAGTGGTCGGGGAAAAGATCGCGAGGCTGGGACAACGATCGCTCGAGAAGAAGCATCCGCTGGTGATCGTCTGTGCCTCCGGAGGCGCGCGCATGCAGGAGGGCGTTCTCTCGCTCATGCAGATGGCCAAGATGTCGGCGATGTTGTCACAGCTCGCCGAGCGGCGCGTGCCGTACGTATCGCTGCTGACAAATCCGACCACCGGTGGTGTGAGCGCGAGCTTCGCGATGTTAGGCGACGCGATAATCGCCGAGCCTGGCGCGGTGATCGGCTTCGCCGGACCGCGCGTCATCGAGCAGACCATTGGGCAGGACCTTCACGAAGGCTTTCAGACGGCGGAGTTCCTTCTGGAGCATGGCATCGTGGACATGGTGATCCCGCGTCACGAGCTGAAACCGACCATCGGACGCCTCCTTCGACACATGAGCGGCAAGCCGGCGGCGACTGGATGGCTCTCGACCTGACCTATAAGGCGGTTATCGAACGACTGTTCGAGAGAACTGGATCGAAGGTATTACCGGGTCTCGAACGGACAGAAGAGCTGCTGGACGCGCTGGGCGATCCGCACCGAAAGTACCCGTCGTTCCACATTGCCGGTACCAACGGGAAGGGTAGCACAGTCGCGACGCTGGACGCGCTGCTGCGCTTTGGCGGGCGACGAGTCGCGCGGTACACATCGCCGCATCTGGTCGATTTTCGCGAGCGGATCGTCGTTGATGGCCGGCCGATTCCCGAGGCCGCGCTTCTGGCGCTGCTCAACCGTCTGGAGCCAATCGCCGAGTCGATAGACGCGACCTTTTTCGAGATTACGACCGCCGCGGCGATGGCGTACTTCGCCGATTCCAACGTAGATGTGGCGGTAATCGAGACTGGCCTGGGAGGGGCGCTTGATAGCACCAACGTGATCGATCCGGTGGTCGCTACGGTGACGAATATCTCGCTGGATCATACCGAGTACCTGGGTTCGACGCTGCAGGGCATAGCGGACGAAAAGGGCGGGATCTTCAAGTTTGGACGTCCGGCTGTTATTGCGGAGCCGCGGATGGATCTTGCGAAACGATTGGCGGAGCGGGCGGCAGAGCGTGGCGCGACTCCGATATCGGTAACGCGGCTGCACTGGCGCGCATGGTCGGTGTCCCTGGCCGGCGGAATGACCTCGTTCACCGCTGCAACGCCGCTCGGGCGAACGCGGTTGTCCACCCCGCTCATCGGGGAGCATCAGGTTCGAAATACGCTTGCGGCTCTCGCGACGCTTCATGCCGCTGGGCCGGCGTATGCCATCAAGAAGGAGAACATCAACCGTGCGCTATCGACGGTGAGCCTCCCAGGTCGTTTCCAGCGGGTTCGTGACTGGATATTCGATGTTGCGCACAATGCCGCCGGCGCCCGGGCGCTCGCCGAGACATTGGCGGCAAGGCCGGCGCCGGCTCCAATTACCATCGTGCTCGGGGTGCTGAAGGACAAGGACTGGTACGGCATGATCGACGCGTTGGCTCCGGTGGCGAACCATTTCATAATCACCCAGCCACTGAGCGCGCCGCCTGAGCGGGCTTGGGACCCAATCCCGGCGGCGGCGCATGCCAATGCGTGCAAGGTGCCAGTCTCGCTGGAGCAGGATTTCCGGGCTGCGATTGCGCGGGCGGAGTCTCGGCCCGGTACGAAAGTCGTCTGCGGCTCATTTCACACCGTGGGCGACGCGATGGCGATCCTTGGCATCGATCCGAGCGCAGTATCGGCGCGCAGCGCGCGCGAGTGACGCAAGCAGCTCCTCGCAACGGGCGTGGGTGGTAGCACGGGCCTGTCGGACCGAATAGGTTTGGACGATGGCGCACACCACACTTCCGGGGTTTCGAGATTTTTACCCGGAGCAGCTGGCCGAGCGCGCCCATGTGATGCGGGCCTGGCGTGAAGTCGCGCGGCGGTATGCGTTCATGGAGTACGACGGGCCGCCACTGGAGTCTCTCGAGCTGTACACAGCCAAGAGCGGCGAGGAGATCGTTGGCCAGCTCTACAATTTCACCGATAAGGGCGGGCGGGAAGTTGCGCTTCGCCCGGAGATGACGCCGACGTTCGCACGGATGGTCAGCGCGCGCGCCAACTCGCTGCGCAAGCCAACGCGCTGGTTCGCGATCCCGCAGTTATTTCGGTATGAGCGCCAGCAGAAGGGCCGCTTGCGCGAGCACTATCAGCTCAACGTCGACATAGTCGGCGAAAGCGGTGTGACGGCAGACGCGGAGCTTATCGCGTGCGCGATCGACATTTGCCGCGAGCTCGGACTCACGTCGAGTGAGGTGGTGGTGCGCGTGAGTGACCGGCGCGTGATGCACGCGTATCTCACGGCGCTTGGGATCTCATCGAGCGCTTTCGATGTCGTGCTCGCGGTGGCCGACAAACTCGCGCGGCAACCGCCCGCGGTGTCTGCCGAGAAGCTCGCTGCCGCCGGCCTGAACGAAACACAAATAGTCGCGGTGCTCGGTATTGCGAGCGTATCACTCGACGATGTGTCAGCCGCGGTCAAGACGACATCCGCGCCTGGTGGAGAACAGGTCGAGGAACTGCGCAGCGTGTTCGATTACGTCGAGCGACTGGTCCCGGGCGGAACATCGTGGCTTCAGTTCGACCTGTCGATTGTTCGCGGGTTGGCGTATTACACCGGCGTCGTGTTCGAGTTGTTCGACCGGTCCGGAGAATTTCGCGCGATCTGTGGTGGCGGCCGGTACGACAATCTGCTCGACGCCATCGGCGGTGCTGCGCTTCCCGCGCTTGGCTTCGGCATGGGCGACGTTGTGCTTACGGAGCTGCTGCGCGCGAGAAAGCTTTTGCCCACCACCGATCCGTCGGTTGATTACTGGCTTACAGCAGACGACGATGTCCCGGTGACGACGGTAATGGCGGAAGCGGCGCGGCTCAGGGCACAGGGCTTTTCGGTGGAATACGCCCTCAGGCGGCAAACTACCTCCAAGCAGCGCAAGGCGGCGATCGCGGCCGGTGCGCGAAACATCATTCACATAACCAATCCGGCGACGGCTGACTCTCGTGCTTGAGAATCCGCGCCCTCTCTCATACTGCATCGATGGCTGACGAAAAGAAGCTTCCAACTCGCGCCCAGGATTTCAGCGCATGGTACAACGAGCTCGTCCTACGTGCGGAGCTGGCGGACTACGCACCGGTTCGTGGATGCATGGTCATCCGGCCGAATGGTTACGGCATCTGGGAGCGGATGCAGCGCCAACTTGACGACATGTTCAAGGCGACGGGCCATCAGAATGCATACTTCCCACTACTGATCCCGCAGAGCTTTCTGCAGAAGGAAGCGCAGCACGTGGAGGGCTTCGCGCCGGAAACGGCGGTCGTGACGTATGGCGGTGGCAAGAAGCTCGAAGAGCCTCTCGTAATCCGGCCGACATCCGAGACCATCATCTACGCGATGTTCGCGAAGTGGGTGCAGAGTTATCGCGACCTGCCGTTGCTGATCAATCAATGGGCCAACGTGGTGCGCTGGGAGATGCGCACGCGACTATTTCTGAGGACGCTGGAATTTCTCTGGCAGGAAGGTCACACCGCGCACGCTACCGAAGCGGAAGCCGAAGAGGAGACGCGACGCATGCTGGGCGTATATCGCGACTTCATGGAAGGCTGGATGGCGATGCCTGTGGTGACGGGACGAAAGAGCGAGTCGGAAAAGTTTGCGGGCGCGCTTCGCACGTATTCGTGTGAGGCGATGATGCAGGACAACAAGGCGCTGCAGGCTGGAACGTCGCACAACCTCGGCCAGAACTTCGCGAAGGCGTTCGATCTGACATTTCAGACCGAGGCCGGCGAGCTCGACTTTGCGTGGAACACGAGTTGGGGCGTGTCGACGCGAATGGTGGGCGGACTGGTCATGACTCATGGCGATGACGCCGGCCTTGTGACGCCGCCGTTGTTGGCGCCAATCGAGGTTGTGATAGTGCCGATCTACCGTACCGACGAGGATCGCGCGCGCGTGCTCGAGGCGGCTGCGCGAATCAAGGACTCACTCGGAGCGTGGGAGCGCCGGTCACCGGCGCGTTTGCGTATCCACGTCGACACGCGCGACGGCATCAAGCCTGGAGCCAAGTACTACGAGTGGGAGCTGCGCGGTATTCCGGTGCGAATGGAGCTTGGCCCGCGCGACCTCGATTCCAACCAGGCGGTGCTTGTGCGGCGCGACACGCGCGAAAAGCGTGCGTATCCGCTCGACACGATCGGCGAGAGCATCAACGACCTGCTTTCCGCGATTCAGGAGAACCTGCTCGAGACAGCGCGCGCCAGGCGTGAGAGCAACAGCGTTCGCGGCGCAATCACGTATGATCGCTTCCGTGAGATAATGCAGGGCGACGGCGCCTTCGTATATGCGGGCTGGTGCGGCTCGGCAGCTTGCGAAGCTGCGATCAAGGAAGAGACCAAGGCGACGATACGTGTTCTTCCGGACGAGGAGTTTCGGTCCGCCGAGGCTCCGACGTCCTGTCTCAAATGCGGTGAGAAATCGGTGGCGGAGGCGTTGTGGGCCAAAGCTTACTAACGTCGGTGGGTTATGTCCGGCGTGACGGATCGATGTTCTGCGAAGGAGTTGCGCTCGACACGATCGCGGGGCGGGTCGGAACACCGGTGTACGTCTACAGCGCGAGCGTGATCCGGGAGCGCTACCAACGACTGACGAGCGCGTTAGCGGAGTTACCAGTTCACGTTCACTACAGCGTAAAGGCGAACTCGAGCCTCGCGATTCTCGCCCTGCTCAAGTCGCTTGGCGCCGGAGTGGACATAGTCTCCGGCGGCGAGTTACACCGCGCACTCGAGGTCGGCTTCACCGGACACGACATCGTGTTCAGCGGTGTTGGCAAGACAGTCACCGAGCTGGAGCGCGCGGTTCGGGCTGGTATTCGGAGCATAAACGTCGAGTCCGAAGGCGAGCTTCATGTGCTGAATGATGTTGCTGGCCGGCTCGGCGCCGTGGTGGCTGTGGCCCTCCGCGTCAATCCTGACATCGCTGTCGACACGCCGCACAAGTACACACGTACCGCTGAACGCGGGATGAAGTTCGGCATTCCGCACGATACGATTCTTGCGGTCGCGCGCACGATGGCCGCGATGCCAAATGTGAAACTCACCGGGTTGGCGGCTCACCTGGGCTCGCAGATCGGTGACGCCGCCCCGTACGCGCTGGCTGCACACGAGCTTGTTCGGCTCAAGCGAGAGATCGAGAGCGATGGTCTCGCGAAGATCACGACGCTCGATCTCGGCGGCGGCCTTGGTGTGACATATCACGACGAGCCGGCACCGGATCTGGCGGCGTACGCGGCGGCGTTAGCGATCGCCGCAAACGAGCCTGGCGTGGAGATTCTCGTGGAACCGGGCCGCTTTCTCGTCGCCGATGCCGGCGTGTTGCTTACGCGCGTGCTGTATCGCAAGCACAGCGGTGGGAAGGACATCGTGATAACAGATGCCGGCATGAACGACTTTATCCGCCCGTCGTTGTACGAGTCGCGGCATGACATCGAAGCGGTATCCAGCGACGACGCGCCGTCATTGCGGGCGAACATCGTTGGACCGGTGTGCGAGAGCGGCGACTTTTTCGCGAACGATCGCCTCATCACTGACGTCGCCCCGGGACAATTGCTCGCGTTGCGCACGACCGGTGCATACGGATACTCGATGGCGTCCAATTACAATTCGCGACCGCGCCCTGCGGAGGTACTCGTGGATGGTGACAGGTTCGCGGTAATCACCAAGCGCGAGTCCAACGCGGATCTCACGCGCCGAGAGACATCTGCGCCTGAATGGATGGAGGGCTGATGCGCGTTGGAATTCTTGCGGACACGCATGATCGCGTTCCCGCGATCGCCGAGCTCGTGGCACGGATGGTAGCTGGCGGCGCGAGTCTACTGATGCACGCTGGCGATCACTGCTCGCCATTCTCGTTGATGCCCGTGAACGACGCCAACATTCCGATGCTCGGTGTGTTCGGCCGCAATGACGGCGATCCAGAGGGACTTGCGGCGGTTGCCGCGCAGGGTGTTGGTACGGAGCTGTATGAGTCTCCGCACAGCTTTGAAGTATCCGGCCATCAGATATTGATCGTGCACGACATTGGCGAAGTGCATCAGCGTTCGGTCGATAATCACCAGTTCGTCTTCCACGGAAGCTCGCACCAGGTGGAGATGAAGAGCAGGGGTGACACGTTGATTTTAAATCCCGGCGAGGCGTGCGGTTGGCTGTACGGATCGTGCACGGCTGCGCTGGTCGACCTTCAGACGCGTGAAGTCGAGATCATTAAATTGTGAGAGCTGGATGATGCAGGAAAGAGTTCTGATACTTGATTTTGGTGCGCAGTACACGCAGTTGATCGCGCGGCGTGTACGCGAGGCGCGAGTGTACTGCGAGATTCACCCGCCGACGCGCACGCTGGAGTGGATTCGCGAGTGGGGTCCATCGGGGATCATCCTGAGCGGCGGACCCAATTCGGTGTATGGCGCGGCAGCACCCACGGCCGATCCGGCCTTGCTCGACGTCGCGCCCGTGCTCGGCATCTGTTACGGAATGCAATTGATAGCTCAGCTATCGGGAGCGACCGTATTGAGGGCCGGCAAGCGTGAGTACGGCCGTGCAGAGGTTTGCGTTACGGAGCCGGATACGTTGTTTGCGGGGTTCGAGACGGGAGAGTGTCTTCAGGCCTGGATGAGTCACGGCGATCACGTCGAGTCGCCGCCCCCGGGTTTCGTTGTGACGGCGCGCAGCAGCGCCAATCCTGTCACTGCGTTCCGGCATGAGACGCGTCCGATCTTTGGTGTGCAGTTCCATCCCGAGGTAGCGCATACACCGCGCGGAAGCGAGTTGATCGAGAACTTTCTCTTCAGGATATGCGGACTCCATCCTACATGGACGCCTGGCTCGTTTGTCGAGCGGGAAGTGGAGCGCATTCGTGCGTTGGCCGGCGATGCGCGCGTGATCTGCGGACTGTCTGGGGGAGTTGACTCGTCGGTTGCGGCGGCGCTCGTTCACCGGGCGGTGGGTGACCGGCTGACGTGCATTTTTGTCGACACGGGATTGCTACGATTGAATGAGCGCGAGCAGGTGGAGCGCACGTTCCGAGCGCACATGGGAGTCGATCTCATCACCGTTGACGCGAGCGGCGACTTTCTTGGCGCCCTTGCCGGCGTTGAAGATCCCGAAGCCAAGCGCAAGATCATCGGGCACACCTTCATCGACGTGTTCGAAGCTACGGCCGCGACTGTGGGCGACAATGTTCGGTTTCTCGTGCAGGGAACGCTGTATCCCGACGTGATCGAATCTTTCTCACCGACCGGCGGCGCGTCGGTGACAATCAAGACTCATCATAACGTTGGCGGCCTCAAGAGCGACATGAAGTTTGCGCTGATCGAGCCGTTGCGCGAGTTGTTCAAGGACGAGGTGCGCAACGTTGGGCGAGAGCTCGGACTACCGGAAGAGATGGTTGGACGGCATCCCTTCCCGGGACCGGGGCTCGCCATTCGCGTGCTCGGCGACGTGACACCGGAGAAGCTCGCGGTGCTGCGACGCGCCGACGCGATCTACCTGGAGGAGATTCGCTCTGCCGGATTGTACGACGAAATCTGGCAGGCGTTCGCGGTGCTGCTGCCGATTCGGAGCGTGGGAGTGATGGGTGACGAGCGCACGTACGAGAACGTGCTGGCGTTGCGCGCCGTCACGAGCACCGATGGAATGACGGCCGATTGGTATCCGTTTCCGTACGAGGTGCTGGGTCGGATCTCGAATCGAATCATGAACGAGGTGGACGGGATAAATCGCGTCGCGTACGACGTGAGCTCGAAGCCACCGGCCACGATCGAGTGGGAATAGGGTGTGTGGTCGTGGGTGGCGGATGCGAG
>PLEG01000207.1 GCA_003136975.1 Gemmatimonadota bacterium | reverse complement strand
GTGCGTGTAGAGCACGGCGATGGACTGCGCGAGACGGAAGACCGAAAGTACCGAATGGTGCGTCCGATAATGCGGTCGCCGCTCGCGATCAGGCTGTTCCGGAAACTTCATCCTGATTGGGCAACGCGACTCGCTTCGGGAAGCTCGAACGCGAGCCGGACGTATGCGGCGCGGGATGGTGGCGCCGGCCTGCGTGCGATCGCGCACGCACGTCTCGCATCGGAGCCGACGCTGGACGTTGTGGTTTACGGTCATTCGCACGTTGCGGCACTCGAACGTGTTGGCGATGCTCAGGTATTTGCGAACGCGGGATCGTGGCTCGACGCGCCGACGTACATCGAGATAACCGACCGATCTATAGAACTGCTCAGATGGACCGGTTCAGCCGAGCGTGATAGTCTCAACGTGATCGATCGCGGAGCCTAGGAAGCGTTTTCCGACGTTGCGGAATTGCTCCGGCACATCGGAGGCGATAAAGCGCAGGTGCGGGCTATCGAGACGTGCAGTATGACGCAGCCCTCGCTCTGTCAGGAGGCGCGCGACTTCGCCGGCAGTTTCTTCGGCGCTGTCGATGAGCCGAATGCCGGTACCCACCACGCGGGCTATGACGGGCTTGATGAGCGGATAGTGAGTGCAGCCGAGTACGAGCGCGTCTATACCGGTGATTCTGAGTGGTGCGAGGTAATCCTGCGCAACGAGCTCGATCGCGGGATGATCGAGCCAACCTTCCTCGACGAAGGGAACAAAGAGCGGGCACGCGCGGGCTGTCACGTACACGCTGTCGTCCAGAGCATGGATGGCGCGCTCGTACGCTCCGGAGCTCACGGTACCAGCGGTGCCGACGACACCGATACGATGAGCCGATGACGCACGAACAGCGGCGCGCGCGCCAGGCTCGATGACGCCGGTGATCGGAAGATCGAAATGATCGCGCAGTGATTCGAGTGCGTGCGCCGTCGCCGTATTGCACGCGACCACGACGTTCTTCACGCCCTGATCCCGCAGGAATGAAGTAATCTCGTGCNNCCGTATGGAACGCGCGCGGTATCGCCGAAGTAGATAATGTCTTCTTCGGGTAGCTGTCGCATGATCTCGCGCACAACGGTGAGACCGCCGATGCCGGAATCAAAAACGCCGATCGGCGCGGATGCCTGCGGTGTCATCAAAAGGCGATCGATGCGCCAACAGCGGCGCCATTACCGGTGGGCATCACGGCCACATTCGCCTTGAAGTCCCAAAGGTTTGCGGCCACGTATGCATCAGCACCGGAGATGATGTGGTTGAAGATTATCGCGGCGATCCAATCTTCATAGTGCGTACGCCGTGCGCCGATGCGCGCGACGAGTCGATTTTGTGTATAGCCGGTGGCGGTGATGATTCCGGTCACGGTATCAGCAACGAAGCCTGTTGGGATACTGTCCTTTCGTGCGGCGCGCGCTTCGCGCAGATCGAGCGCGGCCTTGCGTGCCATTCCAATCGACAAAACCTCGCCGACGGCAAAGATGATCGATGAAGTTGGGCGATTGAGGCGCGACTGGGCGAATCCGGGGAGAAGCATCGAGTACAGCATCGCGCGGCGCGGCGCGATGGGTGGCCGCTTCAACGAGTCCGCAAGCGTATCAGCGAGCGCGGGCGCGTTTTTGACGCCGACGGGAGCGGTGCGTTGCGCGAACAGCGGCGCTGACACGAACAGCATCAACGCCGCGATTAGACGTGCGCGGCGCGCTCGGCTCTGGAGCTCGCCCACGCTGTTGATCACGTCAGCGGTTGATCGCGACGATGGCGTCGATCTCGACAAGACCACCGCGCGGGAGCGCTGACACCTGGATGGTGGACCGGGCGGGGCGTGCGTCACCGAGCCAGCGGCCGTACACTTCGTTAACGATCGGGAAGGCCGCCATGTCGTGCAGATAGACTGTGGTCTTCGCAACATCTCCCCAGGTCGCACCGGCGGCTGTGATGACCGCGGTGAGATTGCGCATCACAAGCTCCGTCTGCTCACGGACATCGCCGGTGGACATCTGACCGGTTGCGGGATCGAGTGCGATCTGGCCCGCGGTGAATAGCATTCCGTTAACTATTACGCCCTGCGAATATGGGCCGATCGCGGCTGGTGCAGTGTCGGTGTGGACGTGCTGGAGCGCCATTTGGGAATCGTGAAAGTGCGAACGGTTACGCCCACACCACTCAGTGGGCCACGGATCAGGAAATATACCGCGTCGCGGGTGACGCTCACGCCGGAGGATGCGCCCGCTGCGCCGAGCGTTCAGGCAACAGATCGGGGCGGCGTGGCGGAGTTACAGTTCGGTCGGCGGCGCGCTTTCGGTTGGTTCGTCGCGCACGAGCTCGAGATGCCGACGGGGTGGCGCTGGCGGGTCGCTGGACCGATCTGCCCGTCTGTAATATGGGTCCAGGTTGCGCAACGAGCCTCGGAGCTCGCGATAACTCGTAAGCGCCTGTGAGCGGGCGATGGACGCTTCCAGGCTGGCCGGACCGAACTGTGCTTCAGCGAGTTGGGCGACGTAGTAGTGACGCCAGGTTTCGCGGACGAGGCGTTCGGTGTGGCCGGCACCGGGTGTGTCCACATGTAGCGCCTTCCACGGAAGCGCAGGAACCTCTGGAGGGCTAGTCTGGTCGGCCATGCTAGGGGTATCGGCATGCCCGGGGGGATTCCTCACCGCGCGCGGATATGTCGCATTGAGTGGGGCCGCGTGNNGCGTAATGGCTGGTTTCGCCGATACACTGGCGGGTTTTCCGTAGGGCGTGGACGCACGCACGCTCTACAAGGCGAACAATCGACGCGCGTTTTGGGTTGATTGATTGGCGAACGACGCAGTGTCTATGCCTCTGACATGGGCAACGCGTGCAGCCGTGAGGCCTACCCACGCTGATTCGTTTCGCTTGCCCCTATTCGGCACGGGTGCGAGGTACGGAGCGTCGGACTCGACGAGGATGCGGTCGTCGGGAATCGCGCGAATCACGTCGTCCCCGCGCCAGTTCTTGAAGGTGACGATCCCGCTGAACGACACGTACCATCCAACTTCGAGTGCTGTGCGCGCGAGCTCGATGGTGCCGGTGAAGCAGTGAAGAACGCCGCGCACACCTTCCCTTCCCGCTTCACGCACCATCGACGCAGTGTCGTCATCGGCGTCGCGTGTGTGAACGACGACCGGACGCGCGAACCGCTTGGCAAGCTCGAGTTGCATGGCGAATGCGCGACGCTGGAGGTCCCGTGGGGAATTGTCGTAGTGATAGTCCAGTCCGCATTCGCCAACGGCGGCAGCACCGGCGCCGAGTAGTTGCTCGAGCGCCGGGATGTCGGCGCGGGGATCGAACGAAGCGGCGTCGTGCGGATGGATTCCAGCTGTGAATGCGATCCAGCCCGGATGCGTTGCCGCAATCCGGGCCGAGTCACGTGCCTGTTCGATCGATGCACCGATACAGACGATGCCTGCGGCGCCCGCATCGCGGGCGCGCGCGATTACCTCGTCGCGGTCGCCTGCGAAGGCTTCGTCCGCGAGGTGGGCGTGGCTGTCGAAGAAGCTTTCCATGCTTGTGCGGTCGCGTTGCGGGGGTACTTGCGCTCGATCCAGAGTAGCACTGGGCCGGCGATGTAGATCGAGCTAAACGTTCCGGTCACGATTCCGAATAGCATCACCCACGCGAACGGACGGATGACTTCACCAGCGAACAATAGCAGCGCAAGTGTTGCGGCCGCGGTGGTCGCGTGAGTAAGGATCGAACGCGGTAACGTCTCGTTGATCGCGGTGTTCATTGTGTCGTAGAGCGATTCCTTGCGACCCTTGCGGAGATCCTCGCGCACACGGTCGAAGATGACGATCGTATCATTCAACGAGTAGCCCAGCACGGTGAGCAACGCCGCGACAACGGTCAGCGATACCTCCAGGTGCATGAGTTTCACGAAGGCGAGCGTCGTGAAGATGTCGTGGCCGGTCGCGATGACGGCGGCAAGTCCAAACCGCCACTCGAACCGGATGGCGAGATATATCAGAGTGATGACGAATGACAACAGGATCGCGATCAATGCATTCCGACGAAGCTCGCTACCAACCCGCGGGCCGATCGCCTCGGTACGGAGCACTGACACGTTATTCGGACCGAAGGTGCTGGTCAGCACGCTGTCGACGCGCTTGGAAACGAGCTCCGCACCAGCGGCCTGCGCAGCGACTTCCTGCGCGCCGCGAACGCGAAGCGTAAAGTCCTGCGGTGAGCCGAACTCCTGTATCTCAGCATCAGAGAAGCCGGAGCGATCAAGCGCGCTTCGAATCAGCGCCGGATCTATGGCCTTCTGGAAGTGGAGCTGCTTGAGCGTGCCACCGGTGAATTCGATGCTGTAGTTCACGCCCTTGATGGCGAGTGAACCGAAGCCGAGCGCGATGAAAGCGACTGTCAGGCCGATGGCGACGCGCCACCAGCGAATGAAATCGTAGTGAGTATCGTGGAAGATTCGTAGCATTTAGATGCTCAGTGCCTTCTGGTCGTTATTGCGGGTGAGCCAGATGATGTAGAACGTTCGCACGACGAAGATCGCCGTCACCATCGAAGCAGCGATACCGGCGAGCAGCGTCACGGCGAAGCCGCGAACAGGTCCGGTTCCGAACTGGTAGAGCACCGCGGCGGTCAGAGCCGCTGAAACGTTGGAATCAATAATTGCCGGGAGCGCATGGCGAAATCCTTCGTCGATCGCGAGACGCGTCGACTTCCCATGAACCAACTCTTCGCGAATGCGCTCGAATATCAGCACGTTCGCGTCGACCGCCATACCAATCGACAGGACGAAGCCGGCGAGGCCTGGCAGTGTCAGCGTCGCGTCGAATCCAGCGAGCGCGGCGAGCGTGTAGAGAGTGTACACTGCGAGGCCGGCGACCGCGAGGACGCCAGAAAAGCGGTAGTAACCGATCATGATGATGATCACGAGCGCGAGCGCAATCACACCGGCCTGAATGCTCTTATGAATCGAATCGGCACCGAGGCTAGGTCCGATGTTGCGGACCTCGGCGATCTTGAGCGGAACGGGTAGCGCACCCGCGCGGAGTACCAGCGCGAGATCCTGCGCTGCCTGCAGGTCGCGACCGCCGAGCGTGATCTGCCCGCGCGTGCCAATAGCACCCTGGATGACCGGTGGACGGCCCATGACCAGACTATCGAGCACGATAGCCATGTAATCCTTGATGTGCTTGGACGTTTCGTTGCGGAAGCGGCGTCCACCTTCGTTGTTGAGCGTGAACTCGACGACGGTTCCTTCAGTTGGTGTCTGACTGGGCTTCGCGTCCGTCAGATACTCACCAGTAATGATCGGCCGCGCATCCAACACATACATCGCGCGATACGTGCGTGAGCCGAGCGATGTGGTGTCACTGGACCAGCGAATAACCTTGCCCGGCGGAATCGCGCCCTGCACGGATGCGTTGGACAGATAGCGCTGTAGCGTCGGAACGTCGCTCTGGGCGACGTAGTATTCGCCCGGCATCTGACCCTGTTGAACGAGCTTGGAGAACGCGCCGCCTGTTACCGCTGCGGTGTCCTTTTTGGTCGAATCAGCGGGCGTTTTTTTCGAGGTATCCTTGGCGAAGAGGCCCTGCAATGCTGTCTTCGCACTATCGGCTGGAGCAGTTACTGTCGCGTTCGGTGCGGCACCGGCCGTTGTCGCAAGCCCCTTTACCGCGGCGTCGAGACGTGGAAGCGCTTTTTCGAGCGCACCGGTCTTGTCGGTGATCTCGAACTGAAGGAAGGCAGATTTCTGAACCACGTCCATCGCACGTTGCGGGTCATCGATTCCCGGGAGCTCGACGATGATTCGGTCGGTGCCCTCCTTCTGCACGAGCGGCTCGGATACACCGAACTGATCGATTCGCGTGCGAACCACCTTGAGCGCGCGATCGATTGCCTCGCCCTTGTTGGCGATCGCACCTTTGGACTCATCGACTTCGAGAGCCAGGTGCATTCCACCTTGAAGGTCGAGGCCGCGCTTGAGCGGCACGCGCTGGACGGTATCGACGACGTAGACACCATTGCGCTTGACGCGCTCGGTCGTGGTGCGCGGGAAAAGCGCCCAGACCGAGGCCGCGATCAACGCGAAGATGATGGCGATGCGGTATTTGAGAGACATGAATATCGGGTTTAGCCCTTAAGGTTACTTCGAGACGAGGCCACGGTCAACGCGGACCTGGCATCGGACTCATCCAGCCTGATCTGTTGCACCAACGCGTCGGGTGACTCGAAAGCACGCGTGTCCCGCAGGCGCTTCAGGACGTCCAGCCGTACAGCCTGTCCATAAAAATCGCCGGATACATCGAACAAATACGCCTCGATCGACCGGTCGTGCTCCCCAAATGTCGGGCGCGGACCGAGGTTCATCATCCCGCCGAAAATCCCCCGATCGGTTTTGACGCGGACCGCATAGACGCCGTCTGGCGGCAATAGCTTCCGAGGAGATGGCTGTGACAGGTTGAGCGTCGGAAAACCAAGGGCGCGCCCGCGTGCCGCGCCTGGCACCACCACTCCGCTGATCGAATACGGCCTGCCCAACAGCTCGGCTGCGCGAGGAAGGTCGCCGCCCGCCACCGCTCGCCTGATAGCCGTCGAAGAAACCCATCGTCCATCCTCAGCGGCTACGGGTTCGACAACACCAACGCTGAACCCGCGTGACGCACCGAGGGACTGGAGGACGGCTGCGTTGCCCGCCCGCTCGCGACCGAATCCGTGATCGTGACCTATGAGCAGGTGACGCATGCGGAAGCTATCGAGCAGCACCTGATCCACGAACTCCGTTGCGCTGAGCGCGGCAAGCTCGTGCGTGAACGCGAGCACGACTACATGGTCGAGGCCCGTCTCGGCGAGAACATCCAGCTTCTCATCACCGACTGTGAGGAGCGGGGGCGCCGCAGCGGGATTGACAACATCGAGCGGGTGCGGCTCGAAGGTAATGGCGACGCTGTGCAATCCATTTTCAGCAGCGCCAGCGACGAGCCGCGAGATGAGGTCGAGGTGGCCGCGATGGACGCCATCGAAGGTGCCGACAGTTACCGCGGCACCCTGTACTTCGGGCGGCAGATGCGCACCGTCGCGAATGATGCGGGCGGCACTCACTCCGCGACGATCCTGAGCGGGCGAACACGAGGGAGGGGCGTGGAACGCAGGTCGTCGATTGTCGCCGCATCGAGCACGTCGAATTCGCCGCTTCGTGTGCGACGCAACGACGTCAGATGCGCCGCGCTTCCGCAGGCTCGCCCCAGATCGCGTGCGAGGGCGCGGATGTACGTTCCGCCGCCGCACGTGATGGACACGTTCAGCTCGTCGTCACTTACGGACGCGATACGCCATTCGTGGACTGTGACGGGCGCTGCCGCAAGAACGACCGTCTCGCCCGCGCGCGCGGCGCGATATGCTGGAGCGCCCAACACTTTCTTCGCCGAGAATTCCGGCGGTACTTGCTGAATGTCGCCGGTGAGCGACGGGATCGCGTCGAGGACCGCCTGTCGCGATGGGAGTGCGGCCGTGCGTATGACGTCGCCCGTCGGATCGCCGGTGTCGGTCTCTTCGCCAAAGCGAATTGTCGCGTCGTACACTTTCGGCTCGTTCTCTATGAAGCTGGCGAGCCGGGTTGCACGACCCAGCAAAAGGACGAGTAGCCCGGTTGCGAAGGGGTCGAGAGTGCCGAGGTGACCGATGCTGCGCTCGCTGTAGGCACGGCGTGTGACGTCCACGACATCGTGCGACGTGATACCAGCTGGCTTGTCGACGAGCAGGAGACCGGAGACGCCGCTCGCGTCACCGTTCACGGCTTGAGTCTTCCGCCTTTATCTGCGCGAGGAGCGACTCGATGCGTGACGCCTTTGCGGCAGTCTCATCGATTTGAAAGTCGAGCTCGGGCGCGAGTCGCAACCGGAGCGCGCGGCCAATCTCGCCGCGCAACCGGTGACCAACCTGATTCAGAATGGCGACGGGATCGGTTCCATCGGCATCCATCACACTCACATATACACGGGCGCGGCGCAGATCCGACGTGACATCCACGCCGGTAACCGTGACCATCCCGGCGATGCGAGAGTCGCGTGATCCGCTCGTGAGGTAGGATGCAATCTCCTCACGTATGGCGGCTGAAACGCGCTCAGCGCGGCGATTGTCGCGAGGCATTGCCTGACCTCACGATGCCGCCGCGCTGGACGCAAGCGTGCGCGCGACTTGTTCCTTGTTGTAGCACTCGATAATGTCGCCGACCTTGATGTCGTTGAAATTCTCGACGCCGATACCGCATTCGAAGCCTTCGCGGACTTCCTTAACGTCGTCCTTGAAGCGACGCAGCGATCCGATGATGCCGTCGTATATCTCCACGCCATCGCGGATGACACGAACCCGGCCCGCGCGATTGATGATCCCGTTGCGGACGCTGCAACCCGCGATGACACCGATGCGTGAGACCTTGAAGACCTCGCGGACCTGGGCGTCGCCGAGCACGACTTCGCGCTCTTCGGGGCGAAGCATTCCTTCGAGTGCGAGTTTTACGTCCTCGACGGCTTCGTAGATGATCTTGTACAGCTTGATCTCGACGCCCTCGCGCTCTGCCGCATTGCGCGCGTTGTTATCCGGGCGAACGTGGAAGCCGATAATGATCGCGCCGGCAGCACGCGCGAGCAGGATGTCGCTCTCGGTAATAGCACCGACACCGCGGTGAATTACCTCGACCGTGACTTCCGATGTTGAGAGCTGACCCAGTGCGTCGGCGAGTGCTTCCGCCGGACCGCCCTGATCTGCCTTGATGACTATGCGAAGAGCGCGCGCCTGACCAGGCGCGGTCTGCGACATGAAGTCTTCGAGCGACACCGCCCCCTTCATTGTACGACGGCTACGCGCCTCACGATCAAGGCGCTGGCGACGCTGCGCAATCTCACGCGACGCTGTCGCATCCTCGACTGCGAGGAACTGATCGCCGGCCATTGGAACGCCGCCGATGCCCAGCACCTGGATCGGCATCGCTGGACCGGCGCTCTTCTGATTGCGGCCGCGCTCATCCAGCAGCGCGCGCACGCGACCCGAGTACATGCCGCAGATGAAATCATCTCCGACGTGAAGCGTGCCGTTCTGTACGAGCACCGTCGCGACCGGACCCTTACCAGGATCCAACTGCGCTTCGATGACCGAGCCAACTGCGCGGCGCTCGGGGTTGGCCTTGAGATCCAGAATTTCAGCCTGCAGCGCAAGCTGATCGAGAAGGGCCGGTATGTTCTCACCGGTCTTCGCCGAGATTTCGCTCGCCAGTGTAGTACCGCCGAACTCTTCCAGAACCACGCCGTGCTGCAGCAGATCCTGCTTGACCTTCATTGGATTCGCACCAGGAAGGTCGATTTTATTAATCGCCACAATCATCGGCACGCCGGCATTCTTGGCGTGCGAGATTGCTTCGATCGTCTGAGGCATCACCTGATCGTCAGCCGCAACGACGAGGACTACGATATCCGTTACCTGTGCACCGCGTGCGCGCATTGCTGTGAATGCCTGGTGACCAGGAGTATCGAGGAACGTTATCGCGCGACCGCCAGGAAGCGACACGTGATACGCACCGATGTGCTGCGTGATTCCACCTGATTCGCCGGCAACGACGTGCGCCTTGCGGATATAATCGAGCAGCGACGTCTTACCATGATCGACGTGACCCATGATCGTGATGACGGGAGGACGCGGAATGAGATCTTCCGGTACGTCCTTCTCAAGCAGTGATTCGGTGTCCGCCGCATACTCATCCTCAAGTACCGCCTGGAAGCCGAACTCACCAGCGATCAACTCGATCTGACCAAAGTCGAGTCGCTGATTGATCGAGACCATGAGGCCAAGATTCTTGAATGCGAATGCAACAATCTGAGTTCCGGGAACCTTGAGCTGTTGAGCGAGCTCCGCCACCGTAACGAACTCATTGACGCGCACAGTTTTCCGCTCTTTCTCAACCGCGGCTTTACGCTGCGCCTCCACTTCCTCGCGCGATACAGGCTCATCGCGACGCGGCGCACCCTTGCGCGAACTGCCGCGCATGGACGTCATGGTCTTGAAGATGTTGGCCGATACCGCTTCCTGATCTACGCGACGGCCGCGACCGCGACCACGCGAGCGATCGTCCTGACGTGCAGGAGCGCGATCGCCTGTTGGACGCGGACGACTCTCACGCGACGGCGTTCCGGGAACGGCCGTCGATGCTGCCGACGCGGTTGGGCGCGGGCTGGATAATCCCGACCCCTGACGCTGATTGCTCGAGCTGCCTGGCCGCGGACGCGGCCCACCGGGTGTGAGTGGACGCGGAGGCGTCGCGCTCGCACGCGGCTGAAGCGGCGGCAACGGTGTTGGGCGCGGCCGGTCTGGTCGTGCCGACGCCGGACGCGGCATTGGTGCTGAATGGGCGGTCTGAAGCTCGGCTCGCGGAGTAACTGGCGGCGGCGGTGCGGGCTTCTCGGCCTGTGGCGCTACCGCTGCCTCTGCGGCAACCTGGGTGGCCGGCGCTGCCGGACTGGCCGGACTAGCCGGTGCGACCGCACTTATTGGTGCGACGGGCGTGGCCGGGCTGGCCGGACTGGCCGGACTGGCCGGCTCCGCCGATTTCTCCGCATGCGCGACTGGCGCTGTCGGCGCTGTCGGCGCGGCTGCCGCAACGACTGGAGCTGGACGGCGAGCGCGAACTGGCTCCGCAGCAATGGGTTGCTCGACTGGCGCTGGAGCCCGTACGGGTTCCGCGACAGGAGGAGCAGCTATCACTTCAGGGGCGACTTGTACCGCTTCCGGCTCCGGAACTACTTCGGCCGCACGCCGACGTCTGACCGCCGGTGCTGGCTCGGGCTCGGGCGCCGGCACTTCGGTCGGCGCTGCAGAGCCGCGCCGACGGCGCGCTCCAGCGGCAGGTGCAGGCGCGGCGGATCGGGCGCGCTTTTCACGCTCCCAACGCGCACGAACGCGTGCGACCTGATCATCTGTTAGCGGACTCACGTGACTGCGCACCGGGATGTCCATCTGACGCAGGATATTGATCACCTCGTCAGCGGCAATTCCGAATTCACCCGCCATGTCCGTTACACGCAGCTTACTCACCCAGTTTCTCCCTGTCCCCTGTGCGCGGCTCTCACGCCGCGCGCCAACTTCACATCCAGGACACCGACGACAGCCGTCGCCGCGCGTCCAACGACCCTGCCGAGCTCGTCAGCAGAGGCCGTTTCAATCATAGTAACACCGCGCCCTGTGAGGAGCGGAACGATCTTGTCCCGGCTATTCGGTGACGCATCGGAGGCAACTATCGCCAACCGAAGCGTCCCCTTGAACGCCGCTTCCCTCGTCCTGTCGACACCAACCGCGACTAACCGGCCGCGCAAACCGAGACCGATCAAACGCAGCACCGCGTCACCGCGTTCCGTCATGACGCAGCCGGCGGCTCCGCTTGAGGCGTCGCCGGTTCGTCCGTTCCAGCTGTCGCCGCCGGCGCGTCCTCATCAGGCGCGTCGGTGGTCAGCTCGTCAATTATCGCCATCAGCTTGTCGGCATCGTCCTTCATGATGCCAGCGAGCTTGACGAAATCCTCGCGCTCGAGATCGAGAATGTCATCGAGACGATGGTAGCCCGCGTTCTCCAGAATCGCGACCGTCGCCGGCGGCAATCCCTCGATGTCCGCAAGCTTCGGATTTGTTGTGTTGACCTGATCCTCGAGCGGCGCGAACGGCAGCGTATCTGCCGCGCGCTCCATCCACTCGCGACTGGAATAGAGATCGATCTTCCACTCGGTCAACTCTGAGGCGAGGCGGACGTTCTGTCCGTTCTTGCCAATTGCCAGCGAGAGCTGGTCCTCGTCCACGATCGCCTGAATCGTGCGCGTTACAGCATCGCTGAACACGCGCGCAACCTTCGCGGGTGCAAGCGCCAGTCGCGCGAAACGTTCCGGATCGCCGGACCATGGAACGATGTCGATGCGCTCGCCGCTGAGCTCGTTGACGACCGCCTGCACGCGTGCACCCTTCACACCCACACAAGCACCAACTGGATCAACTGCTTCATCACGCGAGAAGACCGCAATCTTGGTGCGGCTGCCGACTTCGCGTGCTACCGAGCGAATCTCAACAGTGCCAGCCTGGATCTCCGGAACTTCGAGCTTGAACAACGCCTGGACGAAGAGACCATCGGCGCGGCTGAGTACGAGACGCGGGCCCTTGGGGGTCTCCTCGACCTTCTTGAGCACTGCGCGGATCGGCTCGCCCTGATGATAGTGCTCTCGATGATTCTGCTCGCGGTACGGCATCACGGCTTCGGCTTCGCGGAAGCGGTTGAGCATGATGACGAGCTTACCGCGCTCGATCTGCTGCACCTCACCGCTGAGCAGCTCGCCAACGCGCGACGTGAACTCGTCACGAATCTTGGAGCGCTCGCCTTCGCGGACGCGTTGAAGAATTCGCTGCTTGGCCGCCTGCACGGCAGAACGACCGAATTCAGCGAAGTCGGTCGGGATCTCCATCACGTCGCCGACCTGGAATTCAGGATCTTCGAAGCGCGCTTCCTCAAGCGATATCTCTCGGGCAGCGTCCTCGACTTTTTCCACGACGGTCTTGAGCAGCACGATGCGAATTGCACCACGCTCCTCGTCGATGTCTACTTCGGCCTGCACCGGACCGCCATGCTTCTTTGCGAGCGCGGCGAGGATACCGTCCTGCAGAAGATCGCGCAGCTCCGCACTATCCATTGATTTGGAGTTCGTGAGCTCGCGTATCGCCGTCAGGATGTTCCCAGATTCAACTGCCATGGTACCTACCTCTTCCAGTTGATTTCAGCGTCGTCGCGAATCCCTGGCGACGACACTTCGAGCGTATAGAACTCACCCAGCGACTTATCAGCATCGAGACGTTCCTCGATGGCCCGAGACGCGCGAGCGCAATCTCCGGCGGTGATACCTTCGCCGTCCCGCCGAGTGATCCTGATCTCGAGCAAGGAACGACTTCTGGTACCCCGTTGCTGGACACTAAAAAGATCAAACCCTAATGGTGCAATCGCTTGTACCACAACGTCTTGCAAAGCAGGGTTCATGTGATTTCTGACTGACCTCTATGAATAAAAAAATGCGGGGGACCACCCCACATTTGAAAACGCCTCCAAGGAGCGGGGCGTGAAGGAAATCTACTCATATAATGCCAGAAAGCAACTCTGTGAGTACGGGTGTTTCGGGGACTCCGCGGTGCGGTCCCTACACCTTCTGCGCCAGCGCAACTATCCGCTGAACCTGCTCTTCCTGCGTCAGGTACGTCGTGTCGATGAGCACCGCATCGCGCGCCTGAAGCGTATTGGTCGCGTCGCTTGCGTCTCGCTCGACGAGGAGCCGGGTCTCTTGCGCGATCTCGTCGTCGGCGGCTGGCCGGCCCAATCGCTGGTGCAACCTGCGGCGCGCCCGCTCCCATGGGTCGGCAACCAAAAAGATCTTGAGCTGGGCATCCGGGAAGACAAAACTCCCAATGTCGCGCCCATCCACAACTACGTTCTCGGTCTCGGCGATACGGCGGAGCTCGGCGTTGACAGCGGCGCGAACCTCTGGTATCTGGGCAACTTCCGAGACCGCTGCCGTGACTTCGGGCGACCGGAGGTCGGCGATTCCGAGCCTGCGCGAGGTCTCAGCCCGGTACAGCAGTCCGGAGTCCAGATGTTGAAAGCCAAGCTCGCGCGCCACCCAGGCCGCGGTCGACGACTTGCCCGAAGCGGCCGGGCCGTCGATCGCGATCACCACGCTAGTACGCGACACGCCGCAGGTCACTCCAGAAAGCGGGATATGACACCGCAACACAGTCTGGCGTCGCGATGTCTATTGAGTTGCCGGGGACCGCGCCGAGCACGCCGAAGGCCATGGCGAGACGGTGATCGCCGTGTGTTTCGATATTTCCGGAGAGCGGCGCTCGGGATCCGCGAATGGTCATGCCGTCCGGTAGCTCCTCCGCCTCGACTCCGATAGCCTGGAGGTTCCGGACAACGGCGGAGATGCGATCGCTCTCCTTCACGCGCAGTTCGCTGGCGCCGGTTATCACGGTTTCGCCCTGCGCGCGAGCCGCGAGACAGGCGAGCATCGGAATCTCATCGATCATCGATGGAACCTCGTCCGCGCCAACGGTGACCGCGTGCAACGAATCGCTTCCGGTCGCGCGGATCGTGGCTGTGGGCTCGCCTCCGGCGTCTGTGGCGTCGTCGATCGCGACCCGCGCACCCATCCGCTGGATTACGTCGAGGAATCCAGTGCGAGTGGGATTGACGCATACGCCAGGCAACTCGATGGTCCGCCCCGGAAACAGCGCAGCGAGCGCCACGAAGAATGCGGCGGACGACGGATCACCCGGGACATGCGTGTCCATGGCCGGCATCGATCGCGCGGCGCCTATCGATATAGAGTTACCATCCACGACAACGGAGACGCCACGTGCGGCGAGCATCCGCTCGGTGTGATCGCGCGAGCGGCGCGGCTCCGTTACGCTGGCGCCAACCTGTGCATTCAGCGCAGCGAGGAGGATTGCGCTCTTGATCTGTGCACTCGACGTCCGACTGTTCCAGCCGATACTGGCAAGCGTTCCGCCGTGGATCGTGAGCGGCAGACCGTCGTCGCTGCCTTCGAACGTGAAGTGCGCGCCCATCTGCTCGAGCGGCTCCGTTGCGCGACGCATTGGACGACGGCTGAGACTTGCGTCGCCGGTGAGCGTGCTGTCGAACGGATGTGCGGCGAGTATGCCGGACATCAGGCGCGCAGTGGTTCCACTGTTACCGCAATCGAGCGGACGTTTCGGGATGAGCAGGCCGCGAAGTCCGCGTCCGTGCACAGTGACGATGTCGCCACCTGATTCGATCCTCACGCCAAGCGCAGTGAGGACTGCCGCAGTGCTCTCCACGTCGGCGGATCGAAGCAGGCCGCTGATGGCACTGGTGCCATCGGAAAGCGCGGCAAGGATCAGACTGCGGTGCGAGATGGACTTGTCGCCGGGCACTCGAACCGTCCCGCGAACGGACGCGACGTTCGTCATCGGAGCGACTCTTCCAGCGCAGTTGCCGCATCGGTACGCTCATCGCGGTACTTGACGATAATCGGGGTAACGAGCGACAGATTCATCTCAGTCGCCCAGGCGGCGGAGATACGCCGGGCGCCGGGAATCACCACCGCGCCAGCAGGAATGATGAGCGGATGGCCGGGTGACGCGCGATACACCACTTCGTTCACGAGATCGAATACCGGAGTGCTACGCGTTAGAACGACGCCCGCACCAAGCACGGCTCTCCGCCGCACGACGGTGCCTTCGTACACGCCGCAGTTGCCACCGACAACCACTTCGTCCTCGATCACCACTGGAGCCGCGTTGATCGGCTCCAGCACGCCGCCGAGCTGTGCGGCGTCGCTGAGGTGAACCCTTTCGCCAACCTGCGCGCAGGAACCAACGAGTGCGTGTGAATCGATCATGCTACCAGTGCCGACGTACGCACCGACGTTGACATAACTCGGCGGCATGCACACCACTCCGCTCGCGACGTACGCACCGCGGCGAATCGCGGAGCCGCCCGGCACGATCCG
>PLEG01000131.1 GCA_003136975.1 Gemmatimonadota bacterium | reverse complement strand
TCTTGAGCTCCATCGGCGAGCGATCCGTGCTCTGCACCACGTACCGATACACGAGCCCCGAGGGCGATGCCATGGGGGCCACTGACGGTGTAACTCCGTTCGGAAGCGAGATATCCGGGATGCGCTCGAATACCTGTTGCCGCGCGAAGTACGTGTCAGTGCCGTCCTCGAACGTCATTCTCACATCGGACAGCCCATACAGCGAGATCGACCGCATCACGCTCAGGTTCGGCGTGCCATTCATGCCGGCTTCAACCGGGACAGTTATGAGACGCTCTACCTCTTCGGCCGCGTGGCCGGGCCACTGCGCGATGATCTCCACCATGGGCGGCGAGATATCGGGATACGCGTCCACCGGCAGCCGCGAGAATGACCACGCACCAACACCGATCAACGCCAGCGCCAGGACACCGGTGAGGATTGGCTGTCCGAGCGACACTGCGACCACGCGATTCACGAACGATTGCTCATCCACTCCGGGTGAGTCTGTCCGTTCGCCACGAGGTGTCACGCCCTCCGAATCACGCGATCCGGGTGTGTGCGGCAACTCCGGTGGTTCATTCGGCTCAGAAGGCGTCACAGGCTCTCCGCGAACTGCAGGAACAGTGCGCCCTGCGCAACCACGATATCACCCGCGTTCAGCCCCGACGTAATCTCGTATCTGTCCCCCACTCGCGCGCCGAGAACTACCCTACGTCGCGTGTACTGTGTCGCCGATCCGGCTCCGGACGCGACGAACACGAACGGCAGATTTTCGTCGTCACGCAATACCGCATCGGTCGGCACGAGAATGCCGCTTCGCTGCGTCTCGTTGTGAATCGCAACGTTCACGTACATGTCGCGCTTGAGAAGGTCGCTACGATTCCGCACAACCAATCGCACCGATGTCGCGCGCGTGGCAGGGTCCACCAATGCGCCGACGTAGTCAACCGTGCCATCGAACGGCGTGGGGCTGACGTCGCTGGTTACCGATACGTGCTCGCCTTTGTGCACCGATGCAAGATCAGCCTCGAACACGCTCGCCATCACCCATACGGTGGAGAGATCTGCGATAGTGAACGCCGGAGTCGTACCGGCCTGGAGTAGTTGGCCCGGTGTGATGAGGCGCTCGACAACAGTCCCTGAGATCGGAGCGCGAATGACCCCCGGAATGTTTGATACCATGCCGCTTGCTCCACTTCCTGCAAGCGCTGACGGATTGATTCCGAGCGAGCGAATCTGCTCGAGCGCGGACTCCCGATCAGCGACGGCGGCCGCTGCGTCAGTCTGCGCCTGTTCCATGTCGCGTCGTGACATTGCGTCCGTCTTGAACAGTTGTGCGTCCTGATCGGCGATACGTTGCAAATTCGTCGCGGTAGCGACGGTCTTCCGATAGCCGCCGATGGCGGCTGCGAAATCCGGCGACGAAACCGTTGCCAGTGCCGCGCCGCGCGACACCGATGTTCCTGGCTGCACGAGCAATTGAGTAACCGGTCCCGACACAGGTGATAGAACCTGCGTCGATCGGTCCCCGTTGAACGCGACAGTTCCCGTGGTCACAACGCTCGGGGTAAACTGCGCGGGCGCAACGGTGTCCATGTGAATCCGCGCCTGCTGCGCAGGAGTCAGCGTGAGATTCGACGGTTTGGCCGATGCGGCAGCGGCATCTGCTGAATCGCCCGACTTTCCGCAAGCGGAGACGAGCAGGATTCCGACAATCAAACAAAGTGACTTCATGCTCATGTTCATGGATTCGTTCCGGAAACGATGGTGTCGAGCGGAACGCTTACAGCGCGCTCCAGGTCGGATCTTGATGTGTTGGCCGCGGCAAGTGCATCAGCATACTGGCTCTCAGCCGCCAGCAGCGTACGGCGTGCGTCGATCACTTCAAATGCGGACGATCCACCAATGGCATAACTCGCCGCGGTCGATCGATACGCTTCGCGCGCTGACGGAAGCAGTTGGTCCCGGATGTAAATGGCTTGCCGCAATGCGGTGCTGGCCGCGGCGTATGCGTTCCGCACATCCTGCCCAACTCCCGCTTCGAGATCGCGATACGAAGCGGCAAGCTCCCGTTCGCGATGCTGCGACTGACTCACCTCTCCGCGCGTGTGCTGCCAGAAGAACAGCGGTAGCGGAAACGCAAGACCTGTCGAGAAGACACCCGGTCCGCTGTTCCCGGTAACGTCACGCGAGACGCCGAGCGTGAGATCAGGAAGCCAGAACTCTCTCGCCAGCGTCGTCGCGGAGTGTGCACCGTTCCGCTGCGCCATCAGTGCGGCCAGTTCGGGGCGGGCGTCGAGCGCCTGTGCCTCAAGCGTTTCAACGGAAGGAAGCATCGGCGGCACTCCCAGCGAATCAGTCGCGACGATTGGCGCGCCGAGCGGCCGGCCAATGAAACGATTGAGGCCCGATGATGCGTTGGCGATCGCGCGCTCGTTCGATATCAGATCATTGGTAGCGCCAGCCACATCCACCTGCGCCTTGATCACGTCCAGCCGCGGTGCCGTACCCGCGTCAAAGCGAGCCTGGGTACGTTTGAGGAAATCATTGGCGAGAGTCTGCGCTTCCGTCAGATCCGACCGGTGCCGAAGCGAGACGAGCAGCGAGTCGTACTGCTCCGCCGTGAGCGCCGCCAACTGGCGCTGAAGCGCGGCGTAGTTAGCCTGGGCACTCTTCACATCAGCCGCAGCGACGTCGCCACGAAGGCGGAATTTGTCCGGAAACGGGACTTGAAGCGCCGCGCCGATGTTCTTCTGGCCCGACGCCGAAGATCTGAAGAATCCCGGCTGTTGATCCAGCGACGCCGTTACCGAGGGATCCGGGATCGCGACCGCCTGAACCTTGGCGGCCCGCAATTCCGCGATCTGCTCGCGCGCAACATCAAGCTGCGGATTGCGCTCCAACGCAAGCTGGATAGCGGCGGCACGGGTGAGAAGAAGGGTATCGGATCTTTGCGGCTGTTGTTGCTGGGCGGACGCCGTGCTCACACAAAGTGCGAGCGCCGCCATCCAACGGGCGAAAGGCATGCTGTCTCTCTAGTTACGTTGACACCGCCATCACGCGCCCGCGTGCAGAATGCATCCGGGCCATTGGCGGGGCTACACGTACGAGGGAGGGGCTCTCGGCTGGCCGGAATGTACGGACGGCGGCTCGACCCACTTCGCCACGTCGGAGACGACCCTGATGCGGGGCCGACCCGGGGGAGTCGGAACCACTCCCGGATGCGAGGCCAGTACGTGGAGCGACAATACCGAGCAGGCCGCGCATGACGCGGCATCGTGCGTGAAGTGCCCGCGGTGATTGCCCGCCGCCTCGACGTGTGCGGACAGCCCAAATCCGCGGCTATCCGAGAGGGGAGCTGCCGCGATCCAGCACTGGGCGAGAATGGCGAGCATCGCTGCGAGCCGCCATCCCAACCGCCTGGTACGTCGAATTCGTGAATTCGGTCTGAGCATCCGTTCTAATCGTACATCTGCACCCGTATTACGCACCAGTGGCCAAAACGCTCGCCGGGTCACTGACTTGGGCCGGACCGGATCCAAAATCCGCGCAGGGTGGCGCCGTAGGCACCCAGCGTGCGATCTTTGGAATCTTAGATGAAACGACAAGACGCTCTCGAATATCACAGTTCCGGCCGCCCCGGAAAAATCGCCGTCGTACCCACAAAGCCGCTAAACAACCAGCGCGATCTCTCACTGGCCTACACTCCCGGCGTGGCGGAGCCCTGCCTTGAGATCGCGAAGAATCCCGAGGATGCCTGGCGCTACACCGCCAGGGGAAACCTCGTCGCGGTCGTTTCCAACGGGACGGCTGTCCTCGGACTCGGCAACATCGGCGCCCTCGCCGGCAAGCCGGTGATGGAAGGCAAGGCGAATCTCTTCAAGCAGTTCGCTGACATCGACGTATTCGACCTCGAGGTGGGGTCGGAAAATCCCGACGACGTCATTCGTTTCTGCCAGCTCCTGGAACCCACAGTCGGCGGCATAAATCTCGAGGACATCCGGGCGCCTGACTGTTTCTACATAGAGGAAACGCTTCGGAAGACGATGAAGATCCCCG
>PLEG01000274.1 GCA_003136975.1 Gemmatimonadota bacterium | reverse complement strand
TCACCGAACGCCGTATCAGTTTCCATGTGCCCATGATAGTGAGTGCGACCGGGCCAAGAGGAAGCGTGCCCCTGACACGTCCTGTAATCGTTATTGGAATAGAGTGTAGTTGATTCGGCTCGAGAGGTGATGTCCGTGTTGGAAGAGCGCTCGATGTGAGCGACGATGGTAACTGCTGGGTGACGGTGACGCGCAGTTGTCTGTGCCATGAAGACGTGATTTCGTATTCCGCGTCCTTTGTATCGCCGACTCCGATGCTTGTCGGAAAGACGCGCCCAAGCTCGATGTAGCGCGCGCCAGGGATTCTCAACGCATCCGCGAGCGCCGCAATGACAATCAGTGCGACCACTGCAGTCGCGACAACCTGACCTGTTGTGCCAGAAGAAAAGATCCAGATTGGTGCAGCGAGAACTACCACGGCTGCAAGGCGTGGTGTGGGTGCGTAACGCGCAATGGCGCGAAACGGTGTGGTGACGCGACGTAACACCCGCGACGGTGTCACCGGGGCGGAAATGGAATCGGGCGGATATTACGAGTGCTCACTGAGGTGCTGGCACACGCGCGAGGATGGCGGAGATCACATCATCAGCCGAACGGCCTTCCACCTGAAGCTCGGGGGCGAGCAATACGCGATGGCGCAATACCGGCAAGGCGTGTTGCTTCACGTCGTCCGGCGTGGCGAAATCGCGACCAGCCACGAGTGCGGCAGCGCGCGCAATCCGGAATAGCGCCACGGCAGCACGCGGGGAAGCACCGAGTGTGAATGATGTATCTTCGCGTGTTGCGCGCACTATGTCGGCGATGTATTCGCGTACTTCGACTGTCACATTCACACTGTCGGTCATCTCGCGCAATTGAGCTACTTCTTCCTTGGTTACTACCGGTGTCGGCATGAACGTGCTCGTGCGCTCGGCGTCGAAGCCTTCCGAATAATTGGCCAACATTGCCAACTCGGCGCTCCTGGATGGATAGTCGATGCGTACGTTGACGAGGAAACGATCAAGCTGTGCTTCTGGAAGCGGATACGTCCCTTCGTATTCCACGGGGTTCTGCGTAGCAAATACGCTGAACAGATCGCCGAGTGGATGCGTTACACCATCAACGGTAACCTGACGCTCCTGCATCGCTTCCAGTAGTGCCGATTGCGTCTTTGCGGGGGCGCGATTGATCTCGTCCGCCAGTAGAAGATCGGTGAATATCGGTCCAGGGCGAAACTCGAAGGCGCGCGACGATTCCTGGTACACGCTTACTCCGGAGACGTCCGATGGCATGAGGTCAGGCGTGAATTGCACGCGCCCGAAACGCACATCTAATGCGCCGGCGAGTACGCGAATCAACAACGTCTTTGCGGTGCCAGGCACGCCTTCCAGCAGAACATGTCCGCGGGCGATGAAGGCGGCGAGGATCTGATCGATCACTTCTTCCTGGCCGAGCACGCGTGTGGAGACGGTTTCGCGAATGCGCTGAAGTGTGCTCGATGTAGCGGTGAGGTCGGTCACTCTTGAAATGCCCTCTCGATGTTCGCGACCGCTGCGCCGATGGTGGCGAAGTGGTCTGATGAATCGGGTGAATTTGGTGCAAGTGTGGCAGAGATGCGATCAACGTCTGCCGAAACCGTTGGAATTCGGTAGCGCAGTGTTGACAGATACTCTGAATCTGGCAGTGATCTTGGCAGGCCGAGTGGGTGCCTGCGTCTAAGGCCCCGAATTAATCGATTGGTTCCGAGGGTGCGTGCATTAACCTGGGCATAGGCGTGAGCGAGAGCACCAACGTGCTCGAGCGGTGAGCGACGCGATACCGGTGGTATCGATACCGGTGCAAGGGACCTGACCCCAAAGGCAAGGAGAAGGACAAGCGCCGCGGCGATTATCTCGATCGTCATACGACCAACTGGCGTCTCCGTGAGGGCGTACTCTACGGCGGCGACCATATCGGCGTGGGTTCCGAAGCCGTGGTGATATTCGTCGAAGGTCACCACGTTTGAGCGAGACCGTTGACTCGCCGCAGAGTTTGCGAATTGAATCGCGCGTACGATTGCAATTGCGACTCGTGGCTGACGGAGAGCCTGGTTCGTCGCTATCTCCGCTGGTGCGACAGCTATTGCGTAACCGCGTCCGAATTGATGGCCGAGTACGAGGGTTGGCCGTTGAATTGAATCCACCTGGGGTGGCTTCTCGACTGCAGGCCCGCGAATTGACGGATCGAGCCAGAGGAATGCCTGGTTGCCCGATTCGGACTTGGACGTGACCGTGACACTGATTGGCAGGGTAGCTCGAAACACAGTGAGCGGATCGGGCGATGTGTACGGCTCAGTAGGATTGCCGCCGGCTACGGTCGTCATCCTCAGCGAATAAAAGCCATCGGTTGGAGGTGAAAGCTCGAAGCCGAGTGAATCAGCAAGCGCCTCGTTGTCCGCCGTGAAGACGAGTATCGCGCCGTGGCGCACGGCACCAAGAAGTCGCGCTTCCTCGACGCTCGTCAGTGGCTGAGCCGGTGCGATGAGCGCATATGTGGAAACAGTGTCCGGCGGCGAAGTAAGGGGCTTTTCGTTCCGGCTCATGGCGAATCCGAGGCGTCCGAGCACGTCATAAAGCGCACGCGTACCGCCGGTACCAGCGGCGTACGAGCTGTACATCGTCCCAACATCCGAGCGTGGTTGGGGCGCAAAAATGATGAAGAGAATCAGGAGCAACGCTACTACCGAAAGAATTCGAACTGGTGTGATTGCACCAGTTCTGGCTCCAGCGCTGGCTCCAGTGGCGATTGTCGTGTCCCGGGTTGGCTGAGTCATGATCGGGCACCGCTAATGGGCGGTTGGAGCCCAAGGATGTCTCCGGCGAGCGCGTTGAGGCGTGTGTAGCGTACCTGGTCGCAGGTACCGATCCCGTAGATCACGGTTTCATAGGAACGCGTGAAGTCGGTGAACCGGGACAGATCAATCGCGCTGGGCTTTCGGCGAAGCTCACGCAGGTAATCACCAGTAGTCTTCGATTCGTGGAGTGACACCAAGCCACGGCGCGCGGCGGCTCCGAGGAGCGCCAGATAGAGAGCATGGGCTGCAGCGGTGTAGTCGTCGTGCGAGGCAAGATCCTGAGCCGTGCTCCACCAATCCGTACCGCGGCTGACGTCAAAGCGCTGTCTTCCAATTGAGGAGGGCGAGTAACGGACGAAGAGTCCATACGCGATCCGGACCAAAATGATGAGCAGAATTGCTCCCAGCGCCAGTCTGATTACGAACCCAACCGCAGGATGGTGCACTGTGAAGCCGAATATCCGGAGGATGATATTCCAGATCCACTCGGTGATAAGCTGGCCGATGGACACCGTGTCGTGAGCGACGAAAGGGCGGCTGCGAAAGACCGCCGCGACGGTATCCGCGATAGCAGAATTATCGAGTGGATTCATT
>PLEG01000390.1 GCA_003136975.1 Gemmatimonadota bacterium | reverse complement strand
TCGAAGGCCAGGTGAACCGGCTCAAGCTCATCAAGCGCACGATGTACGGTCGGGCCGGCTTCGCGCTGCTCCGACGACGTGTGCTCGCCGCCTGACTGCAACGAACCCCAACTCCGAGAGGCGAGTGCCTTCATCAAAAGTTTGTCAGACCCCCACTGCAAGCGTCTCGGCTAACTGACGACGGCGGCCGGATCCGAAAGGGTCCGGCCGTTCTTGCGGTTCATAAGCTGGCCGAGCCCACGCTGCCCAAACGACTGCTCGCGAAAATCGGTTCGCTGACTCTTGCGAGGATAGCCAAGTTCCTGCACTATAACGACGTTGGCAATCCTGCCGACAAAACGCAGCCCACTTTGGGGGTGGCGAATGGGACTCTTCAGCAACGAGGACAAGCCGAGCGAGGAGACGGAGGAACACAACCGGGGTCAAGAGGAAGGTGCGCACGAAACCCTCTGGGACCAGTTGACTACTCCGCGGATCTTTGAGTCCTCGGCTCACGAGAAGGGCAGAGAGAACGGCCACAGGAACCGACCGGACGAGCCCGATGAGGAGTCCGACGACGAGTGACGCGGGTCTGTAACGGAGCTCGGCCGAGTACCTGACCCAAGTCGGGGGTACTCGGCCGAGCTTACGTTTGATGTGGAACCGCCGCGGGATGCCGGCGGCGGCAACGGGTGGTTTAGCACTCGGCTTCCGCGCGGGAGGCCATCATCATCGACAGGAGGCGGGGCGGAAGCGGCTCGGGTTGTCCAGCGTCGGGCACGCGTGGCCGGCATGTTCGAGCCGGCGTGCGCTGAAGGATGTCAACGTGACGACGGCTCTTCTTGGTGCTTGCGGCGGTGGTCTCCATAAGGGCTCCAGGATTGAAAGGTCTCTGCGCTGTCGATGGTTCAGCTTTGTCTCCCGGCAGATCCCGAATCGAGAGTCCTGGAAAAGTTTTTCAAGATGTTTTGGCGAGTCGCTGGGGGGACCAGCGCCCCATGCGTATCAAGCATGGGAATCCCCCTGAGGATTAGCCACTGCCTAAGGGTCCCGGGGCATTCGGGGGAAAGAAGTGCCTCCTGGGCCGCCTCCAGCGGGACATCGGGGAATGAAGGAATCTAGGGTGTAGCGCCCATGGTCTGAGAGCTCAACATCGCCGAAGACGGACGCCGGCGTGATGTATGTAGGTAGTGCGACGTCCCACCGGTTGAGGGCGCACACCACATGCGGCCACTGTAAAGAGGNNCGCATCCAGCTGGCACCTGTCGCCATAGCCGGTAATACGAATCCCACCCCAGGCGACCCAACGCTCGATGCCGGTCCATCGGCCGCTCGTCAAGACCAGCACCAGACAACGTGGTCGATATGGTCCAAGGTCACGAGAAACCCGTTAGGAAACCACGACCAAATGGGCCACAGGTCAGCGGAGGCTCTTAGCACCCGGGACAGAACCGTGTGGGGTGACCGCGTGTCGCTAGGGGAGGAATCCAAGGCCAGCATAGTATCACAATACAGGTCCTCTCCGGCCGACCGCTTGACGACCTTAGAACTGTAGGCAGCGCGAGTGAAGTTGGTTACAAGCTGCGCTTGCGCGAGCCAGAGACCGGCGGGATTATAGGTAGTACGCTCAGGCTCGTATGTCTCGTCGGCAGCACATTGCCAACGACGAAAATAGCGGTGCGGGCACAATCCGCGTAGGACAGCCATGACTTCGTTGCTTGCCTTAACACCAACCGAAAACATCAATGCCGGATAATCCCCGAGATGGAGTTTCGGGAACGCGCTCGCAACGACAGGCGCTTTCACAGTTTATGCGATTACTTCGGCTCGCTCATCCATATTGGGGAGGCCTAACCAAAGGTCTCTTTCTAGGCATCATCTTGGGCTTGCTCGGGCTAATAACTCCCTACGCCTCGAAACTCCTATTCGACAATGTGTATCCGGCTCGCGACCTAACGCTACTAAACGTCGTCGTCATCGGAGTAGCGGTCATATCTATAACGACCACGACGATGGGGGCGCTACGCGGGTACTACGGCCAAGTGGTCACAGGGAAGCTGGGAAGCGCTGTCGGACTTCTGTACTTCAATCATGTACAGCACCTCCCAGTCGCATTCTTTGACGTGCATCGGGTTGGCGAGGTCATGAGCAGAGTAGGAGACATTCGCACCGCGCTCGGAACCGTCTCCAAGGTTATACAGTCGGTCTTGGTAAATGGCGTTTTTCTCATTTGTGTTCCACCCTTCTTAATCGCACTCAGTTGGAAGCTCTCGTTGATTGCCGTCGTGACTACACCTCTTACTGTTGGTGTTACTGCGATAACAAGCCGAGCCGTTCAACGGTACTTTCGACTCAGCGCAGAAGCGTTCGCCGAGCTTAGCGCGATTCAGGTCGAGGCATTCACGCACATTCGCACAATCAAGGCAATGGCCGGCGAGCACACGTTTTTCGCCAGCGCGCGCGCCCAAACAGTCAGTACGATTCAGGCCCAACTACGCGCGGCCCGCGTCGGCTCGATAGTGACTATTGTTAATGGGGTCGTGCGCATAGCGGGTACGGGAGTTCTAACCTGGTATGCGTGGCGATTGATCATCGCGGGTGAATTGACGCTGGGGACCTACGTAGCCTTCACGGCCTATCTCGGCTATCTAACAGGACCAATAGGTCAACTAACGGATCTCTTTTCGGACTTTCAGCAAACGGCAGTCTCTCTTACCCGCGCATTTGAGTATCTCGACATTCTCCCTGAGCAGGACCCGCGCCTCGCTTACGTTCCGCCGTCTGCTCCGACCAAAGGTCGCGGTAGTCTGAAGCTAATCGCGGTCAACCTATCCTATGGGTCGGGAAGGCCTATCCTAAAAGAGATATCAGCAGTTCTCGAGGCGGGCAGCATCACGGCTATTGTCGGGCCGAGCGGCGCCGGAAAGTCGTCAATTTTACGTCTCCTCTGCCGCATGAGCGAACCAACTTCCGGGCAAATCTTGTATGGAGACAGCCCCATCAGTGAATTGAAGATTGGCGACTTCCGTCGCGACGTCGCGGTGGTCTGGCAAGACCCGGCTCTTTTTCGGGGCACCATTTGGGACAACCTCGCAATGGGAACTTTGGCGGTGTCGATGCAACGAGTTCGCGAAGTGGTGGCACTGTGCCAGCTCGACAGCCTAATTGACGAGCTTCCACAGCGGTACGAAACGCCAGTTGCAGAATGGGGTGCGACTCTATCAGGTGGACAGCGGCAGCGGATTGCAATCGCACGTGCCCTTCTCCGGGATACCCCGATCCTGTTGCTCGACGAAGCGACCGCGCAAGTCGATGTGAGAATGGAGAGAGAACTATTGACGGCGTTGTTGTCGTGGGCGACGACCAAAATCGTTGTAATTGTGACGCACCGCGTCACGACCGCAGCGATAGCCAATCAGATCTGCGTTGTGGAGGCGGGGAGAATTACGGCTTCCGGTACACACGAAACGGTTACGGCTGCGAGTCCGATGTATCGCGAATTATGGCAGGCAGCACAAGCAAGTGACACCTTTGCGGTTGATTGTCCTACAGGAATATTGCGCGCGCGCGACGGGTTGCCTGCGTTCGGGTGACCGCCTGGCGCGGATGGCTCAACACAAGCTCCTGGCTAGAAGCACGAGTAGTGTATCGACCACACACTGTCGTTGAACTCTAGGAGAAAAGATGGTGCTTCCAACATTGCTGGAGAAAGATCAACGCGCACTTAGCGATGTCGCCTCTGACATTGGCGAGCAGCTGTGTCGTGCGGCACTCATCGATGGCAAGACGCGGCACTGGCCGCGTGATTCACCAAGAGATATTCAACCAAACTCGCACGACCCAGGCGATGCGACCGTATACGCGGGAAGTGCGGGCATATCTATTGTCCTGGGCGAGTTGTTACGCGC
>PLEG01000088.1 GCA_003136975.1 Gemmatimonadota bacterium | reverse complement strand
GAATGGTGGTTCGAATCCACCGGGGGCAATTGCGGGACCCGCGCGCCATAATCGCGATCCTTATTGACCGGCGCCACAGGCGTCATTAACCTTAAAGGCTGTAGAAAAATGGACGGCCTGTCCGTACCGAGCCACGGCGCCAAGCTTCTCTCCGGAACTGCCAACAGGGCACTCGCTGAGGAGATTGCCCGCTACATGGAGATCGACCTGTGCAAGAGCACGTCAACCCGCTTCGCGGATGGCGAGATCTTTGTCCGGATCGATGAAAATGTTCGCGGCAACGATGTGTTCATCGTTCAACCCACGAACCCGCCGGCTGACAACATCATGGAGCTTCTGCTCATGATCGACGCAGCCCTGCGCGCCTCCGCGGCTCGCGTGACGGTCGTCATGCCGTATTACGGCTATTCGAGGCAGGACCGAAAGGACCAGCCAAGAGTGGCGATCGGCGCCAAGCTTGTGGCGAACATGATCCAGAAGGCCGGCGCCGACAGAGTGGTAGGAGTGGATTTTCACCAGCACCAGTTACAGGGGTTCTTCGACATTCCGGTCGATCACCTCTACGCGGCGCCGGTGTTCACCACTCACTACCGCAAAAAGCAGTTGAGGGATCCGGTCGTCGTCGCGCCTGACGTTGGGGCGGCAAAGATGGCTCGGGGTTTCGCGAAGCGGCTCAATGCCACCTTCGCGATAATCGACAAGCGACGGCCCAAAGCCAATGTGGCTGAAGTCGTCAACGTCGTTGGCGAGGTCGGCGACCGGGATTGTCTCCTGGTCGATGACATGATCGACACGGCGGGTACGATGGTTGAAGCGGCTCGCGCGCTCAAGGCTTTGGGCGCGCGCGACGTGTATGTCTGCGCGACGCATGCGCTGTTCTCCGGCCCCGCCGTCGAGCGGCTCAGCAACTCGCCTATAGCGGAAGTAGCGGTGACCGATACCGTGGCAATTCCGCCGGAGAGAATGTTCCCAACGCTGAAGATCCTTTCGGTTGGCGAGCTTCTTTCCAAGGCAATTCGTTACATCCACTCCGAGCAGTCGGTCAGCTCGCTATTTGAATAGGGGTCAAGCATGGCAACAGCATCACTCTCCGCAACGCGCCGCACCGGTACCGGTAAAGGCAACGCTCGCTCGCTTCGTCGCGACGGCCAGATTCCGGCGGTCATCTATGGACATGCGCGCGAATCGCAGTCGCTCGCCGTGTCCGCGCGCGACCTAGAGAAGCTGCTGTCGCACATCTCGGCGGCAAACTCCGTAGTAGAGCTCGCAGTCGAAGGCACCACGTCACGCGCACTCATCCGCGAAATTCAGCGGCATCCGTTCAAGCGCGTGATCCTGCACGTTGATTTCCAGGAGCTGGTGGCCGGCGAAAAGATGACGGTGCGTGTTCCGCTCCGCCTCATCGGTACGCCGGTTGGTGTACGTCTCGGCGGTGGCATCATCGACCACACGCTCCGCGAGCTCACGATCTCAGTCGATCCGGCACAGATGCCGAGCCAGATCGAGGTTGACATCACCGACCTCGAGCTTGGCCAGTCGATTCACGTGAGCGGCGTCAAGGTTCCCGCTGGTGTAACGGTGCTGGACGAGCCCGGAGCAGCAGTCGTGGTCATCGCGACCCCACGCGCCGCGGTCGAAGCGGTTGTGGCAGAGGCCGAGCCGACATCTGCAGAGCCAGAAGTCATTCGCGCCAAGAAGCCGGAAGAGGGTGCAGAGCCCGAGAAGAAGTAACTTTCCCGAACAACGTCAGAGGGCGGGCAACTCGCCCGCCCTTTTTCGTACCCCCGCCCCATCGTGAAACTCATCGTAGGACTTGGCAACCCCGGTCGCGAATACGCTCTGACACGTCACAACGTGGGCTGGTGGCTAGTAGATCACCTCGCCGAGCGCTGGCACTTTGATGGTTGGCGCAAGGACGGTGATGCGCAGGTCTCGAGCGGCATGCTCGGCAACGTGAAAGTGCGACTGATGAAGCCGCAGACATTCATGAATCTGAGCGGCGATGCGTTGCGGCCATTCACGCGCCGCCCGTTCTGGGCGCCGGCGACTGATCTACTGGTTGTCTCCGATGAAGTCGCGTTGCCCGTTGGCCGCTACCGCACGCGCGCCAAAGGAAGCGCCGGTGGGCATAACGGATTGAAGAGCATCGAGCACACGATCAAGACGCAGGAATACGCGCGGCTCCGAATCGGTGTCGGACCGCCGGCCGATCGTTCGATATCCGGCGATCTCGCGGACTTCGTGCTCGCGCCGTTCGGCAAGATGGAGCGGGAAGAGGTAGTGTCACTCATGCCTTCGCTCATGGACGTGTGCGAAGTATGGGCAAAGGGTGACCTCGAAGCAGCTATGCGGTTGAACAACTGAATGCTCGGAAGCGCGAAGGTCCATGCCGCCTGCACCGTCGGTTCGCAGGAGTAGCATGCGTCGTGAATGAATTCCTGTAACAGCACTCTCTATTAAGCAAGATCAAATGCTAAAGCTCGGAATCGTAGGACTTCCAAACGTCGGCAAATCAACGCTCTTCAACGCGCTCACCGCTGCCAGTGCGGAAGCTGCGAACTACCCCTTCTGCACAGTCGAACCGAACGTCGGAATGGTCGAGGTTCCAGACGCACGGCTCGACAAGCTCGCGGAAATCGTGCATCCCAAGAAAATCGTCCCCGCGGTCGTGCAGTTTGTTGACATCGCGGGTCTCGTAAAAGGCGCCGCAGACGGTGAAGGACTCGGCAACAAGTTTCTCGCGAACATCCGTGAGACTGACGCGATAGTTCACGTCGTGCGTTGCTTCGAGGACGAAGATGTGACGCACGTAATGGGCGGCGTCGATCCTGCGCGCGATCGCGACGTGATCGAGTTCGAGCTCGCAATCGCTGACTTGGGCGCGCTCGAGAAACGTCTCGACAAGACCCGTCGCACAGCGAAGACAGGCGACAAGGACGCAGCGGCGGAGTTGGTAGTGCTCGATCGCGCTAACGAGTTCCTGAAAGAAGGTCGCGGACTCTGGCATGCATCGCTCACCGCGCACGAGAAGGAAATTCTCGCACCTCTCAGTCTGCTCACGGTGAAGCCGGTTCTTTACGCCGCGAACGTCAGCGACGTCGAGCTGACGGGCGAAGAGGGGCCGCATCTCACAGCGCTGCGCGCGGCCGTTGCGGCGAGCGGCGAGGAAGCCGAGATAGTTGCCTTCTCCGCGAAGATCGAAGCCGAGCTTGCAGAGCTTCCAGCGGAGGACCGCGGCGACTTTCTCGCATCACTCGGACTCGAGAGCGCAGGACTTGATCGCCTGATCCGCGCTGGTTATCACCTGTTAGGATTGCAGACCTATTTCACCGCCGGCGAGCAGGAAGTTCGCGCCTGGACGATTCACCGCGGCGACACCGCGCCCCAGGCAGCTGGCGTGATTCACACCGACTTCGAGCGCGGCTTCATCAAGGCGGATACAGTTTCGTTCGACGCGTTCATCGGAGACGGCGGCTGGAAGGACGCGCGTGAGAAAGGCGACGTACGGTCGGAAGGAAAAGAGTACGTCGTGAAGGACGGGGATGTGCTGCTGTTCAAGTTCAACGTGTAGACTGAACTGGGATCTCGCTGATACTGGACGAGCCCGGGCCGCCGTCATGCAGTGGACACTTGCAGTCCAAAGTTGACTGAGTTAGCACATGTTGCCGAATAGTATACGTATTTGTATACTATTCCGTATACTCCAGTCCTGGAAACTGCCATGGCTTCAGCGCGAATCCTCGACGTCGATCACAAATTGCTCCAGGATCTGAGCAAACAGACCGGCAAGCAACACCAGCAGATAGTCCACGAGGCGCTTGCCATGTATCGCCGAGACCATTTGCTCGACGAGATCAACGTCGCGTTCGGAAAACTCAAGGCTGATCCAAAGGCCTGGGCGGGCGAAGCTGCGGAGCGACTTGCGTGGGATGGCACCCTTGCCGATAGCCAGACGGATGAGTGATGCTGGTACCCCGCGTCAGCCATCGCGTGGCGAAGTTTGGCAGGTAGACCTTCGTCCAGTTCGAGGGCGCCAACAGGACGGCTCCAGGCCGGCGATGGTTCTCTCGGTAGACAAATTCAATCATGGGCCCGCTGAACTTGTAATCGTCCTTCCGATCACAAGTCGCGACAAGCGGATACCAACCCATGTAAAAATTCCAAAACGGGAAGCCGGCCTGGACCAGGACAGTTTTATTAAATGCGAGGACATCCGGTCCATTTCCAGAGAACGCCTTGTGCGCTATCGCGGCAACGTGACCGATCAGCAAATCGAACAAGCAGAACGGATAGTTCGCCTGTTACTCGGCCTCTGACCCGCTATATTTCAGGGCTACACAAAAACCCATCCCTTCCCTCGGTTACGGCAACCACCCGGGGGCGGTTATGACCACAAGGAGGATTGCCAGCACATGACTCGTGAATACGAGGCGGTGTACATCTTCGATTCTGCACTCGAAGACGCCGCCATTACCGAGAAGCTAGGCCGACACCACGGCCTGCTCAGCCTGACTGAAGACGCCAAGCTCGATATCTGGGGCCGCCGTCAGCTCGCCTACAAGATCGGTCGCCATGAGAATGGCTACTATGTCGTCGCGCGCTTTGCCGCCGACGTCAAGACGCTACCCGAGTTCGAGCGCTCGCTCAAGCTCGACGATGGCGTCATTCGCTATCTCATCAGCCTGTATGAGCACGAGCTCGGCATTCCGGCCGACCGCGCTGAAGCCAACGCCGCGCGCGCACGTGCGCTGGCCGAGGAAGAAGACGACGAGGACGAGGACTAATCATGGCCAGACGTAACAAGAAGGTTTCGCCGGTCCTCGAGGCCGGAATCCGCTTCATCGATTACAAGGATGAGCGTTTCCTGAGCCGCTTCATCACCGAAAACGGCAAGATCCTTCCGGGTCGCCTCAGCGGTGTCGACGCACGGCATCAGCGCCAGCTCGCCCGCGCCATCAAGCGCGCTCGCTATCTGGCCCTGCTTCCGTACACGAGGAGCCAGGGCGCCTAGTCAGGCGCTCTAGCGAGCTGTGGCGCGTTTCCTTGCACCAGGCTGGCGCTCCGCGCTTCTAGCGCTGCTCGTCTTCCTCGTGCTGCCGGACTTTCCGAGCGCACTGCGGTCGGTTGTGCCAATCACGGAGACGTGGATACTGCTCGCTACCGCGCTTGCTGTCTGCGCGGCGCTTGGCTGGTGGAATGGCGGCGGCGCTTGGCTTGCGGTCGTCGCGATGATATTGGGTTGGTACGCTGCAATGGCTCCGGTCGGACCGGGACCAGGCAGCTACCGATCGCTGGTGCATGGATGGACCCTTCTTCTCGGTGCATCGTTCGGTCTCGCGTCGTTGCTGACGCCGGGCCAACGCTTTCTGCTCCGGGCACTGTCGGCGGTTGGAATCGCAACGGTCGTGGCGTTCACGGTCGCGATCTCGACTCCGGACGGTGTTTCATCAGTTCGCTCGGTGATGAAGACTGAGTTCAGCCGGCGCACCGAAGAAACCGTAGCGATTGTGAACGATATGGCGACGTCGCCCGTGTGGCGGCGAGCAGCAGAACGGAATCCGAGTCTCGACAGCATGGTCAAGGCGAACGAGTCCGATCTGCGACTGATTGGCGAGCGATCGGCGCGCACGGTTCCGGCGCTTGTTGCACTCGAATCACTGCTTGCGCTCGCGTTGGCGTGGGCGATATATCATCGCATTGCCTCGGCGGATTTGGGACCGCGGCTCGGTGCACTCAAGGAGTTCCGCTTCAACGATCAGCTGGTATGGGGTCTGGCGGTTGGCGCGACGATTTTCTTCCTTCCCGTGTTCGTTGACGGAAAGGACGCAGGATTGAATTTGCTCGTGTTCTTCGGCGCGCTTTACCTCTTTCGTGGGGTTGGCGTTCTGTCGTTCATGACGCGGAGCAAGTGGGCGGGAACGCTGCTGATTGTCATGACGATCTTCGCACCGCTCATGCTCGGCGCTCTGGCACTCGGAGTAGGTGTAGGCGATACGTGGATGGACTGGCGCACGCGCGCGCAGGCGAATACATGATTGACGTTCAACAAGGGAGTTGAGGTAAACATGGATGTGATTCTTCGGCAGGCGGTCGAGAAGCTCGGCCACACAGGTGATGTCGTCAGCGTCTCGAACGGCTTCGGTCGTAACTACCTCCTTCCCCGCGGCGTCGCGTATCTCGCGACCGAGGGGAACAAGCGCAAGATCGAGCAGGAGCGTCAGCGGCTCGAGAGTGCCGAGGAGGGACGTCGCGGCTCAGCACGCGAGCTCGCTGACAAGCTGGAACAGGTATCGCTCACCTTCTCGGCACGCGTCGGCGAGGAAGGCAAGCTGTTCGGGTCGGTCACCTCGGGTGACATTGCCGCGCAGCTCGAGGCGCAGGGCATTCACGTGGAGAAGCGTCAGATCGAGCTTCACGAGCCGATCAAGGCGTTGGGCGTGTACCGGGTACCCGTTCGCTTGCACGCGGACGTTCATCCGGAGATCAAGGTCTGGGTCATCAAGCAGTAGAGCACGTCATCCTCGCCGAAGGCGGGGATCCATGGCCGAGGAGAGAATCCGATCCCAGGCTTGCAGGCGTAGAGGAAATGTCTCGATGCGATTGCCGCCATCGCGAGAAGACGGTAATTGAGCGACCGAGCCACCGGGGGTGGAGAGCCAGACCGGCGCTCCGCCCCCACGCTCGTTTAATCCCTCCCCGCCTGGAACCCATCACTGGCCGCACCGAGGCCATATCTGGCGGACCCATGGCGCACGAAATGCTGTTCCGCGTGTAGAATTATCGCCGTGGAGTACACCGGTGAAACCCCCGTAGTCCATAACCCCGTTTCTGGAGTCGAATGGCAGTCGCAACCGTTTCTTCTTCTCTTGCCGCAGCGCAACGCGCAGCGGCTGTGTGTGTCGATGTCAAGGCAAACGATGTAGTCATCCTGAACCTCGATGGTGTCAGCGACATGACCGATTGCTTTCTGATAGCCAGCGGAACTTCCGATACGCATGTGCGGTCCATCGCGGAGCACGTGATGACCGAACTGCGCAAAGAGGGAATGCGCGCACATCACGTTGAAGGGCTGAGCCAAGGGCGCTGGGTGCTTCTGGATTACGTTGATTTCCTCGTGCACATCTTCCATCCCACGTTGCGCGATTTCTACCAGCTCGAGCGCCTGTGGGGCGATGCCGAAGTCGTTCCCGTACGGACCGAGCACGTCACGGAGTCTGTAAAATGACTGTCGCTTCGCGGGTGCTCGGTGTCCTGGCCGCTGGTGCGTTGCTGGTCTCCGCATCGCCCGCGAGCGCACAACGGTACTTCGGCCAGAACGAGGTCAAGTACCGCTACTTCCGCTGGCGTGTTCTGGAGACGGAACATTTCCTGATTCATTACTATCCCGAAGAGCGTCTGCCAGTGCATGACGCGGCGCGGATGGCGGAACGATCGTACTCCCGGCTTTCACGTCTGCTTGGACATCAATTCCGCGAGAAGAAACCGATCCTGCTGTACGCCTCGCGCCAGGACTTCGCCCAGAGCAACATCAACGGCGACCTCGGCGAGGGCGTTGGCGGCGTGACGGAACCGATGCGCCAGCGTATCGAGCTTCCATTTACCGGTGACTACGACAGCTTCGAACACGTGCTCACGCACGAAATGGTTCACCAGTTCCAGTTCGACATCTTCGCGCAGGGAAAAGCCGGCGCCAACATCCAGACGCTCGAGCAGGTGAATCCGCCGTCGTGGTTCATGGAAGGAATGGCAGAGTATCTGTCGCTTGGACCGAACCATCCGCTCACAACGATGTGGATTCGGAACGCGGTCGAGAATGGAAGCCTGCCGACGATCAAGCAGATGACCGATCGTCCGGATGAGTACTTCCCGTACCGCTACGGGGAAGCATTGTGGCGTTACATCGGCGAGCGGTGGGGTGACGCCGCGATCGGCGAGATACTGCAGAGCGTCACCACATCTGGGGTGGACCGCGGCTTCGAGCGCGAACTGGGTATGTCCCTGGATCAGTTGAGCGAGCAGTGGCGCGCAGCCACGCGCGAACAATATCTACCACAACTGGCGACAATGCAGCGCGTGCGCGACTTCGCCACGCCGCTGCTCACGCCAAAGATTACCGGCGGCAACATCTTCATAGCTCCGGTTCTCTCTCCCGACGGAAAGACCATCGCATTCCTGTCGAACGGAAGCGTGAAGAAGGGCGAGATATTCATCGACCTCTATCTTGGCGATGCAACAACCGGAAAGCGGCTCAAGCGTCTCGTTCGAACCACGACGAATCCGCGCTTCGAGGAATTGCGACTTCTCTACTCACAGGGCTCATTCTCGCCCGACAGCAGGAAGTTCGCGTTCACCGCCCAGACCGAGGGGCGCGACGTGCTGTCGATCGCCGACGTTGCCAGCGGCGATGTGGTGCAATACGACAAGCTCCCGCTCGACGGAGTGATTAGTCCTTCGTATTCCCCTGACGGCCAACACATTGTGTTCAGCGGTATCGCCAATGGCGTGACCGATCTGTACATCGTTGACGTGGATGGCAAGAATCTGCGCCAGATAACCAAGGACAGGTATGGCGACCTCATGCCATCGTGGTCACCCGATGGCACGCGCATCGCCTTCGCGACAGACCGCGCGAGCACCGACCTTGCCGGCCTGAAGCTCGGCAAGATGCAGATCGCGATCTATGACGTTCAGAACGGCACGAGCCAGGCATTGCCAGGTCAGGAAGGGCTCAACATCAATCCCGTATGGTCTCCCGACGGAAAGTCTCTTGCGTACGTCTCCGATCGCAACGGGACTGCCAACATCTATCTGCACCGCTTTACCGGCGACGCGGATCTGCGCGTTACGAATGTGCAATCCGGCATCAGCCAATTCACGGAAACCAGTCCAGTAATGAGCTGGTCTCGCGCGACTGACCGGCTCGCATTCACGTACTTCGACAACAACGACTTCACCGTCTGGTACCTGGATCATCCGCAACAATACGCGTCGGCAATTCCGTCAAAAATCGACGTGGCTGCATCGGGCGCTGCGTTGCCCGGACAGGTGCACGATTCAACGCCCGGACGCACGAGCAGCGGGATGTCGACTTATCGGTCGGCGAATGGAACGCGGCAGTCGGGCACTGTGACGACTGCGGAGACAGTTGACAGCACCAATGTGTCGGGTGTTGCCACCCTCCTTGCGGACCCGGTGACCGGACTGCCAGACACATTGACGTTCAAGGACTACGCGTACCGTGTGACCTTCCAGCCCGATTACATCTCGGGCGGTACCATTGGCGTGTCTTCGGGCGGCGGCTACGGCACACAGTACGGCGGTGGAACGACACTCGTCTTCAGCGATCTGACTGGTGACCATCAGCTCGCGGTGGGCGGTGGCGTGTACGGACGGCTGCAGGATGCAAGTCTTCTATTGGCGTACGCCAACCTTAGTCATCGTTGGCAGTACATCACAGGCATCTCACAGGATGTCTCGTATCTGAGCACTGGCTATCAACAAAATGGTAATCAGCTGGAATACGACTATCTGCGTTACGTGTTTCGGAGCGCGTCAGTTACAGCTGCATATCCGTTGAATCGATTCCAGCGCTTTGAGTTGGCTCTGGGCGCGAACGCAATCGGCCGCGGAGCAGTAGCACAGATCTACGACCTCCAGTTGGGCAACGTCACGCAGAAGAACTTACAGTCGCTTGGAACATTGAATTTTCTGTCACCGAGCGCGGCTTACGTCACGGACAACTCCCTCTTCGGCATAACGGGGCCAGTGAGCGGACGGCGTATGCGCTTTGCTGTCTCGCCGGCAGTTGGCAATCTCAAGTTCATGAACTACACGGCAGACTATCGGCGATATGATCCGATCGTCTTCAACGCGTTGACGTTTGCGACCCGCCTGTTCTTTGATGGCTCGTACGGTCGCGACGCGTACCAGCTTCCCATCTACGTTGGCAGTCCGAGCTTCGTGCGCGGTTACGATCAGTCGAGCTTTTACGGAGGATATTCGTGCCAGTCGTTCCTGGGTGCCGGTGACGTTTATGCGAACGGCTGCTCCGCGCCACAGCTTATTGGTACACGTGCAGTTGTATTCAACGAAGAACTTCGCTTTCCGATCATCCGCCGATTCGATCTCGGCAAGTTTCCAATCGGCATACCGCCGGTGGATGGTGCGTTGTTCTACGATGCTGGGCTCGCATGGAGCGCTGGGCAGACACCGCATCTCTCCAAACCGGCGAACTATGATCCGACCAAGGACATCGATCGGTACTTTCTACGCAGCGTGGGCGCCACGATTCGTGTGAATGCGTTCAATCTGGCTGTGCTGAGCTGGTCTCTGGCGCGTCCGCTCGACCGTCCCGGCTATAACCGGTTCAACTGGACATTTGCTCTGGGTGTGGGCTACTAGGGCGACCCTGAGCCGACTACCTGAAATGAGGCGCCGTCCCGGAGTGGGGCGGCGCTTTTTTTCGCGGCGCGGAAACGTCCCGCATCCTGTCGGCATCGATTAAATTCCCGCGGTGCACAGACGGCTCTCTATCTCCTTGTTGCTACTCTCCGCGCTGGCCTGCGGCCGAGACCAGCGGGCGAGTTCGGATACCGTGGGGAATGCGGCTCGCGCCGAAGCCAGCCGCGGTCCGGACCCGATTCTGATTCGTCTGCCCCGTGCTGGCGGCGCCGTCAGGGCCTACCTCTACCCGCGACTCGATTCGGTTGTCTGGACCGGGCGCACGACCTCTGTGGACCGTGTTCTGGGTTTCGACCCCGAAGGCGGTGCCCTTGCCATCGTCGACGCCAAGGGGCAGCCTGCCCGGGTGGATCTCAGGCTCGGTGAGTCGGGTGTAGCCACAAAGGCCACGCTCGCATCACTCGTGGCACCGATTGGCGCGGAGATCTACGGAGTCGATGCCAGGGGCGCCGCTGTCCGGCTTAGCCGTGGCGGAGATTGGAGCTTCACCCCTCCCTACCCTGCACGCGCGGTATTTCCACAGACGGACGGCGGCCTCGTCATCGCAGCTCAGCATGGGAACGAAGCGGTTCTGTGGCTGATGCGCCCGCCGGACACGAAGGTGCGCGATACCGTCGTGCTCCCGATCACCATGCGCTCGATCCACGCGCAGGTGGGCGATCGTGTTTACCTGGCTACCGATACGGCACTCGTGGGCGTACGCGGCCGGGATCTGAGCGAAGTGCCGTCAATTCGAGTTCGCGGCCATATCGTCGCGCTGGCGCCAACGCCGAGCGGTGACAGGATCTACGTCGCAACAGCTGGCGACTCGTCGTTGTCGGTCGTCGATCGATATACGGACAAGGTTGCATCGACGATCCAGCTTCCAGGCGCGATCTCCGATCTTCGCATGGACGGATTGGGACGTTATGTGCTGGTGCGGCCCGCGCGCGGTGATTCTGCATGGGTCGTCGCTGTAGCTACGAACCACGTGGTCGGATCTGTTCGGACCAAGTGGTCCGGGGATCTCCCAGCTACGGCGCCCGACGGCGCAATTGCGCTCAACTCCGGCCGCGACGTGATATTCGTCGACGGCGAGACGCTACAGGCGGTACGCACGGTCGCTGGCGGCGCCAGCGACTTCTGGTACTTCACATTCTGGAATGGATTTCGCGCGCGCGCGGCGGGTGTCGATCAACCGGTTTCGTTCGCGCGCACCGATTCAGCGCCAGTTGATTCATCGGCACGCGCGACGGATTCGGCGACGAATGTCGCTGTAGACAGCGTGACCAGGCCCGCCGAGCCCTCGCACCCTGTCGCAACTCCACCGGCTCCCGCGCCCACGCATCCACAGCCTGCGGTGCCCACTACTCCGCCCGCGCCAACAGCATCCGCGTCTGCTCCTTTCACAGTTTCGTTCGCCGCGCTTCTCAATGAAGCGAAAGCACATGCATTAGCGGACAGCATCGACGTCGCGGGCGCGCACGCACGCGTTGTTCCTTCCCAACGCGCCGGAACGACGATCTATCGCGTCGTGCTTGGCCCGTACGCAAACCGCGCGGCCGCCGAACAGATTGGACGCGACTCCAAGCGGTCCTACTGGGTCTTTCCAGGACAGCCATGATGAAGACCACGCCGGTGTCTACACCAATCTCCACGGACACCGCGAATCACGGAACGGGGTGGGAAGCAGCTGGGCGTCAAATCGCTCCGATGCTCGGCAGCTATTCGGCAGCCGTCATCACGGGGACGGACGCCCTCGCGGCGGCCCATGTAGCCATTGGAATTGGTCTGGCTGAAGCGGAGCATCGTCGAGTCGCGATTGGGGATCTCGTCGGCGAGATCGAGCCAATCCAGGCACTCGTCACCAGCGACGATCCGCACGGAATATCCGACAGCTTCGCGTTCGGCGTGTCGCTGAACAAGATCGCCCAGCCAATCGACACGACCGGCAATCTGTTCATCATGCCGAGCGGCACTGGCAGCGTCGCGGATCCGGAGATTTTCCGGAATGCGCGTTGGCAGCGACTCGGCAATGGGTTCCGCGAAGTAGGTGCGTTGTTGTTGCTGGTTGCCCCCGCTGATGCAGTGGGACTCAAGGAATTGATCGACCAACTCGACGGCGTGGTTCTCGTCGGCGGCACTCCGCTGGATTTTGCGCCGTACATCAACGTGCTCGCGCGCGTGCCAAATGCACTTCGCGCGACCGAACGCAAACCAGAAAAGCAGCCCCTGGCGATCTGGAAGATCGCTACGCTGCTGCTTTTATTGGTCGCGTTGGTCGGCGCGGGTCTGTACTTTCGCTTCGCGAACGACGCATCGCGCATCGCGGCGAAACCTGCCTTTCGCCAACCAGCGCCGAAAGTAGTTGCACCGGTTGCTGCACCAACCGACTCGCTCACAGTCGCACCGCCCGCCAATCCGGCCGACTCAGCGACTGCATCTGCCTATGCAGTCGAGGTCGCCGCATGGAATTCGCAGGATGACGCGAACGAGGCTCTGGCGCGCTTTCGCGATATCCTTCCCGCTGGAACCATATCACCAGTTCCGATCGGCCCGTCTCGCGAGAAGTATTTCAAGCTGATCGTCGGCGCATATCCAGCACGTAACGAAGCGGACGCTGAGCTCGACCTTCTGCGGCACAAGAAGGTCACTCCGACACCCGAGCTCGGCACCGTGGTGCGCACTCCATTCGCCCTGCTAATCGACAGTGCAGCGGCTGGCCGCCCGAGTGAGCTGGTGAGGAAATACCCCGAGGCTAGTAAGTGGGGCTCGTACGTTCTTTCGCAGCCGGACGGCGGACTCAAGCTTTACGCGGGTGCCTTTGAGCGTCCAGAGGACGCTGCCGCGCTGATCGCGACGCTTCGCGCCGCCAAGCTGACACCCATTCTTGTATATCGCACAGGGAGAACACCGTAATTGCGGTTGACCAAACTCGAGCTACACGGCTTCAAATCATTCGCCGACCATACTGAACTGGTCTTCGAGCCAGGCGTCACCGCGGTCGTGGGGCCCAACGGATCGGGCAAGTCCAACGTGTCCGATGCTGTGCGGTGGGTGCTGGGCGAACAGCGTGCGCGCACGCTTCGCGGCGGCAAGATGGAAGACGTGATCTTCCAGGGATCATCCGCCCGCAAAGCGGTGAACATCGCTGAAGTCTCGCTGCATTTCGACAACGAGGACGGTGGTTTCAACATCCCATTCCGCGAAGTTGTAATTACGCGGCGACTGAGTCGCTCGGGTGAGAGCGATTACTTCATAAATCGCTCCCCTGCCCGGCTCCGCGACATCCACGACATGGTTCGCGGCACTGGGCTTGGCGCCGATTCCGGTGTAGTCATCGAATCGCGCATGCTGGATGCACTTCTCTCGGACCGGCCCGACGAGCGACGCGAGCTGTTCGAAGAAGCGGCCGGCATTAGCCTGTATCGCGACCGCAAGCGCAGCACCGAGCGCCGGTTGGAAGAGACGACTGTCGATTTGGCACGACTCGGCGATCTTCTGAACGAGAAGGAAAGTCACGTCCGCTCACTCGCGCGTCAGCGTAAACGCGCCGAGCGCCACGCCGAGCTGACGAGTCGCAGATTCTCCGTCGAGGTAACGCTCGCCGCACGCGAGATGACAGCATGGAGCGTTGAGCTCGACGAGCTACGCGACCGGCTGGCCGCGCTGCGCGAAACCGCGCCCATGGAGCACGAACGCGTCTTCGCGGCTGAAGGATCGCGCGATTCAGCGCATGCAGCGCGCGCAACCGCCGAGGGCGGACGAAGCGAACTGGCGCGCCTGGTTGCGGAGCAGCGCGAGCGCGCGCAACAACTGCGTGGCGAGATCGCGGTAGCAGAGGAACGGCGCCGCAATGCGGCGGCGCATCGCGAACGCGCAGAAGAGGAACGACGCGAGCGCGGTGACACGGCGCAACGCGTAGAATCGGAGCTGGCCGAAGCCGCCGACTCGCGCGCTCAGCTCGAGTCAGAGCTCGCGTCGCTGAGCGAACAGCTCGGCGATCGAACCACCAGCGAAGAGATCGCGCGAACTGCTCTCTCTGCGGCGCGCGGAGCAGTGGAGCAGGCCGAACGTCACGCGAGAGAGTTGCGCGAACAAGTCCATCGCCTCACGATGGACCGGGACGCGGCCGAGCGTGAGCGACAGGACGTTCTTCGTCGCCATGAGGCGATCCGGAACGAGCAGCTTCAACTGTTCGACGCCGCCGAGAACGTCGCACGCGAGGTCGAAGACGCCCGCGTTGCGCTGGACGTCGCACGCGTTCGAGTGGTCGAAACCGCCGAACTCCGCGAGACGGCTGACGCGACAGTCCGCGCAGCGCGCGAGACCGACACGTCGGCGCGCAGCGACTCACTCCGCGCAGAGGAGGCCCACGCCGCGCTCGAGGGACGCGCACATGCACTGCAGGCACTCGAACGCGAGCGCGTTGGCCTGGCGCCCGCCGCCGCAAAGTTGCTGCGCGAGCGCGGCAAGTTCGGCGAGGGAGCCATCCTTGGACCACTAAGCGATTACATAAGTGCCGGCTCCGTCCCAGCCGCTCTGATAGAGCGGTACCTGGGCGCGACAGTACACGCGGTTCTAGTGCGCGATCGTGCAGCAGCCGATGCAATTCGCATGTGGCACGTTTCGACACAGCCAGGCCCGCTGTTGCTGCTTCCGGTTGACACAGCGTTCGTTGCGAGCGGAACAGAATCACCGAACGATCTCGCCGCACTGGTCAACGCGACCGATCCGACCGCCGCCGGCTGGGTTCGTGCCCTGCTCGGCCAGGTGCGCCCGGTTGAGGATGCTACCGCGTTCATCGATGCACGCGGCGCAATCTGGCTTCCGGCAACGGTGGCTGGACCCGGTCCGTTGCGCCGGCGCGCGGAGCTCACCGACATCACGCGAGAGATGGAGACTGCCGCTGCTGCA
>PLEG01000084.1 GCA_003136975.1 Gemmatimonadota bacterium | reverse complement strand
CAAGAGCTTGCTGTTCCTGGGTGCCGGGTCGGTCATCCATGCGACGGGGACGCGTGACATCGAACGCATGGGCGGACTCGCGACGTGCATGCCGGTGACGACTGCGACATTTCTCGTCGGCTCTGCCGCAATCGTTGGTCTGCCGCCGCTCAACGGGTTTCTGAGTGAGTGGCTGGTGTACCGTTCGCTGCTGCACGCTGGCATTGCGACTGGCGGCGCGCGCATCGCCGTCGTTGCGGTGGCAGCGCTGGCCCTCATCGGTGCGCTGGCACTGGCGTGTTTCAGCAAAGTGGTGGGAGTCATCTACCTCGGACGGCCACGCGATGTGAGTGTATTCGCCGGTGCACACGAGTCATCCCGCGGCATTACGGCTCCCATGATCGCGCTTGCAGTTGCATGTGTCGCGATTGGCTTACTGCCGGTTGTGGCGGTCCCCGCCGTGCTACGTGTCGGTCGCCAGGTCGCGGGCATTGACACAATCGGCATCGGCGTCCCGATAGATCCCGCATCGGGACAGCTGACCGGCTTCATGCTGGCGCTGGGATTGGGAATCGCTGTTGTGGGGATCCTTCGCACGCGATCGCTCCGGCCGTCGATCGTGCGCGCCGATACGTGGGGGTGCGGATTCGCGCCGCAGACGGCACGGATGCAGTACAGCGCGTCCTCATTCGCGGCTCCGCTACTCACGGCGTTCGGCCCCGTGACAGGCGTAACAATGCACCGCACTCGGACGACCTTCGCGACTCATCCAACCGATCTCGTGCTCGAACGCCTCATACGCCCGGCGTGGCGTGGCCTCAGAAGGACAGCGACGCGTCTCCGTCCGATCCAGCAAGGACGTGTGGGCCTCTATCTCCTGTACGTAGCGACCACGATGATCGCGCTGCTCCTATATCTCATCGTCACGGACCCGACCCGATGACCTGGCACGCGTTCGCCGCGCTCGCGATCACGCTCATCATTGCCCCGGCGCTGCCTGGCATCGCGACCAAGACCAAGTCGGTGCTCACTGGGCGCCGAGGGGCGCCGGTGCTCCAACTTTACTTCGACATCTGGAAGCTTCTCCGGAAGGGCGCCGTGTACAGCACGACGACCACCTGGGTGTTTCGGGCCGGACCTGTGGTAGTGCTGGCCTCGCTACTGGGGGCGGCTGTGCTGTTCCCGCTGGACGGACGCGAGGCTGTCGCGCGGTTCTCTGGAGATCTCGTTGCGTTCGCCGCCTTGGTGGCGCTTGCGCGCTTCGCGCTCGTCCTTGCGGGACTGGACACGGGATCCAGCTTCGAGGGCATGGGTGCAAGTCGCGAGGTCACGTTTGCGACCTTCGCGGAACCTGCACTCTTTCTCTGTTTCGTGGCGCTCGTTCTGGCTACGGGTGAGCTCTCACTGAGCGGGATGCTCGGCGCCGCGCTCACGGCAACGTGGCCGCGCACGGCAGCGCCGCTCCTGCTTGTTGCGATGAGTCTGTTCGTACTCTTGCTCGCCGAGAACTCGCGTGTTCCTGTTGATGACCCAGCGACGCATCTCGAACTCACGATGATCCATGAAGTCATCGTTCTTGACCACAGCGGCCCAGACCTCGCACTGATCCTGTATGCGAGCTCACTCAAGTTGGCGCTGTTCGCGGCGCTCGTGATGGGTGTACTCGTGCCGCGTGCGGCGTGGCCTGAACCGATCGCTCTCACAGTTCTTCCGGTCGGGCTCGGGCTCGTTGCTGTCGGCGTTGGCGTGGTTGAGTCGAACATGGCCCGGCTACGCCTCACACGCGTTCCGCAGCTTCTCGTCGGCGCCGGTGCGCTCGCGTTATTCGGCATCATCCTTCTTCTCCGCTGATCGCGACCATCATGCAGACGTCGCAAATGATACCGCAGCTCGTGCTCCTTCTAATCGTGCTCTCCAACTTCGCAGTGCTGGGCACTACGCGGTTGAGCACCTGCATCCGCGCCCTCGCCGTTCAGGGCGTCCTCCTCGGCATCCTACCCGTTGTATTGGCCTCGCATCTTTCGCTGCACATCGCTGCCCTTGCCATCGGGACCGTGGCCATAAAGGCCGGGATCCTCCCCTGGTTTCTGGCCTGGGCGATCCGCGAGGCGGCCGTACGACGCGAGATCGAGCCGATCGTCGGTTTTATCGGGTCTCTCGTGCTCGGCGCCCTCGCCCTTGTACTCGCCTTTGCCATCGCAGCTCACTTGCCTCCGCTCACGAGTTCAGAGTCGCTGCTTGTCCCTGTGTCACTGTCGACCGTGATGATCGGCTTCATCGTGCTGACGAGTCGGCGCAAGGCTGTAACGCAGGTCGTGGGCTACCTCATGCTCGAGAACGGCATCTACCTGTTCGGCCTGACGCAGGCGGCGAGCGTCCCGTTCCTGCTCGAGCTGGGAGTACTGCTCGATGTCTTCGTCGGCGTTTTCATCATGGGTATCGTCGTGTTCCACATCAACCGGGAATTCGATTCACTCGATTCGGCGCGCTTGACGGAGCTGAGCGACTGATGCGCTTACTCGCGCTCTGGATTCTCCCACTACTCGGCGCCGGATTGGCGCTCGCCCTTCCGACGCACCGCATTGGCCCCGCTCGGATCGGCACGCTCGTCGCCGTGGCCGCAGCGCATCTCGTCCTCGTTGTGACCCTCTGGATCGTGCCAGCGGCGCCGACGCTCGGAGGATGGTTCGCGAGCGACGCACTGGGTCTTGTTGTGCTCACACTCGTAAGCGTGCTCTTTTTCCTAACGTCGCTCTACACGGTGGGTTATCTCCAACGTGAGCGACCGCGTGGTGGGCGCGTGTTCGTGAGCGCGCTACTCGGGTTCCTCGCTGCAACGACCGTGGTGACACTGAGCCAACATCTAGCGCTGCTCTGGGTAGGCATGGAAGCGACGACACTCACCGTCGCTCCGCTCATCTTCCACCGACATGATCGCCGCTCGCTCGAAGCTGTGTGGAAGTATCTGCTCATTTCATCGGTCGGCATCGCGCTAGCATTGCTGGGCACGTTCTTTCTTGCCGCTGCTCAGGGGGATGCTCCAGGACGCGCGCTCATTCTCTCGGATCTCATCGCACATGCGCACGCGCTGCATCCTGCGTGGCTTCGGGGAGCCTTCCTCTTTCTGCTGGTTGGATTTGGTACCAAGATGGGTCTCGCTCCCATGCACACCTGGAAGCCGGACACGTATGGTGAGGCGCCCGCGCTCGTCGGCGGGCTCATGGCGGGCGCGCTCACGAGTTGTGCATTTCTTGGGGTGGCCCGGATCACGGAGGTCATGATGGCGGCAGGTCTTGCGCTGTTCGTGCAGCCCATCCTGATCGGTTTTGGGCTCCTTTCGCTCCTGGTAGCGGCAACGTTCGTTATCGGCCAGCGTGACCTCAAGCGCCTGCTCGCTTACTCGAGCGTTGAGCACATGGGGTTGCTGGTGCTCGGATTGGGCTTCGGCGGGATCGGGGCCTACGGCAGCGTGCTGCACTTGCTCAACAACGGACTCTCGAAAGGATGGCTTTTCCTGGTTGCCGGTAACATTGTGCTCGCCACAGGCAGTTCCGCCGCGGCGGACAATCGGGGGCTGTTGCGCACGCTCCCGGTGTCGGCGACCCTACTGGTGCTCGGGCTCTTTGCGGTTACGGGATCCCCGCCGTTCGGCCTTTTCCTAAGCGAGTTTACCATACTGCGCGGCGCGATCGCTGCGGGTCATCCGTGGATCGCTGTGGTCATGCTGCTCTTGCTATCCGTGATCTTCATCGGGATGGCGGCGCTCATTCTCGAGATGGCGCTGGGGACTCCTGCGCCCGGGACGGAGAGGGTGCGAGAAAGTCCGTGGCTTCTGATCGGACCCATCGTGCTACTCCTGATCGTTGGCATGCTCGGCGTGTACATCCCTTCCGCGCTCAACACCGTTCTCACGCAAGCGGCCGTTTCACTCGGAGGAGTCGCACCGTGAGCACTCTCACGGCGCTAGGTCTGAGGAATCGGCGGGCCGTTCCACTTCGGGCTGTCCCGAATGAAGCCATCGACCAATTTCGGAACACCGTGATCGACGCTGTCGCAGGCGGCATGCGAGTTGTCACGCTCTTCGGCATGCCCGAAGATGCGCACAACACGCGACTCGTCGCGATCCTTGCCGACGATGCGCATGGACAGCTCGGCGCGACGAGTACGCTGGTCGGTGAGTCGTATCCGGCACTCACGCCAGACTGCGTCCAAGTGGAGCGGTTCGAGCGTGAGATCGCGGAGCAGTGCGCCGTTGTGCCGATCGGCCATCCATGGCTCAAGCCGCTGCGGCGGCATCGGCCCGATCACAGACCCACGGCACGTACGGACGTCGTGCTTGATCCCGACACGTACCCTTTCTTTCGTATCGAGGGCGGCGAAGTTCACGAGGTCGCGGTCGGTCCCGTGCATGCTGGAGTGATCGAGCCCGGCCATTTTCGATTCCAAGCGCACGGTGAGAACATCCTGTTTCTAGAGGTCATGCTCGGCTATCAGCATCGCGGCGTTGAACGGTTGCTTGAGACGGTAGCAGCAAGTCGCGCGGTGCTTGTCGCCGAGTCGATCGCTGGTGACACCGTGATCGGACACACGGGCGCCTACTGCGGCGCGATCGAGGCGCTTGCCCGGACGCGTAAGACTCCGCGCGCGCAGAGCATTCGCGGTATTGCTCTGGAGCTGGAGCGCCTAGCCAACCACGTGGGTGACCTTGGCGGCATCGCAGGTGATGTGGCGTATCAACCTGCGGCAGCATTCTTCGGGCGGATGCGGGGCGACTGCCTCAATATGCTCATGACGCTCTCGGGTAACCGATATGGTCGCGGGCTCGTGCGGCCGGGTGGTGTGGGATTCGATCTCACACCACCGATGGTCATCGAGATGCAAGATCGGCTCGAGCGACTGCGCGGAGAACTGCGGCAGGTGGCGGCGCTGATGTTCGAGAGCGCCTCCGTGCAGGCGCGGTTGGAGGGGATCGGTGTGGTGTCTCGTGCGCAGGCGCTGGAGCTCGGGCTGGTGGGGCCTGTCGCTCGCTCTTGCGAAGTTGCGCGTGATGTGCGGCACGATCACCCGTACGGGATCTTCCGCTTC
>PLEG01000223.1 GCA_003136975.1 Gemmatimonadota bacterium | reverse complement strand
ATGCCGGGCGGCGGCGCACCGCGCGGCGGACCCTCGCAGTGTCATGACATCACCGTCTATCCAGCTGTTGGGCTGGCAGCCGGAGCCTGCCAGGGATATGGACTCCTGCTGGACATCAAGGCCCCACTGCACCCCGTACGCCTGCAGGCCGTCGCTGACTCCAACTTCGCGTTCTGGCATTCGGCGATGTTCAGTAACGATGCCTCCAAGCTGATCTTCACCGATGAATGGGGTGGCGGCACTCAGCCCAAGTGCCGCGCCACCGATCCAATTGATTGGGGTGCCGACGCGATTTTCACTCTGCAGCAAGGCAAGCTCAAGCACGTTGGCTATTTCAAGATGTCGGCCGCGCAGACCGCGGAGGAGAACTGCGTGGCGCACAANNTCGACGCGTCGAAGCTGGTCATCGGGGGATATTGGGCCGGCTATTACTACAACGGCTACATCTATGGCTCGGAGATCGCGCGCGGGCTCGACGTGTTCAAGCTGACGCCGACCGCCGACCTGACGCAGAACGAGATCGACGCTGCGAAGCTTGTCCACTTCGACGAGCTCAATCCGCAGAGCCAGCCAAAGCTCGTGTGGCCCGCAGCGTTCCCGGTGGCGCGTGCATACCTTGACCAACTGGTACGCGACAACGGACTACCGACAACGCGTACATCGGCGATCGGGAGCGCGTTGAAGAGCGCGGAACAGATGAGTGGCGCAAAGCGTGCGAGTGCGCTCAATACGCTGGCCGGGCAGCTGGATCGTGATGCAACGGGCGCCAGCGACGCGACGCGAGTACACGCATTGGCGGACGTGGTCCGGGGTATAGCGAGGTAACAGTGTCCAGGGTTCGCTTCAAGATCTCGATGTCGCTCGACGGCTTTGTCGCTGGTCCCAAGCAGAGTGTGGAAAACCCGCTCGGGATCGGCGGCATGCGTCTGCACCAGTGGGTATTTCCGCTTAAGGTCTGGCGCTCGATGCATGGCCTTGAGGACGGCGAGGTTAACGAAAGCACGACTGTTGTAGCGGAGTCGCTCGCTAATATTGGAGCGACGATAATGGGTCGCAACATGTTCGGCGGCCATCCGGGTCCGTGGAATGCCAAGGAACCGTGGAACGGCTGGTGGGGAAACAACCCGCCGTTCCATCACCCGGTATTCGTGCTCACCCATCAGGCACGCGCGCCGCTCGAACTCGAAGGTGGAACGATCTTCACGTTCGTCACCGATGGCATCCGGGTCGCGCTCGAACGGGCACGACAAGCTGCCGGTGAGATGGATGTGTCGCTTGCTGGGGGGGCAAATGTCTCCCAACAGTATCTCACCGCCGGACTCGTGGACGAGATGGAGATTAGTCTCGTGCCCACACTCCTAGGCGACGGCGAGCGGCTGTTCGACGGTGTCGGCGACGACCTGTACGGACTCGAACTCGTGCGAACGGTTGCCACGCCAACGGTGACACATCTCAAATTCACAAGGCGCTAGGGAGGAAAGGCATGAGCACGAACCTGGCTGCCAAAGCCACAACTTCGATTGAAGCGCCCAGAAGTAAGGTTTGGGAAGCCTTGGTCGCACCCGACGCGATCGAGCAGTACATGTTCGGCACACGGGTCGAATCGAACTGGACCGCAGGGAGCAAAATCACGTGGCAGGGTGAGTGGAACGGGAAGAAGTACGAGGACAGAGGTGTGATACTCAAGTTCTATCCCGAACAGACTCTCCAGTACACTCATTTCAGCCCGCTATCCGGTGGACCTGACACGCCTGAGAACTATCACACCGTCACGATCAATCTTTCGGGCGACGGCAACAGCACTGACGTATCCCTTTCTCAAGACAACAACGCTGATGAAAAGGCGCGCGGCGAATCGGAGAAGAATTGGGTTGCAATGCTTGAAGGGCTGAAGAAATACGTCGAGAAATAATTCACCAGCACAGCTCAAGGGAGTTGGCGTAGCGATGACCGAGCCGCGCGCCGCTACCTTGCGCCGCGCAACCGTCGCGACGCCAACTCTAGTAGCAGCGAGATCAGCAGAACGCCAAATAACACGGACGACGGTACTTCCGTCCGCAATGGCGACTCAGCGCCGAGCGATGCAGAGCGTGCGCCGATGCGATCAACCATGTCTGCGAACGGCGCTGGATCGGCGAGTGAATCAAGCCGCGCGGCGATACGCGGTGCGTACGCCACCGACGCAACGACCCGCGCCAGCCACGCCCGATGCGCTGCGACTGGATCCGGAACCGAATCGTCGTCGCTCATGCGGTACCGCCACAGGTCCTTGTAGCCGACGTGAATCACCCTACCATTGCCAGCACGCGAAGCGCGCACATCCGCGTCGGCACGGCGCTCGAGTACGACCGATGCATCCGTGCGCGGTCCAATACCACTCGCGTCGCGGAGCGTGACAAGGCCGCCACCACTCTTCACGAACGAAGCGGCTCCGCGCGCAACGAGCACTGCCGTACTGTCCACCGCGATGATCGCCGCATAGCGCGAGGTATCAGGACTTGCCGGAGCACCCTCGCGTACGTCTATCCCTGGCGCGACGTGCGTAATTGCATCGATCTTCCACCCACGCTCGGCGAGCGCGGCGATTGTGAATTTTGTTTCCCAACCGGCCGAGCCTTCAATCAGCAGGCGCTTGAATACTAGCGAATCTGGAGCGGCAGCCCACGCGGTCGATGCGCCGGCCGCAACACCGACGCCCGTTCCCGCACCAGGAATATCTATCCGAAGTCCGTTCTGAGAGATCGTGACACTGTCGATCACGCCAACATGATCGCGCACGATCGCGACGCTCCCGACCGGAACCGACGCAGATAGCTCCGAAACACCCGCGGGATCAGCGATGCGGGAAAGCGTTGCAGCCGTCGCCGCAATGCGCGGCCCGCTCCATGTAACGACCGTTCCTGAACGACCGATCGCGCCAATCCAGTCGCGCTGAACGGGCGGGATCACGGAATCCACGACAATATGAATTCGCGCGGGCCCGCGCATGCTCAACGCTGGTAGCAGCTTCGCGGCAGACCCCTCGGTCACTGTCTCCGAGCGCGCAATGGCGCGCGAAGGCGACCATGCACGCATGAGTATCACTACGAGCAGCGCGATACTGAGCACCCGTAGTGCCCACTCGCCGATCCGGCGCGCGCTAACGGGTGAGGGCATACACTATGACGTTTACACCGAACCTGGTGTTGTCGACCGCATTGAAGCGCTTGCTCTCGGGATGGTAATTCCACTCCGAGCTATAGTCCTTGCTGCTGTACAGCAGAGCGATGTGCCCGTCTCGCATAACTCCCTGAAGCGTCTTGTGGACGAGATTGTCACCCCATCCGTTCAACTCCTGGCTAGTCGTAGGCGGCCCATCATCGAACTTGAAGAATGCGCGATACAGCTCGTGGTCGTTGGGAATATCGACTGGCTTACCCAACGCCAGCGTTATCTCCTCGAGCGCCGTCTTGTGAAACACGCCATCGATGTCGTGGTTATGATCGTCCACGAAGATCATTCCGCCACGATCCGCGAGCTTCCTGATGTTGCGCCGCTCAGCCGCTGAGAAGCGTACCGGCAGATGCCCCGTGACGTACACCAACGGGTACTCCAGAATCGCATCTGACGCGAGCGCCACGTTCACGCCGCTCGGCGCAACAGCTATGCTCGTATACTGGGCAATCGAATCGATGAGATTGGCCGGAACCAGCGGCGCCGAATCCCAGTCACCAGAATCGTATTGCGCGGTGCAGAAGACAAACCGACTCATCGTATGCCACTCCACGATCCGCTCCACGGCAGTGCGGGATTCCCAACGCGGGGAGCGCCGAGTAGTGCGCGGCGAGCACGCACGAGTGATGCAGTCATATCCGTGCCCGCACGAAACGCATCGACGGCGTCGCCCAGAGCAGTCGCAAATACAGCATTGACAGGCGTCGCTTCGGCGCGCAGACGAATAAGCGCGTCCACAAAGTGCGCCGGATCTGACCGCACAAGGCCCAACGTCGCATCCAGCGATCCATCCAACCGAGCCAGCGCCGAGTCGGCCCGCGCTCGCGGCTTGGCGACCACGTTGCTGATTCCCTTCTCCTTTCCCGTGAGCCGAATCTTTTCGATGTTGACAACGATCCGAGGAGGGCGGCCGCGGAGATACAGACGGTCGGCCAGTCGCGCGCGATCGAGTGCGCGAGCAGCGCGCGTCATGAACGGGAGCGCGATTTTGATCTCGCCGATGTTCAGTGATCGCTCAGCATCCCACATTGCGTCGTATGCTTCCTTGAGATCGCGATTCAGCACTAGCTGGGGATCGAGCTCCTCATCATCGCCCTCAACTCCATTGGTACCGCCGGCTTCGTCCTGCTCATACAGGATGCCGTAAACCTTCTTGCGCAGGTCTGCCTGATCAAGACCAATCCGGCCGGATGACGTTACGTATTCCAGTTTGGCAAGTGATGCTTGCTTCCTGAACAATGACTCGGCGGAAATGATGAGTATGCGTTCCGTGAGCAACGATCTTTCCGTCGGCGGCGGTGGGGCTGCCTCGACCGCGAGCGAATCGTACTCGTCAGCGCGGGCGACACGGAAAGTGCGCGTGTCAGATGTGGAGATGGCTGGCCCGCTGAGCGTATTGTTGTCCGACACTACCGCTCGCACGGACAGGATCGCCCCTTCTGTCAGATGAAGCTGCGCAAGACCGAGCGACACGTGAATCTCCGCGACCTTCGCCCCGCCGAAGCGTGTAGCGCCGGTTGAGCTCGTAGCTGACTTGAAGATCTCCCCTGAACCCGTTGTGACGGTGTACTCCATGTATCCATCCGTCAATCCGATATCGTCCGTCGCGTGGGCGCTGAACGCGATGGCTCCCGATGGAACATGGCGCCACACGGTGTCGCGAGTGGGCTGCGTCATGATCACGACCGGAGGCTGGTCAGCAATCGGGATTACTGCGAGCACACGGTCGTAGCTGCGGTCGGTAAGCGAGATCGTGGTCGCTACGGGCGGCATCTGAAATGTGGCCTCCCATTCGTCATTCCGGCCAGCTACACGAACGTCGCGAGTACCCAGCTTCACGCCGATGCCAGTAATACCACCAGCGCCCCGCAAAGCGATGCTGCTTCCCACGAGCGCTGTCACACCGGACGGATCGTCGAGTGATGTCACCGCACCACCTGCGTAGGCCGGCGCGACCACTCGAACCGTCAGTCCCAGCAGCCTGTTTGGCATCATGGTCTTCACCCCAACACCAGACAAAACGTCGTGCACGACAACAGTCGCGCGACCCGACGCCAGCGTCAGTGCCGCCGCGAACGCACCCGCCATGACCGACAGCGCAACGCCGGCGTAGATGACTGGCGTCAGTACGGCAGGGCGAACGAAGATGTCGATATTCGACCCTTCGATCGCATTCTCAAGGAGGGTCATGTCTCCGCTCGCGAGCGGATCGCTGGCGGTTACCAGGGCGTACTGCAACGACGGCGCACGCTCCTCCATCCACAACGCGACGCGACGCCTCGAAAGCACGTACCGTGCACGCCACAAGACCCAGCAGCCTGTCAGCACGGCGATCGCCAGCGCGACGTCCCAGTCCCAGCGGCTCGCTAGCCCGCCGCGCTTCCAGCTACCCGCGACCAGCTCGACAGCGAGTACGGCGAGCAATACGGCGCCTGTCCAGAGTAGCGCTGACACAAGAGCAACTATTCGCAGTTGCGATTGCGTCCGTGCGACGCGCCGTGCCGCTTTCATCGCTCACTCCCACTGTCACGCGTCCGACGCAGCACCATTTCGGCAATCGCCAATGCTATAGCGATTCCGGCCAGCCACCGCGCAAGCGGCGAGTCGATGTCGGACGCAGGCGGAAATTGCGCGGCGCGAGCGAGGCTACCAGCGCCGGCCATCATTTTTTCCAAAGTTGGATCCTGTACCGACTCGACGTGCTGGCACGGTGCTGCAAGCGCAGCGCGGAATCGGATGACATTGGGACGCAGCAGCATGTCGCCCGTGCTGTCCATCGGCACCGCAATCGATCGCGCACATGTAGCCGCACTGTCCCATTCGATCGCCGCCGGCTCGCCATCCACCCAACGCGCAATAACGCGCGCGCGCCGTAGTGAATCAGCCGTGAAACGCCACCGCCGCTCGAACGGTGCGACAATCACATTGCCTTGCGCCACGACCGCTCCTACTGTGTCGATACGCGTACGCGTAACAGAAAACGCAGGACGTGATACGGAAAGAAAATCGAACGCTGGCGGAGGCGAGGACGACACAGTCGGTGCTTCGGTCACCCGCACCAATCGCGCGCGACCGGGCCATTCAGCGCGAATGACGTTTGTTGCGCGATCACGTTCGCCCCTTGAGATCGGCGAGACGACTACCAACTCAATCGAATCTGCACCGTCACGCACACTCGATCCCGCACGCAGTGCGGCAACTAATCCGGCGGAGAGCGACCCGGACGATGTAGCGCCCAGTCCAGCAACGACTGAATCTGGCGATCCAACTGGCCGCGCAGCGGTGTCGAATACGACCACGGCATCGCCCGCGCGGAAAAGCGTCCGAACGCTATCGCGCACTTCGGCGACACTGGCTGCCGATCCCGATACGTCTGCCGCTATAACACGGACTGTACGTTCACGATACGGTGGGAATACGGGCCGCGCGAGAGCGGCACCGCCAAGAAGGATGGTGAGCACGCGAACCGCGAGAAGCAGCAAATCCGACAGCTGCATCGAGCGAGATCGCGCCGCGATTGGCACATCGGGGACAAAACGCGCCGTCGGAAATGCGACGGAGCGAGGCCGTCGCGTGACGATGAAATGCAACGCGACAACGCCGCAGGCAGCGGCGACTGCCGCAACCAGGAAGCCAGGAGCGAGAAAGCTCATCAGGCCGCGCTCAACGCCATATCATCCTGCTTGCGACGCCGACAGCTCATCGCGCACGATGCGCCGTACAGAGTGACTGACTGGCTCTTTTCCAGCAACGATCACACGGTACGCCGCTCCGCTCGCGAGCCAGCGAGCCGCCGTTGCCTCTCTCCAATCCTCGAATGCGCGCTGATAGCCACTGCGCGTCTCGCCTGCGAGCGAGCGACGTATGTCCGCGCTCTCCGGATCCGTCACCACGGATACGGCGATCGGCGGATCAATCTCTTCACTCGCTATCACGTGTAGCGCATACACGTCTCGACCCGATGCGATGAGTTCGCGCGCCACCCGGAGCGTCTCGTCAAGATCTCCGAGAAAATCGCTTACGATCGCAATGCGCGCGGAGGAACGCGCGGCGGCCAGGATGGATGGTGCCACAGCGCTGCTTCCGGACACGCTCACATCATGCAGTGTTCGAATTACCTCGGCGACTACTCCACGGCGCGTGCGCGGCTGAATTGTAGCTCGCGGGTTACCGGCGACCATGACACCCG
>PLEG01000135.1 GCA_003136975.1 Gemmatimonadota bacterium | reverse complement strand
GCGCCCATCTGCATTCCGAACAGCGCCGCTGGGCGCGCAAACAGAGCGATCGTCCACGCGCGGCTGCCATTCACGTCGCCGGCGTCGCCCGCGCGCGAAATGGTGCCGCCGCGGCCGTTGCCGACTCCGATCATGTACTGCAAGCCCAGCTCACTCGCGGGCAAGTTTCCCTCGGCGAATGCACCGACAAAGTGCGTCGGCACCAACTGGCTCCCAAACTTGATCATCTCTGGACGAGACACCGTCGTCTGCAGCCAGGCGCCGTGATGGAAGGTGGTATTCCAGTATCCGATCGGCGTGTGATAGCGTCCGACCGAAACCTTCACTGCATCGTCGAAGTCGTAGCGTAGTATCGAGCGCTCCACCTCGAACGCGTAACCGGTTGGCTGCGCCGTAGCGCTGAACTCGCCGAAGTAATTGAGCCGGTCGTTGAACGCGACTATCACGTGCGCCACAACCTGACCAAGGTTGAAGCCAGCCGGAATCTTTCGGTCGGTGCCGACGTATGATGCGTCACCGAAGAGCATCGCGCGTACGACGGGCGCGGTTGGAGCATCCTGCGCGATAGCAACTCGCGCAGGCACGATGGAAAGTGCTACGGCTGAAGCCGCAAGTAGACGTCGCATGCGCGATGGCGGTCGTGGGTGTTCTCGCGAACAATACTGGCGAGAAATCAGTCCACAAACATACGACCCACCACCGGAAGGCGGCAAGCCGTCACTTGCTACGGCCTGCTAGGGGTTTGGTACGCCCNNCCCAACATACTGGGCGACCTGTACCGGCGTCATGAAGCCGGACAGTTGCTGCTGCTCATCCTGCTGCAGCGCGAACCGCCGCCCCTGAAGATCGTGCGCCTGCGTCATCAGCTGCGCGACCCGATTCTGGTCCGCGGCGCTCCCCTTCGCCATCTCATCCCGAAGATCTGTGCGAATCGAACGTTCCTGCGCCACCAGCGAATTGCGCTGGGTGCCGATGCTGGAGTTCACCGAGCGAAGGCGTGTAACCTGCTCATCGCTGAGATTGAGTTTCTCTCGCACAACTTGCTCGCTGCGCTGACGGAACTCCTTCTCGAGCACCTGCCTCCGAGGGCCAACACTGCCCTGCGGTGGCGGGCTCGCCGGACGGGGCCGGCGTCCCTGAGCACTCGCGCTCGACGCGCATAACAGCGCCGCTGCGGTTAACGTGACGACTTTCATGCCGAATCCCCTGCGGTACCAGGCTCGGTGGCGCTCTGGAGCGCCGCCGGTGTCACCGACTCCGGATCGGTCGTCGGCATAGCCTGCAATTTGTCCAGATCCTGGGTCAGCTGTGACAGGCCTGCATCGCTAAGATCGCTTGTGTTTACGAGCGCGAGACCCGGAGTCGCGGCAATCGCTGCCGACGGACTGCCTCTGAACAGCGAGCTGGAATTGTGTACCGCAACCGTCGAAATTCCAATTGCCCCAATCAGGCACGCAGCGGCAAGCTCAAGATACACGCGCTTGATTCTGGATGCCTTTTGGCGATATGGAGGAATGGACGCGACGATGCGCGTGATATCCACCGGCGTGACTGCGGCACTCCCGTGCACTGCACGAATGATGGCGAGCTCCGCGGAGCAATCGTCGCACTCGTCCAGATGCTCCTGAACTCGGGTGCGCTCGATCTCCGGCAGCGCGCCGTACACCAACTCCGGCAGCGCTTCGCGAATCTCTACGTTCTGGCAATCATTCATCATCGAGAAACTCCTTTACCGCGCGCATCGCGTTGTGGTAGTGGACGCGCGCTGCGCCCTCCGTGCTGCCAACCAACTCCGCGATCTCTTTGTACGAAAGCCCCTGTTCCAGCCGGAGCGTGAAAACCTCTCTCTGCTTCTGCGATAGTGCATTCACCGCTTGCCGAACACGAATCATCGACTCATCGGCGACCATTGTGTCCAGTGCATCGAACGTCGTCACCGCATCCCCTTCCTCAACCGTTGCTACCACCCTGCTTCGTCGCTCAGATCGTCGTCGGTCCAGTATCAACCGCCTGGCGATGGTGAAAAGCCACGTTCTAAAGGCACTGTCGCCGCGAAAACTATCAATCGCCCCAAAAGCCCGAACGAAGGTATCCTGCACCACCTCATCCACGCTGTCTCGCTCGCCCTCACCAGCTACGAAGCGCGCGACTCCTGGCGCATGCCGCTCCACCAGCCTGGTGGCAGCCGTCCCCTCACCGCTGCGCCATCGGCGGATGAGCTCCGTGTCCGACGGCTCCTCGGTGACTGGCTGGGCAGTGACTTCCACACGCTAAATAGACGTCATACGGTCGCATATGTTAAGTGGCAGCGGTTGACGGATTTACGTCCCCGGGATAGCTTCTTTAGAACAAGCGTTCGACGGTATGGACCCAGCCTGTCTCTAGAGGTACTGAAGATGCCCGACGAAACTACCCCCTCCACCCTCCCCACATCCGCTGCCCCTGTCTCACCCGCAGCGCCGCGAGCGCCGAAGCTCGAGATGCTGCTGTCGGCAGCCGCGACGACCTTCGCCACACGCGGTTACAGCGGCACCAGCATGCGCGACATAGCCCACGATTCAGGCATATCGCTCTCGGGCATCTATTACTACACTCGTGGAAAGTCGTCGCTGCTGTATGAGATTCAGTCCCGAACGATCGACGCCCTCCTGGCATCGGCGGCGCAGGCTCTCTCTCGGGTCACCGTTCCAACCGAGCAGTTGCTTCAGTTCGTTGAGAACCACGTCTCCTACTCCAACGATCACCCAGCATTCGTTCGCGTCCTGTCGCATGAGACAGCGCCCGACGGCTCGGACGAGCGGCGCGACGCGGTCGAGCTCAAGCGACACGAGTACGTCAAGGTTCTGCGTGACATCCTCGATCGGGTGCGCACGGAATTCGAGGCGCCTGTCTCCACGCAGTTCGCGGCCGACATGCTATTCGCCATGATGAGTGGCCCGCGCCAGTGGGGTGTATCCGATACCGAGCTGAACGTAGGCATCGCATCGCGCCTGATCTACGATCTGTTCGTGCACGGATTCACCGGCGGATCTCCGGCGACGCGTGCTCCGTGACAGAATTCATAGCGCACCGCGGGATACATGACGTCGTCACCGAGAACACGCTTGACGCATTCCAACGCGCGCTGGATCTCGGCTTCCACGCAATCGAGCTCGATGTTCATGTAACCGCAGATGGAATTTGCGTGGTCCACCACGATGAGTCGGTGATAACGCCGAAGGTCGCGCTATCGATACGCGGTACCTATTACAACACACTCCAGTCGGCCGCGCCGATGCTCCCGCGCCTTGATGCGGTCCTCGACCTCGTGGCCGGAAAGGCACACGCCTACGTCGAGCTGAAGAACCGGGACGTGGAGACGGAGCTCGCGGAAGTGCTCCGCCGGAGCTCAGCTGAAACATCAGTCCACTCATTCGATCATGAAGTGATCTTGCGCATGAGGCGCATCCTGCCGCAACTTCGCACCGGGATTCTTCAGACCAGCCGGCTCGTGGATAGCGTGAACGCCTTGCGCGCCGCTGAGGCGACGGATCTCTGGCAGTGGCACGAGTTCGTGGATCGCGCGTTGGTCGAGCAAGTTACGGCGGCCGGCGGAAGGGTGATTGCCTGGACGGCCAACACGCCTTCCGAATGGCGCGTATTCGCTGATCTCGGCGTCGCTGCCATCTGTACGGATCTTCCCATCAGTCCGACACTGGCGTCGGCTCAAAGCTCTCACCATCGAGGCCCATCTCTGGATGCGAACGACTAGTCTCTTTCTACTCTGCGTGGTCGGCGTGGCCTGCGCCCAAACGCCGGCACCGAGCACCGCTCCGTCGCCGTCCGGCAATGCGACGGCTGCATCCGCGTCGACCGCGCCGCGCGACAGCGCTGGCCGGCCCGGCATGGGCGCGCTCTCGCTGCCGAACGCCAATCCCTTCCCCAGTACGTACGTGCCATTCCCGTCGCGCACGACGCTCATCCGTAACGCGACCATAATGACCGCCGCTGGCCCGACGATGCAGAACGCGTCGATCCTGCTTCGTGATGGCAAGATTGTCGCCGTGGGAACGTCGGTAACGGCGCCAGCCGACGCTGTGGTGATCGATGGCACCGGCAAGTACGTAACGCCCGGAATCATCGACGTTCACTCGCACCTCGGGCTTTATGCCGCGCCCGGCGGCGGTGGTCTGAACGATGGTAACGAAGCGACCAACCCGAATACCTCGAACGTGTGGGCCGAGCATTCTGTGTGGCCACAGGATCCGCAGTTCCCGCGCATCCTCGCTGGCGGTGTCACGACCGTGCAGATCCTCCCTGGCTCCGCGAATCTTTTCGGCGGACGCAGCGCGATCCTGAAAGTTGTTCCGTCGCGCACCGTCCAGGGAATGAAGTTTCCCGGCGCCAAGTACGGCCTTAAGATGGCGTGTGGCGAGAACCCCAAGCGCGTGTACGCGTCGCGTGGGCCATCAACCAGGATGGGCAACGTTGCCGGCTACCGAGCCGCATACATCCAGGCCGCCGAATACCGCCGCAAGTGGGACGAATGGAATGCAAACCACAAAGGCGCGCCGCCAACGCGCGACCTGGGTCAGGAGACGCTCGCTGAAGTTCTGCGCGGAGACGTCCTGGTCCAGATGCACTGCTACCGCGCCGACGAGATGGCGCAAATGCTCGACATCGCAAAGGAATTCGGCTTCAAGGTCCGCGCGTTCCATCATTCGGTAGAAGCGTACAAGATCGCCGACCTGCTTCGTGAGAACGGAACGGGCGCTGCAATGTGGGCCGATTGGGGCGGATTCAAGGAAGAGGCGATGGACGGAATCAGGGCAAACATCGCGCTGGTCGACGCCGCGGGTGTCAAGGCGATGATTCACTCCGACGATCCGTCGGGTGCGCAGCGTCTCAATCAGGAAGTTGCGAAGGCGATGTACGCCGGCCGCGCCGCCGGAATCAACGTAACCGAGGACATGGCGATCAAGTGGATGACGATCAACCCAGCGTGGGCACTCGATCTCGATACCAGGATCGGCTCGCTCGAGACTGGCAAGGATGCTGATGTGGTGCTCTGGAGCGGCGATCCGTTCAGTGTGTATTCAAAGGCCGAGAAAGTCTGGATTGACGGCGCAATGCTATTCAACCGCGACGATCCGGCGCAGAACTGGCGCACTGACTTCGATCTCGGCTTCGTGAACGGAGGAGCCCGCTAATGAAGAATCATCTCCTCTGCGCTCTGTGCGCGACGTTCGTAACCGCGGCCGGTGCAGGCGCGCAGACAGTCGCCATCACCGGCGGGACAGTGTATCCCGTGAGTGGCGCGCCGATTCAGAATGGAACGGTGCTCATTCGTGATGGAAAGATCGTTGCGGTTGGCGCTGACGTTGCGGTGCCCGCTAACGCACAGCGCGTCGATGCCACGGGCAAGATCGTAACGCCGGGCTTGATCGATGCGGCCACGCAGCTCGGGCTGGTCGAGATCGGTGGCGAGCCGACCACACGAGATGCGAATGCGCGCGGCACCGATGGTGTTGCCGCATCGTTCCGTTCGTGGGACGGTCTAAATTCGGAGTCTGTGTTCTGGACTCCGGCTCGGAACGAAGGCGTGACGAGCGTAGTCGTGGCGCCGGGCGGCGGACTCATCGCCGGCCAGGCATCTGTCGTTGATCTTGTGAACGCTACCGCGGCGCAGATGATTCGGCGTGCGCCCGTGGCGATGGTCGCGCAGATCAACAATCCACGCGGTGCGCAGACTGGCGCGCGCGGAGAGTTGATCGGCAAGCTTCGCACGTTACTGGAGGACGTCAAGTTCTATCAGGCGCACCGCGCAGATTATGACCGCTCTGCGGCCCGTAGCCTGACCGCGACGCGTGCAGACCTCGAGGCGATGATTCCCGTCGTTGAGGGCCGACTCCCGCTCGCGATCGACGCTGATCGCGTGGATGACATTCAGGGGGCGTTGCGGCTCGCGAAGGAGTTCAATCTCAAGATCATCATCGTTGGCGGCGCCGAAGCATGGCTCGCCGCGAACGATCTCGCCGCGGCGCACGTGCCGGTGATCGCCGGCGCAATGAACAACATCCCGAACAGCTTCCAGACGCTTAATCAGCGCCAGGAAAATCTCGGCATCCTCAGCAAGGCTGGCGTTTCGGTCGCCATCATTGGCAACAATGGCGACGGCGACGAGGAACTGTTCAACGTTCGAAACGTCAAGTACGAGGCAGGTAACGCGGTGGCGTACGGAATGACGCACGATGCGGCATTGCGCGCGCTTACGCTCACGCCTGCCGAGCTATTTGGCGTAGCGGATCACGTTGGATCGCTGCAGGTTGGCCGTGACGCGAACGTGGTTGTGTGGAGCGGAGATCCGTTCGAGTTCTCCACACGCGTCGAGCACGTGTACATCCACGGGCAGGAAGTAATGTCGCCCAGCAGGCAGGACATGTTGACGCAGCGTTACAAGACTCTGCCGCCCAAGTACGAGACGCATCCGTAACCGTAGGACGGGTGGATGAGGTTAGCAGCAACCAGGAAGCCGCCTTCACGTCGAGGGCGGCTTCCTCATACCGGGGGTGGTGAACAATGACTGCAAAATATTTCCTCGTTGCCGCGCTGTGCGTCGCGGCTCCGTGCGCGGCACAGCGTGAGGCTGCGAGGGGCGCCGACGCCGCGTCAGTCCTGATAGCTACGCGACAATTCCGCATGTCGCACGAGTCAATAATTTTGCGAGAGTTCTCCGATTTACTCGCGATACCAAACGTGGCTGCCGATCGAGCGAACATCCGCCGTAACGCGGATCTGCTCATCACGATGATGCAGAAGCGTGGTATTGTGGCGCGATTACTGGAGCTCGGCGATTCGGCTCCGGCGGTGTATGGCCAAATCATGGTTCCCGGCGCGACGCGTACCGTGGTCCTTTACGCCCACTACGACGGACAACCCGTAACCGCGGCCCAGTGGGCGACCGCTCCGTGGTTGCCCACGCTTCGTACCAAGTCGTTGTCCGACGGTGGTACGCCAATCCCGTTGCCGACGAACAGTGCGGCGCACGTTAGCGGTGAGGCTCGGCTGTACGCACGCTCCGCTGGTGACGACAAGGCTAGCATCATCGCGATGCTCGTGGCACTCGACGCACTTCATGCGACCGGTCGCGCGCCATCGCTCAACATAAAGTTCCTGTTCGAGGGCGAGGAGGAAGCCGGATCCCCTCACCTCGTTCAAATCCTCGAGCGATACAAGAGCCTGCTCTCAGCGGACGTGCTACTTCTGT
>PLEG01000308.1 GCA_003136975.1 Gemmatimonadota bacterium | reverse complement strand
CGCTGATTCGCGGTCTCGATGTTCTGCTCGCCCAGGAAACTGGTCTTTCGATTCATGTCGACGAAGACCCGCTGACGTGCGTCGTACGCGGCACCGGCCGGATCCTGGACGACGAAGAAAAGTACTGGTCGGTTCTCTCCCCCTGAGGTAGAGGGTGGCGCGACTCGGACGGTCAAACAACAGACTGGACAGTACCGTGCTCGTAGCATGCGCGGTCCTGTCGTTGATTGCCCTCGTGCTTCCGACACAGGTGCGCGAACCGATCGCGAGCGGGCTCCGGCGCGGGATTCTCGCGCCCATGTTGCGGCTCCAGCAGCGTGCAGAGGAGAGCCGTCGCGCACTCACCAGTCACGACGCCGTTGTTTCGCAGCGCGACTCGGTAGCGTGGCGCGCGATGGGCGTCGAGTCGCTCCAGACCGAGAACACTCGCCTGCGCGCCATCCTCGGGCTTGGCGCAAGGCTCAAGTGGGGCTTCATTCCCGCGGAAGCGCTACACGGCCGCGGAGTGCGTGACGAATTTGGTGTCACCCTGAGCGCCGGGTCACTCGCGAGTGTTCAGAAACTCAGTCCCGTAGTCGCGCCCGAAGGACTTGTCGGCGTCGTGGACAACGTTGACCCGTCGATCAGCCACGCGATGGTCTGGACGCATCCTGACTTTCGCGTGAGTGCAATGTCAGAGGACGCGTCAGCGTTCGGGATCGTTCAGGCGCATCTCGCTACCGGTCCGGGTCGCTATCTCATGGAGATGCGTGGAGTTCCGTTCCGCACTTCGATCAAGATGGGAACGATGATCGTGAGCTCGGGTCTTGGTGGAGTGTACCCGCGTGGAATTCCAATCGGCAGAGTATTGAGCGAGACCAAGACACCCGAAACGTGGGCTCGCACGTACTTGATCCGACCGGCGGTGTTTCCGGCGGACGTGTACGCGGTGATGATATTGCGGCCCGACCGTGCGTCGGCCGGAGTGGATAATGTCTGGGCAGTCGGCACAATCGCGGATTCCTCGGTGCGCAAGATCGTCGTCGCCGGTGACTCGCTCGCTCGCAGCGCCGCTCTCGCTGAGGCAACCGCGCGCCAGGCAGCGCAGGACTCAGTGACGCGTGATAGCCTTCGCAAGGCCGGCGTGCCTGAGCAATCCATACTGTCTGCCGATACGACGACCCATGTGCGGCGTCCCGTGGTTCGCCGCGATAGTACGAGACCTGATACAGTTCATCGCGATAGTGTAAGACGCACTCCCATACGGCGCGATTCGGCAGCCATTCCGCGCATACCGTGACGGTTAAAGCATGACACTCGCCGGAATTACCCGTGCAGTAATCACGTTCATTGTGCTGGTGCTGCTGCACTTCACGCTTCGTCCGCTGCTGGGATGGCGCGCGCCGATCGACTTTCTGTTGCTCGCCGTACTGGCGTCAGCAGTGCGCGTACGGCCAGCTGGCGCTGTCGTCATCGGATTCGTCGTGGGGCTGGTCGCGGACTCGCTTGCGCCTGATACACTCGGAGCCGGCGCGCTCGCGATGTTGTTCGTCGCCTATCTGGCGTCGTGGCTCAAGGCGGTGTTCTTCGCAGACAGTTTGCCGCTCAACGCGATGTTCTTCTTTGCAGGAAAGTGGCTCTTCGATATCATTTACTTCATCGCGGAGCATCGCCTTTCCGGAATCGATCTTGTGCAGCAGTTGGTATTGTGGTCGCCGCTCTCGGCGGCCGCCACAGCGATAGCTGGAGTCATCGTCCTGCTTCTGATGCGCCCGTTCCTGGAGCCGTCTCCAGCGTGAGCGTTCATCCGAACGACATCGCCCGCCGCTCGCGCGTTGCGACGCTCGGACTCGGTGCGGTCATCCTGTCGTTGATGGGCGCGTTCTTCAACGCGCAGGTGCTCCAGCACGATCGCTACAAGCTGCAATCGCAGGAGAATCGTCTGCGTGCGTTGCCGCTGCCCGCTCCGCGCGGAATCATCTACGACAGATCCGGTAACATCATAGCCGAGAACCTTCCAGGTTATGCTGTATCGATTCTGCCCGTGAACGTGGATTCGCTCAAGTCGTCGCTGGAACACCTGTCGAGTGTGATAACACTTACGCCGGATCAGGTGGACGCGGCGGTGCGGCGCTTCAGGCGCGATCCCAATCGGCCGACGCTGATCATCTCGGATGCGTCCATGAGCGTCGTGTCAGTGCTGGAAGAGCATCGTATCAACTTCCCGCGTCTCATCATTCAGTCGGTGCCAAAGCGCTTCTATCCGGATGGACCGGCGGTTGCTTCATTCGTCGGGTACACTGGTGAAGTAACAGATGCCGATCTCAACTCGCCCGCGTATCAGGGATACAAGCCTGGGCAGCTGGTGGGGAAGGGCGGAATCGAGAAGGAATACGAGAAAGTCCTGCGCGGTCGCGAGGGTGTGCGTTACGACGAGGTCGATGCGCGCGGCAGACAGGTGCGCCAGGCGACGCCGCGGCTCGATCTCAATCCGGAACCGGCTCCGCCGCTTTATACGAATATCGATCTGGATCTGCAGCGCTATGTCGCCGGAGTATTCGGCGACTCGCTCGTTGGTGGAGCGATAGCGATTGATCCGCGTGACGGTGGCGTGCTCGCGCTGTACAGCGCGCCGAGTTACGACGTCAACAAGTTTACAGGCGGAATACCGGCCGACTACTGGAAGGGACTGCTCGCCGATGATCGGCGTCCGCTCGTCAACAAGGTTACACAGGGACGTTATCCGCCCGGCTCAACGTTCAAGCTTGCAACCGCTGTGACTGGATTGGAAGATGGCGTCGTGACGCTCGATGAGCACATGACGGAGCCGTGCACGGGAGGGTTTCAGTACGGCAACCGCTACTTCAAGTGTTGGGACAAGAAGGGACACGGATCCATCTCACTTGCACGCGCGATCGAAGTGTCGTGCGACGTGTATTTCTATCAGCTAGGCTTGAAGATCGGCCTCTCGAAGATGATCGCTGGCGGTGTGTCACTCGACATGCGTGAGAAGACCGGGATCGATCTACCGGATGAGAAGCGTGCGCTCTGGCCCTACGCCGTTGATTACTACAACAAGACGTACGGTGCACGCGGCTGGAGCAATGCCGTGACGCTCAATCTCTCTATCGGCCAGGGCGAGAATTCGCAGACGGTTGTGAACATGGCCAAGTTCTACACGGCGCTAGCCACAGACGGGAACGCATCGACGCCTGAGATCGTCAAGCAGACGCCGGTTAAGACCCGGATATTCAAGCTCAATCAGCAGCAGATGGACGGCCTGCGCACAGCGCTCGCTGGCGTCGTGGGGCAGGGTACAGCCCAATCGGCACGTATCGAAGGGATAATGCTCGCCGGCAAGACCGGCACCGCGCAGACGGGCAAGCGTGTCAACGGCATCGAATTGAATCATGCGTGGTTCGTGGGCTTCGCGCCGGCTGACAAGCCGACCATTGTTGTCGCGGTGATGCTCGAGTACGGCGGCCACGGCGGTCGCGCGGCTCACGTGGCGTCGTCCATAATCTCACACTATCTCAAGGTCGCGCCGGTGACCGCCGTGCAGTCGGAAGGTTGATGTTTCGAAAAACGCTCGCTGACTATCCTCTGGCCGCAACGGCCATAGCGCTTTCCCTTTTTGGTGTCGCGATAGTCTATTCCGCTGGTCAGACGGACATTCCCACGTATGTCGCGCCGCTCTGGAAGTCACAGCTGATGTGGCTCAGCCTCGGCGTGCTGTGCGCGTGGGGTATCGGCAATTCGTCGGTGCGGCTCATCGAGTGGGTCACGTGGCCGGCTTATCTGCTCACGCTGCTCACGTTGTCGTCACTCCTCGTCCTTGGCGCCGGCACTGGCGCGAACGGCCACATGCGCAGCTGGTTGGCGATCGGCGGACATCGGCTGGGCCAACCAGCAGAGCTTGCCAAGATTGTCGTTGTGCTGATGCTCGCGAAGGTGCTTGCGGAGAGGCGAGAGGCGCCCAAGTCGCTGCTGGAATTGTGGAAACCCGGACTGGTGGTTGGTATTCCATTCGCGATGATCATGCTGCAGCCCGATCTTGGCTCGGCGATCGTGTTCGTCGGAATCTTCTTCGGTATGCTTTTTTGGTCGGGCGTGCCGTGGCCCCTTCTGGTGCTGCTCGCGAGCCCAGTCGTGAGTCTCGTCTTCTCATTCAGTACGGGGTTATGGGGCGCATGGTTCCTGGTGCTCATTGCGCTTGTACTGTGGTATAAGCCGTATCTGGTCGAGGGAATCGTGCTGGTCGTCGCGAATGTCGTGACGGGAGTCATCGCACCGATTTTGTGGGAAAAACTCGCGCCATATCAGCAAAACAGACTCAAGGTATTTCTCGACCCATCCGCCGATCCGCGCGCGTCGGGTTACCACGTTCTTCAATCCAAGATCGCGATCGGCTCAGGTGGCCTGTTCGGCAACGGCTTCACGTTAGGCACGCAGAAGCGAAGCGGATT
>PLEG01000392.1 GCA_003136975.1 Gemmatimonadota bacterium | reverse complement strand
ACCGCCGGCAACTGGGCGGATTCCGTCCGTCTGGTGCAGATGCGCATCTCGGGACTCTATCGAGACGTCCAGAAGGCGAAGGACGTGACCCGTACGGTCTATCACAGCACGCGCCTGCTGAATGCGGGCATGTTGAAACAGGCGGTGTGCGGCGTCAACCCGCTGCCGGCCGGAACCGTCACGGTCACGCAGATCGACTCAACTGGCGCCACTTGGTTCGTCGGCGATGCCAATCCGCTCTCAATCGTGCGTGTGGTGTTCAACGCCTCTCCGGAGGAGACGGCGGGCCTCAAGGACATCTCGTCGTACGTGGTCGAGCGAAAGATCCAGGGCACCACCAACTGGGACGTGCTCGGCAACGTGGCCGCCCTCGGCGCGGCATCGTACACGTTCAACGACTACCAATTCTTGACCGGAAATTGGGTGTACGGCGCGGTAGCCGTGAATTGTTCACCAGCGTATTCGACGGTCTCGCAGGCCGCGGCCATCACCAACCCCTAGTGTCGCCATGAGCTTCCATCGACATTTCCGAACATTCGCGCGCGGGCGCCGGGGATCCGCGCTGATCCTCGTGCTCATCATGACACTGTCGCTCGCGGGGCTCGCCATGTCGGCGATCTACCTATCCTCGAGCGCCGGGTTGCTGTCGCGCTACTACGATCGCGAGCGCAATTACCGGTACGCGGCCGAAGCGGCCCTCGCGCTCGGCAAGTCGCGCATGCAGCAGGACACATCGTTTCATCCGCTCGACTCCGGTGCCACCACGATGATGTCGGCGGCGTCCCTGAAGGACGCCAGCGGCGCCACGATTCCGCGCGTCCTGGTCAACCTGTACGCGGGCTACACCGGCGACACGGTTGGCATCTACGGCAAGTTCGTCACCCTGCTCGCGCAAGCCTACGACAGCGGTGGCACGAGGATGGTGCGGCGCCTGGATCTCTCGGCGGAGAGCTTCTCGCGCTTCGCGATGTTCACGAACACGTGGCCTGGGGGCCTCAGCTACGGCACCGGTGAGTTCATCGCGGGACGCGCGCACAGCAATCAGGGCTGGGCTTCCAGCAGCTCGCCGGGTCCCACCTACTTAGATACGGTCTCGGCATCGGGGACTGTTAGCGGGACAGCGATCTACAAATATCCGCCGAAGTCCGGTGTCCCCGTAATTCCGATGCCGACGATCGCCAAGCTGGCCTCGCTTACAGGCTACGCCTTAGGGGCGAACCTGCAGTTCACGCCCGTGACGGCAACGTCTGCCGTGGCGGCACCCACGCAGACGAACGCTACGACGGTGAATCTGTCGGGCAAGGTCGTCGCCGGGAATCCGACCGTCGGCACACGCGTGAGCTTCAAGCCAGTGGACGTGAACAACAACGGCACGCTCGAGCCCGGCGAAGGGATGATGATGATCTTCGATCTCGCGCTGGGAATGGACACCGCGTCCATTCGCGTAGACTTGGCCGCCACACCGACCACGACTGCGGTGAAGTCGAGCATCGTCCTGTCGAACCAGTGCGGCCTGCTCATGGGCGTTCCAGCAGGGACCGTGGTGGCTGGCGGACCGACGTTCGCGTCCGCGCACAATGAGTTCTTCCCGATCGCCCGGTTCCGCGAGCCTTGGGTGCGCAAGCGGGTCATCGCCGCCGGTGTGGTTACACGCTTCGGCAGCACCGTGATCACCGGCCCGGACACGATCATGATGGGCAAGACCACCTATTACAAGAACGACAGCCTGACGTCCGACTCGGCGTACAAGCGCATACTCACGTACGGCATCGGCAACTCGGTCTGTTATCCTGCGGGCAGCCCGCTGCTGATGCTGGCTGAGCGGAACACGGACGCAGCATGCACCGTCACGCAAGCGACCGGCGTCGTCGTGTACGGATGGGGATCAACCGGAGGCGGTTGCCCGACGACAAAGCAGTATGGTGGCATGGACACGACGTTCACGGCGAGGCCGATGCGGTGTGCGTGGTTCGGGATCGGAACGACGGGAAAATGCGGTGGCTCCAGTGGCACTGTGGGGCAAGTTGCGTTGGGCACCTGGCGAACGTGGGCCGGCGCTGCGCTCCCCGCCATCGCCGCGTCGGTCATACAGGCAGTCCAAGTGCCATATCTGTGGCCGCTGTGGATGCCGTACAACATGAACTCGAAGGGCGTCGTAAACGCCACCACAGGGCCTGTGTATTTGAGCGACACGCTGCGCGGCAACATAACGTTCTACGAGTCGGACTCCACGCAGAACATCAGCATCATCGCGCCGCTCGTGTACGACTCGTTACCGACGTCGCCGGCCGCGCTCTGCCGAAATTTCCTCGGGATCATCGCCGGGAAGCACGTGCTTGCCGCCAACAATGCGCTGCAACGCCCGCGCACGTTCTGGTGGACCGGCTTGCCGACCATCTGGATCGGAACGCCGAACTTCTTCCTCCACGCCGTCACGATGGCGCTCAACGGGACGGTTGGAATCGAGGATGGCTACAACTACCCCACCACGTCGCCGGGCGGCCCGCAATCGCCCTCGATTACGTGCTTCCCGTCGTACACGCAGTCCGGCGGATGCATCAACCAGATCGGCGGCGTCATCGAGCAGTACATCTCCCCGACGTACCTGGATGCCACCAATGGCTACAGGGAGAACCGCAGTGTCGACCCGTGCCAGCTGACGAACCAGCGGCCGCCGTTCTTCCCGGCGACTGGCCGTTATCTGGACAACAAGTACTACGAGATCGACCCGACGCTCGTGGCGACGCCGACGCAGGTGGCAGTCTTTTTCAACTCGCTGCGTGGAAAGGCGGTGCCGTAGAGACGGACGGCAGACGGCAGACGGCAGACGGCGGCGAGGCTTCGGCTTCGTCGCCGTCCTTCTTTGGTCGTATAGGCAGGCCCACCGTCTTCGGTCTTCCGTCCTCGGTCTGTCGCCCTGACGCAACCCTATTCGCCCATGCATTGTCTCTGGAGTGAACCGGTTCATACGGAGCGCGTCGTACGTGGATGATGCACAGCTGGCAGCAGCGGTCCTGGCCGGCCAGGCGAGCGCGGAGCGGGAGCTCTACGATCGCCACGTCGACCGCGTCTTCCGGCTCGCATTCCGGATGGCGGGGGACGAAACGCTGGCGCGCGACTTCACGCAGGACACGTTCGTTCGCGCGTTCGGCAAGCTGGCGGATTTTCGCGGTGAAGCATCACTGGCGACGTGGGTGCACACGATCGCGACGTCGGTGATCCTGAACGGACTGAAGAAGGTGAGGCGGATCAGGGCGCGGGAGATCGACGGCGACGAGCTGCCGGACGTGGTGGTGACGCGGCGCGAGGCGGAGCCGGACCTGAAGCTGAAACTGGCGCGGGCGATCGACGCGCTGCCGGAAGGCTACCGGATGGTGTTCGTGATGCACGACGTCGAAGGGTACACGCACGAGGAGATCGGCACGGCGCTCGGCG
>PLEG01000054.1 GCA_003136975.1 Gemmatimonadota bacterium | reverse complement strand
CGAACGTTGCCCGGCCAATCGTAGCGCTGGAGTATCTCAAGCCCCTCAGGCGAGATTGCCCTGACTTCCTTTGCCATCTCCACGCCGGTTCGAACCGCGAATCGGTAAGCGAGGGCAGGGATGTCATCCTTACGGTCCCGCAGCGGAGGGATCGCAATTGGGATCGTGCTCAATCTATAGTAGAGGTCCTGCCGAAATGCTCCGCGCTCAGCTTCCACGGCAAGATCGCGATTGGTCGTGGCGATGATCCTGACGTCAACGCGAATCGTGGACGTTCCGCCTACGCGCTCGAATTCCTGCTCCTGGAGAACGCGTAGAAGCTTGGCCTGAAGGTCGAGCCGCATCTCGGAGATTTCGTCGAGCAATAGAGTGCCGCGATTTGCGCGCTCGAATGCCCCCTCCACACGCTTGATCGCCCCGGTAAATGCGCCCTTCTCATGGCCGAAAAGGGCACTTTCTATCAGCCCCTCCGGAAGAGCAGCGCAGTTCAATTGTATGAATGGCCTATCACGCCGGTCGCTCTGATCGTGAACGGAGCGCGCGAATAACTCCTTTCCCGTCCCCGACTCGCCCTGCAGCAGTATCGTCGCCCGTGTAGGTGCGGCGGTCGCGACCGTNNGCAGACGGTCGCGACCGTCTGCATCACGCGTCGGATCGCCGTGCTGTCGCCCACGATCTGACGCTCATTTCGGAACTCCATGACCTCGCGCCTGAGCGTGTCATTCTCCTTTTTGAGCCGAACGAGCTTGAGCGCCTGGTCAACCGCTAGCTCGAGCTGCTGCGGGCGGACCGGCTTGGTGATGTAATCCACCGCACCAGCCTTGATGGACGAGACCGCATGCTCGATGCTGGCATAGCCAGTCAGCATGATGAGCGGCACCTCGTACCCCTCCCGCCGTATGAGCGATAGGAACTCCAGACCCGTAAGCCCCGGCATCCGGTAGTCCGAGATGATCAGGTCAACGTTGCCCCGTGCGAGCGCCTGGAGCGCCTCCGGAACGTTGCGGGCGCCAACCGCGTCGTGCCCGGCGCGACGCAACGTATCCTCCAGTATCAACCCGACTGATGGCTCGTCATCTACATATAGAATGGTTGCCATTATTTGGCTAAAGCGGTGGAGCCCTGCGCTCGATACTCCACAGCATACGCCTTTGCCGGGAGCAAAGCAATACGATGCGCGTCACCAATAGTATGATCCAGACCAACGCTACGCTGTCGCTGCAGATGAATTTGCAGCAGATGGCGCAAGCGCAAACCCAAGTCAGCACCGGCCAGAAGTACAGCTCCTTCGCTGACGATCCGCAGGCGCAGTCTTCAGTGATGCAGACATCCACCGCACTGAATGCACTCAATCAATACCAGCGCAACATCAATGACGCCACAGCCCGCGCCAACATGGAAGATACGGTGCTGCAACAGCTCACCGACACCGTGACCCGCGCGACCGCGATCGCGACGCAGCAAGGAACAGCAACTTCAAGTGCTTCCAATCGGCTCGCGGCCAAGCAAGAAGTCGACAGCCTGCTGAGCTCGGCGGTAGCGGCAGGAAACACGCAATATCAGGGAACGTACCTGTTCGGCGGTGACAATACCACGGCTGCTCCGGTCACTACCACACCGCCGTTCTATACTGGCGCCGCACCCTCCGGGACTCACACTACCGAGATCTCCGCGGGTCAACTCTTCAAGTCCAATCACAACGCGAAGGAGCTGCTGCTCGATACGGGCACGCTGCAATCGCTCAAGGATCTCTCGACTGCGCTGGGCAACAACGACACCGCGGCGATCGGTACGGCGCTGACGAGTCTCAACAGCTCGCAGCAGGGGATTCAGTCCCTCGTCGGAGATCTCGGCGCGCGTGAGAATCAACTCCAGGTCACCGGTTCCAACATCACCGCTCTTCAGTCGAATCTCACGACATTCAAGTCGAATCTGTCGAACGTGGATCAGGAAAAGGCGATAACCGACCTCGTGACCCGCCAGACTGCGTACCAGTCGGCGATGCTCGCCACCTCGCGCGTGCTCGGAATGACCCTGACAGATTACCTGAAATGACCTCTGGCGCCCTGGCTCACCCGATGTCCAGCACGATCACGATCGCATCCGACATACTCGGCGCACTAACCGTCGAGCCCAACTCGATCCTCACCTTTCCGCGCGGCCTGCTCGGCTTCCCGGAGTGCCGCTCGTTTGTTCTCCTCCCGTCGGAGCGAACCCACGTCTACTGGCTGCAGTCGGTGGATTATTCCTCGCTCGCCTTCCTCCTCGTGGATCCCTTCGTCTTCTTCGAAGGATATACGCTGGATCTGGGCGCGACTGATCTACACGCTGCGTCGCCTGACGAGGTGAGCGTCCTCGCGATAGTCACGCTGCCCGGCGCGCCGGGCGAATTGCCAACGGCCAACCTGCAAGGGCCCGTCGTGATCCACACCAGCCTGAGCGAAGGCAGCCAGGTGGTGCTCGCGGAGAGTAGCTATGGTATCCGCGAGCCGTTCACGTTGTAGTGGAACGTAGGGTACGGGCGTGTACGCGCCAATCACGCTAAAGCTTTTTCTCGCAGTGCCGATAAATAGTCCATACGGCCAGACTGGCCGATCATGGTGGAGCAAGGAAGCTCTCCCACAAACCGATAAAGGAGCGACACCGTAATGTTTATTCAGAACAACATCAACTCGATGAACGCGTTGAATAACCTCAACGTGAACGAGACTGCCCTGACCAGCTCGATCCAGAAGCTGTCGTCTGGTTTCCGTCTCAATCGCGCAGGTGACGACGCGGCTGGCTTGAGCATCGCGAACTCGCTCCGTAACAACGGAATCGGCCTGATGCAGGCCCAGCAGAATGCGTCGCAGGCCGGCTCACTGCTCCAGATCGCTGATGGTGCAACTCAGACGATCTCTTCGATTCTCGATCGGATGAAGCAGCTCGCCACGGAGTCCGCATCTTCGAACGTAACGGACACCGATCGCGCCAAGATCAACGCTGAATTCACGCAGCTCTACGCTGAAATCGACCGCACCGTTGGAAGCACCGTCTACCAGGGCTCGCAGCTGTTGAACGGTAGCTTTGGCGTTACTGATGCCGGCACGGGCACCGCGAAGACCAACGTCGCGTTCTCTGGTCTCTCGGTTGCTGGCGCTGACGTCAACACTACGTACACGATTGCGAAGGTTGACGGCACACACTTGAAGCTCAGCAATGCCACGTCGTCGCAGACTATTACTACTGCGGCAACTGGTGCGCAGACGTTGAACTTTGACAAGATGGGAATCTCGTTCTCATTCACTGGCGATCCGACCGCGGCGATCTCTGGAACGGGCGGCGGTCTTGATACCGCTACGATCATCACCGCAGCGACCACCAGCGCGGCATTCCGCGTCGGTAGCGGCGCCACGGCTGACTCGAACAACCTTATAAGCGTGAGCCTCGGCGATCTTCGCGCCAGCTCATCCACCGGCCTTAACCTCTCCGGCGTCTCCGTTGACACAAATGCCAACGCGACCGCGGCACTCGCCAGCATCGCGGCGGCGGTATCGACAGTCAACACCGTCATCGGTTCGCTCGGTGCAGCGGAGAATCGCATCAACTACGCAAGCACCAACGTAGCATCGCTCTACCAGAACGTGTCGGCAGCGGAGTCCGTCATCCGCGACACGAACATGGCGCAGGAATACACGAACTTCAGCAAGCTGCAGATTCTCCAGCAGGCTGGTACGGCGATGCTGGCGCAGGCCAACTCGAGCCAGCAGAGCGTGCTGAAGCTCTTCCAGTAAATGAACTAACCGGGTGACGGCAGCGGAGAGGAATCTCCTGTCTTCCGAAGCTCGGCTACGAGACCGTAGGGGCCCAAATGGGCTCCTACGGGTTCGTCGCATACGGAGGAAGTAACGATGTCAACCGCAGTAGGATCCTTTCCCGGGCTCGGGAGCACGTTCGACTACACCACGCTGGTGAATCAGCTAATAACGATTCAATCACAGCCGGGCGTAGCCATGCAGTCGCGCATCACCGCGGCGCAGACGCAGATCACAGAGTACAAAAACTACAGCGGCCTTCTCTCCAACCTTGAGACAGCCACCAGCCCGATGCGGTCTGGTACGGCATTCCAGGGCGTTACTGCAAACGTATCGAACGCGACAGCAGCTAACGGGCAATCACTCCTATCCGCGTCAGCACTGAGTGGCGCAGCGCCTGGCTCATACGCGGTGAAGGTTCTGCAAACGGCACAGGCAGAAAAGCTATCCGGCGGCACTTTCGCTAGCAATTCCACCGCGCTTGGTCTCGCTGGCGATTTCCTGATTAACGGGAAGACAGTCACTCTTGCTGCGACTGATACACTTACGTCGGTTCGCGACAAGATTAACGCGGTCAATTCCGGAAGTAACGCCAGCGCGGTCGCGGCATCGATCGTCACAGATGCCTCAAACGCGCAGCGTCTCGTTCTCACGAGCACCAAAACTGGGTCCGCCGGTATCAATCTCGTCGACGGCGCGCAAGGAATAGCGCGGCAATTGGGATGGATCGATTCCACGTCGTCAATCAAGCACGTCACCAGCGCCGGCGCACAGAGCGATAACTTCGCTTCCGCGACTGCCAGTATTGGATCGCAACTCGGCCTTACGGTGGCGCCTGGAAGTCAGACTGTGACGATCGCTGGCCAAACCGTGGCGGTCGACATCGGAACCGACTCTCTTACCACGCTTGCCGCAAAATTCTCTGCGCTGACGGGAATTCAGGCAACCGTTCAGAGTACTACCGTCAACGGCGCGACTCAGTATTACCTCGATGTGCGCAACACGACGAGCTTCGTGGACAGCGGCAATGCCCTTCAGCAGCTCGGCGTAGTCGCCGGAGGTCGGTCGTCCGTCGCGCAGCAGCTGCAGGGTGGTGCCATGACGGCCGGCGACGGAATCACTCCGGCCACCGTATCAACTCTGCTCACCAACCTGTGGAACGGCGGCACAGCCGCGGCCACGCGTGTCGGTGACACACTGACGATATCGGGAACACGCGGTGATGGCTCGCCGGTTAACATTGCGTTTACTGTCGCGGCTGACAGCACCGTTCAGGATGTCCTCAACGCATTGAACGATGCCACATCGGGTTTTGGTGCCGGAACACGCCCAGCAACAGCATCCATGGATGCCACGGGCCACATTGTCTTGAGCGACGCAACGTCAGGGCAGAGCAACCTCTCGCTTCAGATGGTGGCGAATAATCAGGGCGGAGGGCGGCTCGATTTCGGGGCATTCAACGCCACGTCCACCGGACGCGCTCGCGAACTCGTCGCAGGCGCTGATGCAAAGTTCTCCGTGGATGGTGTTGCGTTCACGCGTGCCAGCAACACCGTGTCAGATGTGATCGCCAACACCACGCTCACCCTTACGGCTGCCGATCCAAACGTCACGGCTACGGTGAGCGTCGCCCTGAGCACCGATGCAGCTCAGACCGCTGTTCAGAATTACGTGAGCGCCTACAATGCCGTCGTCGACTACATCAAGACGCAACAGACGCCAGGTACGGATCCAACCAGCAATCCAACGCTTTACAACGACACGCTCTTGCGTAGCGCCCGTAGCGCGCTCAGTCAGGCGATGCTCACCCCTGTTGCAGGTGCTGCGTCCGATATGGCGACGCCGGACACGGTCGGGATTTCCATCACCGCCGATGGGCACCTCTCGTTTGATGCATCCAAGTTTCAGGGAGCCTTCGCAAGTCGCTACAACGACGTGACCAAGCTGTTCATGGAATCTGGTGTTACCACCAATCCATCTCTCATCTACACAGCCTCCACGTCTGCGTCACAGCCAGGCACGTACGCGGTGAACATCACCCAGGCAGGAACGCAAGCCCAGGCGGCCGGTGCCGGGTTTGGTGGTGTCTACGCCCAGGCGGGCGCTCCGGATACGATGACAGTCACCGACACAGCGTCGAGTACATCAGCACAGATTCAGCTCGCGGGTGGAATGACAACCGCGCAGATCGTTGCGGCGTTGAGCTCATCGTTCGGAACAGCGCAGAGCCGCGCATTGCAGTCATCAGTAACGTTGAACGATGCAACCGGAAGCACCGCCGCCACGTCCGCGACGCTCTTGACCGATCTCCATCTTGCAAACGGTACATCGTCCGGCGTGCAGGCTGGTGATACAATTGCGTATGCCGGATCGCGCAGCGACGGTAGCTCCTACGGCGCAACGTTCACCGTTACCGCGTCGTCGACAATCGCAGACCTGGTAACGCAGATTCAATCCGCGGTTGGTGCCGGCACGACGGTCTCAATCGCAAACGGGCAGATTGCCATACAGGCAACGACGGGCGGTTCGTCGCAACTCGGGTTGTCCATTACCGCAAACAACCAGGGCGGTGGCCAACTCAGCTTTGGAACTATGAACGTGACAGCGGCCGGCCACGGCATTTTGTCGCTTGTTGCGACAGCGGTCGGCAATCAGATTCAGATTCAGCACAATGCTTTCGGTGCGTCCGCTGGATTCTCCGTCGCTTACACCGGTACGGGTAATCCGGCATCCCAGCTGGGAATCGCCGCCGGAAGCTTCGTGGGCACCGACGTACAGGGGACCATCGGCGGATATACCGCAACGGGCTCGGGACGACAGTTGGTGGGCGCGTCCGGCACGCCGGTCGACGGATTGAGCATGGCTTACATGGGCACGACTCCAGGCGCCATTGGCAGCCTCACGCTCACCCAGGGCTTTGGCTCTGTCGTCGACAGGATGCTGACCGCATGGACGCAGACCGGTGGGTCCGTCGACGCGCAGACTCAGCAGCTCAACAATTCGATCGCGACGCAACAAAATCGATTGGCCGACTTCACTGCGCGTATCGCACTTGCGCGGGCCGCGCTCCTAAAGCAGTACTCGGCCATGGACAGCATCGTGTCGCAGATTCGGGCACAGGGCAATTCGTTTCTCGCCGCGTTCTCGAGCTCCAGCGGGACGAGCAGTGGCAGTAGCAGTAGCGGGAACACGTCGACCGGTACCGGACAGTGAGAGCCGCTCTCACGGTTGACGTGCCGGTGGTCGCGCACACCAAGGCGATTCAGGCGATTGACGAATTCGACGCTATCGTCGCGCAGTACGAGATGTTGCTCGATACTCAGCAGATCCTCGTACGCACGGCCAATTTTGCGGGATTGTTCGAAATGGCGTCGCGCGGCGACACACTTGCGCGCAACGCAGCAAATTGCGGCAAGCGATTCGCTCCGCTGGTGAGCGCCGTTGCGGCTGGGCAGTTCACGGGGCCCCGTGCCACCGAGATTCGCCGGCGAAGCTTCGCCACCAATTCGCGCGCGCAAACGCTGGGCGGCTCTGCTTCGCGTCTCGCTGACAGCTGTGCCGAGCAGCGTGACTCGCTGGGACTCGAGATCCGCCGCAGCAATGCGTTGGATTCGCAGAGCGGTTTGCCGCCAGCCTACCGCGTGGGACCCGCCTCCATGTTGGACCGACGGGGCTAGCGGGGCGGACTTTATCGCCGGACGGTACCCTCGTCGTTAAAGTATTCGGGCTCCTCGCCCGACACTGGCCAGCATGGGATATAGCGCGTATACCTCCAAGTACCTTGAAAACGACGTGATCAGCCGGTCGAAGGAATGGCTGGTACCTCTATTGTACGAGCACCTCCTGGCACAGCTCCGCAGGGCACAGGCTCAGATCGAGCAGCGTGACTTCGAGGGGAAGGCCGCAAGTCTCGAAAAGGCATCCGCAATTGTGATCGAGCTCATGGGATCGCTTGACCGTGAGAAGGGCGGTGACCTCGCTCAGCGCCTCGCAGCCCTGTACGCATATTTCGGAATCGAAATCCTTGCTGTGGGCATGACGCTCGATACCCGTAGGCTCACCAAGATCATGGAAATGGCGTCGAGCCTTCACGAGTCCTGGGTGATCGCCGCACGAACGCAGTGGCCGGCCGGCAGCATGGCACAGTCAAGCGATTCTCTGTACGACTCCAGACCGCGATAATGGTTCACGCCTCCGTCTCCGGATCGCTGCTGGAAGAAAACATCGACCGCGTAGTCGATTCCGTCGTCCGAAACGTGACAGCCGGTAGAGGCGCTGTACCAGACATGGACGCTCTGGAGGAGGATCCAGCACCGACTGGAGAAAGCGAAGCCCGCGAAACTCTCGCGGATTTGTGCGGGCACGTGGCCTATGCTCTGAAATCGCTCGACACCGGACCGCACGCGCTAGCGAGTTACAAGGCCCCGGAACCTCCGGCCAGCCCGCCAACGCTCAATCTGGTCCGATAAGCACATAACGACCGGGCGCCGGTAAAGTAACGGAGCCCGTAACCCGATATTCGAAGGGAAGGAGGAACGACATGCATCTAAACAAAATCGCAGCCGAAATCGCTCGGACAGACGCGCTTCAACGCGCTCAGGGATCGGCTTCGCCGCAGGCCCCAGTTGAGCCGGCTCCTGCAGTTCGTGGAGCCGACGCCGTCCAGATCTCCGATGCCGGGCTCGCTCTGGCTAGCGACGGAGCGGCCAAGCCGGCTGCCTCATCTCTGGACCCTAGCCGCACCGACCAGATCCGGTCGAGCATCCTTTCGGGTGCCTACAATTCCCTCGAAATGGCCGATCAGGTCGCTCGCGCTGTGATCCGCAGCGGCGACCTGTAGAAACATCTCGCAGTCTTTCTGGAGCCAAGCACATGCGCTTCCTCGTTGTTGACGATTCGGCCACCATGCGGCGCATCGTTGTGAACTCGCTGCAGCGCGTCGGATTCAACGACGTGGTGGAGGCGAGCGACGGAGCCGAGGCGTTGGAGAAAATATCCTCTGTCGACTTCGTTATCACAGATTGGAACATGCCCAAGGTCAGCGGCGCAGAACTCACGCGGGCAATTCGCTCGAATGACGAAACGAAACTAATGCCGCTCATCATGGTCACTGCGCGCAGTGTCCGCGATGACATCCTTACTGCCATGGAAGCGGGCGTTGACAGTTACGTCGTCAAGCCCTTCACTCCACAGGTACTTCGCGAGAAGATCGACGCGGTACTCGCGACCAGAGGCGCCTAACCTATAATGCCAAACTCACGCATCGCCGACGTACTATACGACTCCGAGACGATGCTGCGCCTGGTGGACAGTGAGCTCGAGGAATTGCGTGACGATACGCGTGATACCGCGCTTCGCGGCAACCAGGTGGGAGTGCTCCTTGCCGTGATGCAGCGCGCGTCCAGCGAGATTGCGCAGGTCCTGTGCACGCTTCACACAAGTCGCGAAGCTCTTGAGGGCGTGACTCTTCAGGAGATTCACGACAGTGCCATCAAGCTGTGCGAGGTGTCCACTGCGACGGAGATAGCTGCGACTCGTATGATGGATGGCCTCGAGCGTGCCCACTTGCTGGTGGATCGCCTGGATGAGCTGGATTCATTTGAAGGTGCCGGCGACTCCGCCATCGAATCGGCAACAATGCGCTCAAGATTACGCGACGAGTTGTTCGCCGTGATGGGCTCGCTTCAATTTCAGGATATTACTTCACAGCAGCTCGGTCACGTATCGCAGATGCTGCGCGACATCGAGCGCCGCCTGCACGCGACGTCGTCGCTGCTCTCGGGTGGACGCGGAGAGGCGGTGGTCATATCGGGCGAGCATCCTCCCACGTTCAGCGAATCGGCATCCACGCAAAACTCCTTCGAGCGCCAGGCAACCGCCGATGCGATCTTCTGGGGCTGCCAGCCCAGCAGGATCACGCAGTAGCGTTCGGTAAGCGAGCGAGATAGTGCACGCGTCCGCCCTGATTCTTGGCCTCGGCATCACCATCGAGGCCGTTCTTGTTGTCATGCTCGCGCGGCGCGTACGGGCGCTCAAGCTGGTGAGCGCCGCGGCGGCGGCGACAACTCGCGCCGACGCTGGCCAGGCGCACGAAAGCATTCGCGGAGCCCTTACTGAGCGGGAGACACTGATGCGCGAGATGCAGCAGATTCTCGCGGGTCTGGACCAGAAAGTTCGCGAGCGCACTGTCGAGCTCGCTGAGGCAATGGAGAAAGCAGAACAGGGAAACCAGGCCAAGAGCGAGTTCCTCGCGCGCATGTCGCACGAGATCCGAACTCCGATGAATGGCATACTCGGCATGACCGGCTTTCTTCTGGACACCAGTCTCAATCAGGAACAGCGAGAATACGTTGACACGGTACGCTCATCGGGCGAAGCGCTTTTAAGCATCATCAATGAAATCCTCGACTTCTCGAAGATCGAGGCGGGCCGGCTCGAGATCGAGATCATCGATTGCAACGTGCGCACGACCGTCGAAGAGGTCGTGGAGCTACTCGCCGAACAGGCGACGCAGAAGAATATCGAGCTTGGTTTCTATGTTGACGATCGGGTACCGGCGACGGTTCGCACCGATGAGGGACGCTTGCGCCAGATTCTTCTCAACCTGGTCGGCAACGCACTCAAGTTCACACATACTGGGCGGATCTACGTCCACGTGACAGTTGCGTCGGAGACCGAGGCCGGCGTCGAGTTGCGGTTTGATGTGAACGACACTGGCATCGGCCTCACCGCCGAGGCGCGCACACGATTGTTCCAACCGTTCCAGCAGGCGGATAGCTCCACAACGCGCAAGTACGGCGGTACGGGACTGGGATTGGCGATCTCCAAGCATCTCGTCGGGTTGCTTGGCGGCGTGATTGATGTGGCAAGCGTAGCTGGCGAGGGGAGTGTTTTCCACTTCACAATCGCAGCGCAGCGCGGGCCGCGCTTGATTCCAGCACCGAACGCAGCCACCATCGCCGGCTCCCGTGTGCTCGTGCTTGTGGGTGGCAAGCTCACGCGAATCGTGCTGCGACGCTACGTTGGTGATTGGGGTGCCGCGACCGACGGTGCACGTACTCTCGCAGAGGCGAGGACACTGTTGCAGCGACGCGTTGGAACTGGGGTGCGCTACGACATGGCGCTGATTGATCTCGCGACGCTCGGTCCCGATCCACTTCGCGCGGTGCGCGATTTGCGACGCGAGTTCGGTGACCTGATACATGGGGTTGTCGCGCTCGTTCAGGTGCGCCAGAAACCCGATGCAGACATGGCACTTGAGGCGGGGATTGACGCGATATTTGCGCTTCCGGTTCGCCCGACGCGTCTGCTCGGAGTCCTGAGCTCGGTGCTTCGTCCGGAACTCATTCCGCGCACGCGTCGCGCCGCGACCAAGCGAGCAACCGGTACGCCAGAAAAGGCGCGGGCGCGTATTCTCGTCGCCGAGGACAATCCAGTGAATCAGCGGGTTGTTTCGCACATGCTCAGCAAGCTTGGGTATCGCTGCGACATCGCGTCGAACGGCAAGGAAGCGGTGGAGATGCTCGCACAACTTCCGTACGATCTGGTGCTGATGGATTGTCAGATGCCAGAAATGGACGGCTATATGGCCACACGGAGTATCCGGGAGCGTGAGGAGCAAGGCGGCCATCACACACCCATCATCGCGATGACGGCCAATGCGATGCGTGAGGATCGCGCGCGCTGTCTGGACGCCGGAATGGATGGCTTCATTCCGAAGCCAATCGCGCTCGAAGAGCTCGAAACGGCGATGGAGTGCTGGATTCCGAGTGCCGTCAAGCCAGGCGTGGAGACGTCCTCGCCGGACGCCAACGACTATCTGTTCACCAAGCGCCCCGCCCCGGACAGTTCCATGAAGGAGCGAGCTCCGGAGCACTCGATACTCGCAAGCTCATTCGCCGCTGATCCGGCCCTTGTCGCCGTGCTGGCCGCACAGTTCGCGCCCGAAAGCCCCATCCCGAGTCAATCGTCAGTGGACCTTTCGGTCCTGGACAATCTGGCGGCGATGGCGGAGGGCGGTGACGAGTTCGTGGCGCGCCTGATTGGGACATTCATATCGGACACAACGTCTCGTCTTGTCACGCTCCATGTTGCTCTTGACGCTCTGGATCTCGTTGCGATCGAGCGGACTGGTCACGCCCTGAAGGGTAGCAGTGGCAACATGGGGGCAACCGGAATGGCCGCCCTTGGTGCGGCGCTCCAGGGCGCTGGCCAGAAGCAGGACGTGGTTGGAGCTCGAGAGTTGATCGATGATATGGAGGCAGAATTCGTCCATGTTCGCGACGTGCTTGAGAGTGCGTTCCCCAACCATGCAGTAGCGGCCTGATGACAACTCGCCGGCTGCCCCTGAAACGGGTCGCCGCTCTCTACAGTCCGGCTGTGACCGGTCGATAATTGCAGTATGATCCAGATCATCGAAGACGACCTCGTGACGTGCCACATCATCTCCGCATTGCTCAAGCGGATGCGCTATGCGTACTGCGAAGCGCACACTGGTGCAGAGGCGTTGCAACAGCTTCGAACCCAGCCGATTGACATGGTGATCGCGGACATGATGTTGCCGGACATGAATGGCCTGGATCTGCTCAAGGCAAAGCACGCCATGCCGCATCTGCGCGACATTCCGGTGCTGTGCTGCACAGCTCAGGCAGACATCGAAACGGTGGAAGCCGCGCTCGGATTCGGCGCTATCGATTTCGTGAAGAAGCCGATTTCCATTCAGCCTTTTGCTGGCAGAATCAATCGCGCAATGGAACGCTCGCCGGTGCGATGGGAATCCTGGCGCGAGATGACCAAGCGTCTGGGCGTTTACAGCCGCACAATTCAGCCGATGCTAGCGATCGCACACCAGGTTTTGCACGAGCTGGATGACGCGCTTGCGCAGGGTCAGGTTGGCCCAGTCGATATTCCGCTGCTCAATTCCGTGGTAATACGGGCCCGTGGCGCCGCGCTGAATGTCGGGGCGATTCGCACAGTGCAACAAATCGACAAGCTCTGGAAGGGTGAAGGCGCGGCTGACGACATCGAGCACTTGCGCGCGGCGATGGTGATCGAGCTTGCCGCGTTTGAAGATGCGATTCGCACCCGTGCCGCACAGGGCGAACCCGCGGTGTCGCGTCAGGTGGAACCGCAACAGGTGG
>PLEG01000228.1 GCA_003136975.1 Gemmatimonadota bacterium | reverse complement strand
AACTCTTCAGCGGCGGCCATCACCGCGAGGGACGCAGCCAGTGCGTTCGCCACGTTGTGATCACCGAGCAGGCGAAGGTCGCCTCTCGGCAGCAATGCCGCACCGAGCACCATGAGAAAATTCGCGCTACGGTCATACCATGCCTCGCATTCGTGCACGAGGCTGAACCGCAGATGATCACCGGCCACGCCGCGGGCGATTTCGAGTGACGCGTTGTCATCAGCGTTGAGAACCCAGCGTGAACTGGATGTCGCATTGCGAAACAACATCGCCTTGTCACCAAAATATTCACCTACGCTGGCATAGCGATCGAGATGATCGGCGCTCAGGTTGGTGAGTACTCCTACATTCGGCGCGACGCTTGGCGCGTCATGGAGCTGGAATGATGAGAGCTCGAGCGAAACCCAATCCGGCCTGGTAGGCTCGTTGACTACTTCGGACAACGGCGTCCCGATATTTCCGGCGTCAGGCGCATTCACGCCGAGTGCGCGGAACAGGTGCCCAATGAGTGCTGTGGTGGTGGTCTTTCCATTCGTTCCGGTGACCGCCACATAGCGCAGCTCAGGCTCACAGCGAAGTGCCAGCTCGATTTCGCTGATGATCTCGCGTTCGGCGCGCCGTGCAACGACAAGCGGCGCAGCGTCTGGCGGAACGCCAGGACTCACCACAACCAGCGCAGCGCGCGCAATGCGACTGGCGTCGTGGCCGCCGGTTTGCGCAGTCGCGCCGCGCATGGTCAGTTGCGTAGCGATGTCCGTCAGCTTCGGCGATGTACCGTCGTCACACGCGTACACCGTGTAGCCGCGGGCGAGCAGCAGCTCCGATGCAGCAGCGCCGCTTCGCCCGAGACCGATTACCGCGATCTCGCCAGCCGTCGCAGGTAGAAGAGCTAGTGGGCTCACCGGAGTTTGAGCGTGCTGAAGGCAAGGAAGGCGCAAAGAATCCCGATGATCCAGAATCGCACAACCACCTGCGACTCGGTCCATCCTTTCATCTCAAAATGATGGTGCAGCGGCGCTCGCAGGAAAACTCGATGCTGTCGCGCGAAGTCAATTCCGTAACGCCATTTGCGATACTTGAAGACGTATCGCTGGAGAATTACCGATACCATCTCAGCGACGAACAATCCTCCCACAAAGACGAGCAGGAATTCGGACTTGAGAAGCACCGCGATAGCGCCAAGCGCACCGCCGAGCGCGAGCGACCCGGTGTCGCCCATGAAAACCTCCGCCGGATGCGTGTTGAACCAGAGGAAACCGATGCACGCTCCCATGATTGAAGCGCAGAATACCGTCAGCTCGCCGGAGCCGAGCATGTAGAACAATCCCAGGGACCGACTGAGATCAACGCGTCCGATGACGTACGCGAATCCCGCGAAGGTGATTGCCGCGATCGCGACGAGGCCAGTAGCCAGGCCATCCAATCCGTCCGTCATGTTCACGGCATTGCTGGTGCCGGTCATTACAAACGTAACGAACAGGACGTAGAGCCATGCGAGCGCAGGCGTAAGCGGAATTATGAGTAGGTACTTGTAGAACGGCAGCGTAGTCGACGCTCCAGCGAGCGCCGAGAGCGGATAGTGCCAGACGTACAGCCCGAGCGCGAGTCCGATCGCGATCTGTCCGACGAGCTTGTAACCTTCGATGAGGCCGTTGTTCGCCTGGCCGCGCGCCTTCTGGCGCAGCTTGAGGAAGTCGTCCAGAAATCCGATTCCTCCCATCCACAGCATCACTATCACGCAAACCCAGATGTAGCGATTGGTGAGCCGTGCCCAGAGCAGAGTCGGAATTATGGTCGCCGTGATGATGATCAGCCCACCCATCGTGGGAGTGTGCGCCTTTCCGGCATGGCTGTCGGGCGTACCAGCTCGCACTACCTGGGCGATCCGGTTGCGTCGCAGCGCACCAATGATGACCGGTCCCACGATGAACGTCAGGAGAAGCGCCGTGACCGCGGCGCCGGCGGCGCGGAAGCTGATGTAGCCGAACAGTCGGAGAAAACCGATATGCGGCGCAAGCGGGACTAGTAGATAGTTCAGCAATCGCGGTTCGCCCAGCTAGTTATGTGTGGTAAAATGCGCTCGAGCTTCGCGCCACGAGACGCCTTCAGCAATATTGTCGCGTCGCATTTGAGATGTGGCTCCAACGCGGACCACAGCTCATCGACGCCGGCGCCCACTACTACTCGCTGATCTCCGGGTGCGAGGCGTTTCAGCGCAGCGGCGAACTCGCCCAGTCCGGCGACGAAGCTTGCCGGCGACGCAAGTGCTGCACGAGCAACGGAATCGTGACACCGATCGGAGTTCTCGCCGAGCTCGAGCATCGTGCCGAGCACCGCCACCTTTTGCATACCAGGCGCCGAAGTCAGCATCTCGATCGCGGCAAGTGCCGATCCGGGATTCGAATTGTACGCGTCGTTTATCACGAGCGCCTTTCCGATCCGCTGCCAGTTCGCCCGCATTGGCGGCGGCGTGAGGCGCGCGATTCCGAGCCCGGCATCAGCGGCAACCACTCCGACTTCCCTGGCCGCCGCGATCGCAAGCATGAGATTGCGAAGATTGTGCACGCCACGCATCGGCGAGTGAATCGCCGCACCATTCACAACGACCGTTCCGGTTCCATCGCTCTCCAATCGCCATGACGTCGCGCGAACGTCTCCGTCATCGAGACCAGCGCGAACTATACGTCCCGCTGATACAGCGGCCTCCGCGGCCTCCGCGAGCTCGGTATCGTCCGAGGGTACGATGGCAACCGCGACTCCGTGAAAAACTGACGACTCTTCGCGCAACACTCCAGCGATGTCGCCAAACCCTTCGAGATGCTCTTCGGCGATCGATGTCACGATAGCGATGTCCGGACGCGCAATATCGCGAAGCATGGCTATCTCACCTGGGATACTCGTGCCGACCTCAATTACCGCGACGTCGGCATCCGCAGGAAGCGCGAGTAGCGTGAGGGGAACACCGATCCGATTGTTGAGATTCCCGGTCGTAGCATGAACGCTCAAACGTGATTCGAGTGCGGCCCGGAGCAATTCCTTGGTGCTCGTTTTTCCGTTGCTACCCGCAACGGCGATCACCGTCCCGCCCCAGACCATGCGCTGAAATCGCGCGAGATCCCCGAGCGCGAGCAGAGTATCGTCAACCAGATAGATCGGAACCCCGAGATCAGCGGCAGTGACGTCACGACTGACGACGAGTGCGCGCGCACCGGCCGCCACGGCTCCAGCCAGAAAATCGTGAGCATCGAAACGGTCACCCACAAGCGCGACGAATATGTCACCGCTTCGGATGGTACGCGTATCAGTTGAAACGCGGCCCAGCGATCGCGCACCGTGTGGTGGCGCCGCGATCGTACGCGTGTCAAGCGCGTGCGCGACCCGATCGAGCGTCCAGAAGCCGTCGCTCAACGTACCAATCCCAACAGCTCACCCACTACTTGCCGCTCGTCGAAGGGATATTTCTCGGTTCCGATCACCTGATACGTCTCGTGTCCCTTCCCCGCCAGTAGTATCGTGTCTCCATTCTGCGCGATCTCGATCGCGCGGGTGATGGCCTTGCGGCGATCACTCACTCGCTCGTGGGGCGACGTCATCCCGCGTTCAATGTCATCAATGATCGCTTCCGCATCTTCCGTGCGCGGATTGTCGCTCGTGACGATCACGCGATCGGCGCCAGCTTCCGCGGCTGCGCCCATGATTGGACGTTTGCCGGGATCGCGATCGCCACCCGCACCGAATACGAGAATCAACGTGCCCGAAACGAATGGCCGAAGCGCCGCAAGCGATCGAACCAACGCGTCCGGCGTGTGCGCATAGTCGCGAATAATCGGCGGTGACTCGGCGATGAGCTCCAGCCGGCCGGGAATCTGCGGCACCAGCGCGAGCGAATGCGCGAGAGCTCTCAGTGGAATCCCCATGGCCAATGCCGCGGACGCAGCCGCCAATGCATTTATGACGTTGAAGTCACCGACGAGTGGCAAGCGCACGAACGCATCCTCCGCACCAGAGCGAATAGTCCAACTGCTCCCCGTCGCGTCGAACGCGATATCCTCGGCGCGGACGTCGCCTGCATGTGTTCCGTACGTGAGCAGGCGCGGCGCGATCGGAAGCGACAGCCACTCCGGTTGGTCCGCGTTGACTACGGCGACGCCAGTTCCCTTGAGATAGGAGACGAGCTTCGCCTTGGCCGCGAAGTAATCTTCCATCGTCCCGTGATAATCAAGATGGTCACGGGTGATGTTCGTGAACACTGCGGCGTCGAACGTTATTCCATGCACGCGGTGCTGGTCCAGCGCGTGCGACGACACCTCCATCGCGACAGAGCGAACGCCCGCGTCAACGAGCTCGCGCAATACGCGCTGTAGCTCATCCGGGCCCGGCGTGGTCAGGCCCAGACCACCAGGCATCACGCGTCCCTCACTCCCGACGAGTACACCGAGCGTGCCGATGGATGCCGCAGGCGCAACCGGCAGATCCAGCAGTGCGCGCAGGATGTTGACGGTGGTCGTCTTGCCATTGGTTCCGGTGACGGCGATGGTGCGCAGCGCGAGCGCCGGATATCCGTAGCGTGCGGCGGCGGCCCGCGCAATTTCAACGCGCTTGGCCGCGACGATCGGATCCTGCGTCGCGCCGCTCACTTTGGGGTACCCAATTTCACCACGCGACCAGCTTCGAGCATCGTACCCGCCGCCGGCACACTGGAGGAAGTCACGCCCGAGATCAGCTCGACGCGAAAGCCCGCCGCGTGAAGAGCGCGCACGGCTGAACGCAACGGAAGCCCGGAAACGTCGGGAACCGCGCGTGGCGACACTACAGGTGGAATGGAGCGCGTTTTCGCCGGCAGCGTCACAACGTAATACTCGCCGGTTCGCGGGTCCGAGTCCGCTGGCACCGCACGCGCCGCCTCGCGCAGTGAATCGGCGATAGCCGAGCTATCGTTGCGCCGCTCGGTGGCCGCGTGCACACGCTCGGCAGCGCGACCCGCAGCGGTGGTGTCGGCGCGTGGAGCGTGTACCGACGAAGCCAGCTCGCCGCGATTGAGAGCAGCATCGCGCGCAGCGAGCGCCGCGCGCAGCACGACGTTGGTCACGCCGCCAGCAACTATTCCGCCGTAGAAACCCATCTGCGGATTGTCCAGCTTTACAAGTATTACAAATTGTGGCTTGTCGTCCGGGAAGAGACCGACGAAAGATGCCGTGTACGATCCCGCGATGTAGTGGCCGTGCGCGTTGCGGAGCGCAGTACCGCTCTTGCCGGCAACATCCAGCGTCGCGAGATCAGCTTTGGTGGACGTACCACCGGCGACCACGTCGCGCAGCATCGTACGTACCTCCGCTGCGACCTGCGGAGTCATGACCCTGCGCACCACTCGGCGTTGAGCTTCGTAACGCACCGTGCCGTCGGGCGCGCGAATTTCCTTGACGATGTGTGGAGCGAGTAACTCGCCACCATTGGCGATCGCGCTGTATGCCGTGACCATTTGCAGTGGCGTGACCGAAACCTCGTATCCCATCACCACCGAGGCAGCTGATGCTGGAGTCCAGCGCGTTGGATCACGTACCAACCCAGGCGATTCTGCTGGAATGTCCACAGCCGTCGCGGTTCCGAAACCCATGTCGCGCAGCAGCTCGAACTTCTCGCGTACCGACATCCGGTCCGCGAAGCGAACGATGCCGACGTTGCTGGAGTGCTTGATGACATCAGTGAGCGAGAGAACCGACGGATGCTCATCTGCGTCAGTTATTGGACGGCCGCGGCCCGGGATGGTCAGATGGCCGCCGTACGTATCGATGGTCGCGTCTGGCGTTGCCCGTCCGAGATCGATGAGACGTGCCGCAACGAACGGCTTCATGGTCGATCCGGGCTCGTACGGCTCGGTGACCGCCGTGTTGGCCACAGCCGCGGGATCAGATCTGTTGCTTGCCATGGCGAGCACGTCGCCAGTGTTCGGATTCATCACCACGATGTCGCCGCCAATCGCGTGCAGACTATCCACAGCGACCGCGAGCGCGCGGTCACATATCTCCTGCAGCTCGCGGTTGATCGTGAGAACGACAGTATTGCCGGGCGTTGGGTCGTCAGACCCGACCGGCGCGGCGAGCGCGTGTCCACTCTTGTCACGAGCCACGCGCACGCTGGCGGTATCGCCGCGCAGAAGCGAGTCGAGGGCCAGCTCGATGCCGTCCAGCGCGTTGCCATCCGGCCCAACGCGGCCAACTATGCGACGAATTCCGCCGGATGTCGCGTATACACGATCCATCACGGGCTTGGAGTAGACTCCCTTCTGTGCGATCGCCGCCGCGACGTCGGTCGGGAGATATGCACCCGGGATGTCCACCCACTTTCGCATCGTGTCGAGCGACATCGAGATGAATCGTGGATCTACGCTGGCCAGGCGGAGATCGCGCCCGAGGATCGTGCGGTTCTTCACCTGACGGGGCGCGACGCTTATGCGAACCATCTCCCGGCTCTCGACGAGTGTGTGTCCCGTCGCGTCCAGGATAAGCCCACGCGGCGCTGGAAGACCCGAAGAGGCATAGTGCTGGCGCTGGCCGATCTTGCTCCAGTAATCGTGCCGGAACAGCTGCTCATAGCCAGCCTTCGCAACGAGCGCGAGAGCGAAGACCAAGAGCGAGCCGTACACGACCGTCAGCCGTTTGGGGGAGTTGATTGCCATTCCGCTACCGTGAGACCGAGCGAACCTGGCGGTCGTCCGGCACACGCATCCCAAGCTGCTGCACAAGCGGTCCGAGCTGCGTGCGGCTCGATTCGTCGCGTATCAGTGCCGACAACCGGCCACGCTCGGCCTCGAGCTGCACGAGATGGCGGTCAAGGTCCGCGATTTGTCGCGCCTGCGTTATTCCGTAACTCCGTCGCCAGATCACCGCGGAAGCGACGACCACAAAGCCAATCAGTAACGTGGCCATGATCGAGCGCCCGCGCCTGCGACGCGTGCGTCGCTTCGCGGCGGGCCTGGCACGCGACTTGGTCTCGTCGCTCCTGCTCACGCTGCCTTCCGCCACAATCGGAGTCGTGCACTCCGCGCGCGCGAATTGTGCGCGACCTCGTCCGGGCTAGCCTGAATCGATTTGCGCGTGACGAGTGCGCCCAGCGCGACTCCGCCACACGTGCAGATGGGCTGCCGCGGCGGACAATGGCACGCAGTGCTCCATGCGCGCATCGCGTGCTTGACGATCCTGTCCTCACCGGAGTGGTACGCGATGATCGCCATTGACCCGCCGGGTGTGAGCATGTCGCGCAGAATCGGCAGAGCACGCTCGAGCCCGGTGAGCTCATCGTTGACCGCAATTCGCACCGCCTGAAAGAGACGAGCAAAGTCGGACGGACCGGCATTCGCGCCAAAGGCACCACGTATCGCACCAACCAGATCGTCGGCGGTTACAAATTCGCGCGTGCCGCGACGGCGCACGACCTCGTTCGCCAGCCGGCGCGCGCGCGGCTCGTCGCCGTAATCTCGAAAGATCCGCGTGAGATCTTCGAGTGTGGCACCGTTCAGCACGTCGGCCGCCGAATCACCAGAGGCTGACATTCGCATATCCAGGACTACACCCGGGCGGAACGAGAAACCGCGCTCGTCACGATCGATCTGCGATGATGAAATGCCGAGGTCAGCGAGAATTCCGTCGAATGACTCACCGCGTAATCCCGGGATCTCATCAACGCGAGTGAAGTCTCCCTGCACCGCGCGGAAACTGCCTGAGCTGGCGAATGCGCTGAGTCGCGCGGTGGCTTCAGCTATCGCGTCCGCGTCACGATCGATCCCGATCACTGACGCGCCCGTCTCGAGCAACGCCAGCGAGTGCCCGCCTCCGCCAAGCGTGCAGTCCAACACCGTATCGGCGCCGGTGAAGGCGTCGAGCACCTCAGCGACCATGACGGGTGCATGGTAGCCGCTTTCGAACGATCGTTCAGTTATCGGCGACACAATGGCTTTCCGGGATGCGACGAGGACTGCGTGGAGGCAGCGAATATACAAAAAACCGCCCCGGCGCGAACCGGGGCGGTTTTTTGAAGCTAACCGATAGAGCCAGCGTCTGGCGCTACTTGCAGAACTTCTTGACCTGCGCGTCAGCGGCTGGACGGAACTGGGCGATGACCGGCAGGAACTGGGTAGCCGCGGTCTTGTACTTGTCGTCGCTTGCGCCGGCCTGAAGGCCGGTCTGAGCGATCGCCAGGTTGTCACGCGCGGTCTGCGCGAGTGGGCAGCTCTTGGAGGTGTTGGCTTCGTTGTAGGCGCTCTGCGCAACCGAGAAGGCAGACACACCGGTCAGGAACTTGGCGTCTACCGACGGCTGAACAGCGTCCGATAACTGGAGCATCTTGATGGCCGACTGAAACTGCGCGCGGTCCTTGGATGCGTTTGCGGCCTTGTACATGTTGTTGCCCTGGCCCAGCGCATACTGCGCGATGGTGGCCTTGTCCGCGCCCGGCAGTGACGCAGCGCGCTGAAGGACTCCAGCGACGCTATCGTACTGAGGTGGAGTTGCCTGAGCGTAGCTGTCCGCAAGCAACAGGAGTGCCTGTGGATTGTTTGGATTCGCTGCGATGGCGCGCTTTAGAACGTCAACCGCCTCTGGTGCGCGGCCGTTCTTGCGAAGCGTGGACGCTAGCGACAGGAGAAGATCGGAATTGCTCGGATACTTCTGAACGCCGGCCTGCAACACCGTTATCGCGTCGTTCGGCTTGTTGAGATTGGTGTACGCCGCCGCCATGCGAGTGAAGTACGAGCTATCAGCCGTTGATGTATCGGCGCGGATCAGTTCCGGGCCGGTGGCGACAGCAGACTGCCAATCGTTGGCCGCGAGATAGACCAGGAAAGCCGTGTGAAGTAGCTGCGGATCGCCCGGTGAGCGATCGAGTAGCTCCTTGACGAGCGGGATTGCGTCGTTGGCATGTCCCGAGCCAGCGAGCTCGTTCACGATCTGCGTGATCAGCTTGTCGTTGCTCGGATCGGCACGAATAAGCGCAAGCAACGTCGCGCGTGCCTGGGTGCTATCGCCGATCACCTTGAACAGCTCGGCGTTGAAGCGAAGGGCTGCAACACTGCGCGGGTCCTGCTGCGCAATCAACCGTGTCACGGCCAGCACAGAATCGGCGAGCGCTATGGAATCAGCGTGTGTCGTCGCCTTCTGATATTGCGAGTAATAGACATTGGCGCTGCAGAGTCGAGCGAGCGTAGCCTGCGGATACGAGGCAATGCCCTGGCGGGCAGCGGCAAGCGCTCCGGGGACATCCCCAGCGCGTGCCTTGCCAATGCATGCATGCTCGCCGTCCAACTGCTTTATTGCCTCGCGGACCGACTTGGCCACGTTGTCCATCGCGTCGCCGATCTTGGCAGCGGTTGCCGCCGGAAGGGCCTGCGAAAGACTGTTGTCACGAGCGAGCACCATGCGCGCATCTACCGTATATCCGGTCGCCGCCTTGGTGACGCTGCCCGTGACATACTCATCGGCACGAAGCAGGTTAGCGAGCGCCTTTTCATCGTTTCCGGCGAGCGGCTCGCTCGCGGAGAAGCCTGACTGCTCCAGCGTGTTGTTCACATCCTTGGTCGGAAGAACGTAAACGTCCTTGGGATTGAACTTGTCTTTAAGCTGGTTCCGAAGCTCATCGGCGGCCTTTGCACCCGTGCCCTTCTCCTGACTCTGGAAGGTCATGACGGTAATGCGCGCCTTGGCATCCTGCGCATGGGCCGGAGCTGAACCGGCAATAGCGAGGGCCGCGAGCGCCAACGGGTAACGAGCGTTCAACTGAGACTCCTCCAAATGTGTAAACGTTTGTACACCAGTATAAATGCCGAGTTCACGACAGCTTCGGTACTACTACCAAGATGGGCGAGGAGGGATTCGAACCCCCGACATCCTGCGTGTAAGGCAGGCGCTCTAACCAGCTGAGCTACTCGCCCAAATGCAGAAAATGAGCCGCGACGTGCGTTCGCGTGAGCTCTGTCAGCGTTTGAGGATGGCTACCGGCACAAGCACGCAGTACGCCAACACCAAAAGTACCGGAGCTATGGTCTCTCCGCCGCGCCACAAGTCGGCATAACCCACGACGAGCGTTATCGCGGCAAGGCCCCACCACATCAATCTTCGGTGGATGGCGGGAACTGCTTCGTTGGGCGAACGGACTGTTTGTTTCGGCATAGAGGCGAAGTGTAGGGCCGCCGGGACTAAGGTGTCAAGCGAGGGGGCCTACCTTAATCTGTTGTTAATTGAAGCGTGGTCGAATATTAACGCCGCGGGCGCTTGGGCTTTGCGACAACATGCCTCCGCTTGCGTACCGGACGCCGCGCGGCCTTCCCTTTTCTGGACCGCCGCTTCGATTCTGGCTCCCGCCAGCGTTGCGGGCTTTCGGACCTGAATTGCAGGTGAACCACTGGTCCGCCAGCGTCGGCATCCGCCATCGCGAGCACTGCCGCGTCGGCGATGTCTGCCCTGATATCGTGGATGACCAGCGCGGGGCGTCGTACCCGGGGATCGTCAACGCGGTTGGTGAGCAGAATCATGAACATTCGACGATCCGGATCGATCCACATCGAGGTCCCCGTGAATCCGGTATGGCCGAATGCGCGGACGCTGAGATAGCGGCCGCAGGTAGCGTGGACATTCGCGGAGTCGCACGTATCCCAGCCGAGCGCTCTGGTGCCGGCGGCACGCGTGGTGAACAGCTTTACGGTGGAAGCACGGAATATCCGCGTGCCTTCGTAGGCTCCACTATCCAATAGCATCTGCGCAAAGACGGCCAGGTCGCTGGCGGTGGAGAACACACCTGCGTGGCCGGCGACGCCGCCAAGCGCGGCCGCGTTTGCATCGTGAACGCGTCCACGCGGCGCTCCGGTCGGCGCCAGGTAATGCAGATCCTCCGGCTGGATGCTGAATGTGGTTCCCGTCATTCCAAGCGGATCAAAGATGCGGCGCTCGGTGAACTCGTCCAGCCGCTCACCGCTTGCCGCTTCGGCGACGAAGCCGAGCATGTCGGCGCCGAGGTCGGAGT
>PLEG01000184.1 GCA_003136975.1 Gemmatimonadota bacterium | reverse complement strand
GTTACTTCGTAACCTTCTTCTTGCCGGCGATCGCGCGGCGCGGTCCCTTCTTGGTGCGGGCGTTTGTGTGCGTACGCTGTCCACGAACTGGCAGACCGCGGCGGTGACGCGTGCCGCGATATGAGCCGATGTCCATGAGGCGTTTGATGTTCATCGCGACTTCGGTCCGAAGAGCACCTTCGACCTTGTGGTCGCGCTCGATGGCCTGACGAAGCTTGTTGGTATCGACGTCGCTCAGATCGCGCACGCGCTGCGAAGCGCTGACCCCCGTTGCTTCGAGGATTGCCTGAGCGGTCTTACGACCGATACCGAAGATGTATGTAAGCCCGATTTCGAGCTTCTTGTCGCGCGGAAGATCCACGCCCGCAATACGAGCCATTAATTAACCCTGACGCTGCTTATGCTTGGGATTGCGGCTGCAAATGATCCTGATCACGCCCTGGCGCTTGATCACCTTGCAATGCTCGCAAATCGGCTTGACGCTGCTACGTACTTTCACAACTGCTCCGAATTTTGGGTCAGCCTTTGAAAATAGTCCTGTCATGCCAGAGACGCAACCGCCTTGTCCATGGCAGCTGCCGGATCGGTCGCCGAGGTGACCGTTCGGCCCAGAACTATGTAGGAGGCGCCCGCCTGGGCCGCCTCCGCCGGAGTCACCACGCGGCTCTGATCGTCCCGGTCGGCGCCCGGTAGACGGACCCCCGGAACCAGGAGTTTGAGGTTCGCCCCGAATCGGTCCCGAAGCATCGGGGCCTCCAGACCACTGCAAACCACACCCGTTACCCCGGCATGCTGTGCGACCAACGCCAGCCTGAGCACGTCCGCAGACAGGTCGCCAGTCTCCCGCACCCCGCCCCATGCAGCAGTGATGTCGGCGCTGGTCAGGGAGGTGAGTACCGTAACGGCGAACACCTCACACGCCGGTCCCGCGTTCTCAACCGCGGCCCGAATCATCCTCTCGCCGCCACTCGCGTGAACCGTAATGATGGACGCGCCGAGCTCCGAGGCGGCGGCGACTGCCTTCTCGACCGTGTTTGGAATATCATGGAATTTGAGGTCCAGAAAGACCCGTTTCCCGCGCCCAACTAACTGTTGCACGATAGTTGGTCCAGCCACCGTGAACAGCTCACTCCCGATCTTGTAGAAGGAGCAGCGGTCGCCCAACAGGTCAACCATCTGAAGCGCCGCATCGGCCATCCAGAAGTCGAGCGCAACGATGGGCGTCGCTCGAGCGGGCGGCATTGCTGAGGGGTTTGCCGATGTTGTCACGTGGGCCACTCCAATGTTCCGACGATGTCCTGAATTGCACCAACGCCATTGGCGTCGCACCAGCGCGCGAGGTCGCGCACCATGCGTTCAGCAGTGCGCGGATCGCGAAGACTTGCGGTCCCAACCGCGACCAGTGAAGCGCCGGCGATAATGTACTGGAGCGCGTCCTCCGCAGATGTCACGCCGCCGACTCCGATGATTGGAAGCGACACCGCGCTACGCACGCGATGGGTTGCGAGCACGCCGACAGGAAGCAGGCCCGGGCCACTGATTCCGCCGCTGCCGAATCCGATGCGCGGACGACGCGTGCCGATGTCCACCACGAGGCCCGGAAGCGTGTTCACGACGGTGATGCCGTCGGCTCCAGCCCCGGCGGCTGTTGCCGCGACGTCGCCGATGTTCGGCAATACCGGCGAGAGCTTCACGAAAAGCGGCCGTCGTGTCGCCGCGCGCGCGCCGGACACCACTGCGGTCAGCGATGCGCTATCCGCGCAGAATTCAATTCCCCCCGCGCGAACGTTTGGGCAGCTCACATTCAGCTCGAACGCACTTACGATCGCGCTGTCATCCAGTCGGCGTACGACTTCCGCGAAATCCTCAGTGCGACTTCCAACGACGTTGACAATCACGCGCGCTCGCTCGATGTGAGCGGCCAACCACGGAAGATCATCGCGCCTGACCGCGTCAACGCCTGGATTCGCGAGTCCCACGGCGTTCAGCATTCCACCCTCGAACTCGGCGACACGCGGTGCGGCATTTCCACTTCGCGGCTCGATACTGACGGCCTTTGTCACGATGCCGCCGAGTGCATCGAGGTTTACGACTCCAGCGAGCGCACGACCGAAAGCGGCGGTGCCGGATGCGAGAACTATCGGGTTCTGAAACTGGATGCCAGCTGCGGTAACCCGAAGGTCGCTCACTTCGCCGATCCCCCGCCCCCGCCGCCAATCCGCGCGTCGTATCGATCCATGTACGCCATGACTGACTTCGCTATCGAACGCGCGATTCGGCGCTCGTTGTCGGTATCGCTGATGTAGGCCGCTTCATCGCGATTGGTGCCGAACCCGATCTCAACCAGGACCGCCGGCATGAATGCGCCACGGAGCACCGCGAAGTTGGCCTGCTGCACGCCGCGGTCAGGTCCCGGATGGAAAGTTCGGAATCCAGCCTCGATCTGTTCCGCGAGGTCAGCACTCTCACGCAGGTGTTCGTTCTGCGCCATGTCGTTAATGATGAAGTTGAGCGGATCACCCTTCTTGGCGCTTGCATCGCTGGTCTCGAAGCGGACCGCTTCATTTTCCATCCGCTCCACGCGCTTTGCGTCTTCTGTCTTCGCTTCAGCGAGAAAATATGTCTCGTAGCCGCGATCACGTGCCGCGGCCGCACCGCGCTGGCCAGTCGCGTTAACGTGGACAGAAACGAAGATGTCACCGCGTGCCTTATTCGCGATGGGCCCGCGATCATACAGCCCTATGAGCGTGTCAGCGGTGCGCGTCATGAGTACATCTGCACCCGCGTCGCGGAGCGCCTCAGCGACCATCCTTGCCACCGCGAGCGTGATGTTCTTCTCGAGTATCTGCGGACCGCCGCCGATTGGACCGTGCATTCCTGGATCGACGCCGCCGTGACCGGCATCGACGACGATTAGCCTGTGGCCTGGACGCTTCGAACGCGTGATGGTTTCGCCAGCCACGCGCGCAACGGCGCGTGCCTCGCCAATGTCGCGCGCGGAACTTCCAACCGCGGGCGAGTCAGCCTTCGGTGGCGCTGGTGCCGCGGGCTGCACGCGTCTTGCCGCGGTGTCGAATATGCGCACCTCGCGCAGATCCGAATCGTACATGTAGCCGGAGAAAAAGCGCGGCACCAGCTGCGTGACCGCGAAGAATGGCAAAAAGACACTGTTGCCGACGAGGCGTGGCGCCGAAGGCATGGGAACGATTGTGGAATCGTCACCCGCGAACGGGACCGCATCGGTGAAGCTGATGTGCGAATCGCCCACGGTCAGTGAGTAATGACTCGGCGACGTCGAACGGAACGTTCCGCCGAGGGCACTGGCAAGCTTGTCGGCGGCAACTACGGACACGCCGTCGATCATCGTGAGACGCAACGTGGTCGCACGTGCACGCGTGCGCACCGTGATCGACTCCGGCGCTACAGTGACAGCCGGCGGGCGATTGCCGGCGGGATGCGCAGCACTCGCCGCGGCCTGCAGAAGGAGCGCGAGCCCTGCAATTATCAAGAACGCCTCGTCATCGCGCGAGCCATGTCGCGCGCATCGTCCGCTTTGCGTGCGTCCTCGCGCTTGTCGTGCAGTTTCTTGCCCTTGCCGAGCGCGAGCGCAACCTTTGCGCGGCCGCCCTTGAAGTAGAGCTCGAGTGGTACAAGCGTGAGTCCCTGGCGCTCGACGGCGCCGATCAT
>PLEG01000188.1 GCA_003136975.1 Gemmatimonadota bacterium | reverse complement strand
CTACTCCTGCGCAGTGACGGTGCACCGCGTCGCCGTCGGCATGGATTCCCCGCATTCGCGGGAATGACGACTCTCGACGATACGGCGTTAGTTCAGTGGCTCACACTTGCCCATCATCGCATTCACCCAAAACTCAGCGCAGTGCGACTGAATACAGTTCGCGCCAGACCTCCACGCGCTTCAGAACGTCATCCACGGTAATGCGCGACATGCGGTCCGGTCGATTCTCCATGGTGGGCACGTAATCCTCACCGGGGTTCGCGTAGGCATCGATCATCAGATCGTGGAATCGTCGATACGGTCCGGTCCGTTTCGGATTTGTATATCCGAGCAACGAGATAACCGGGCGATTCATCGCGACGGCCATGTGGAGCGGACCGGTGTCCGGCGCGAGAACGAGCGCGGACGCGTCGAGGATGCTGATGAGTTTGCGCAATCCGCTCCCAAGCTCCGAGCGAATCGGGACGGATACGCGTTGCCTTATGATGCGCTCGGCGTCCAGCTCGCGCGCCGAGCGTCCGCCCACGAGCACGGGTTGCAATCCGTAATCCGAGTAGAGTGAGTCGCACACAGCTGCCCAACGCTCCGGAATCCAATCCTTCTCCGGTTTGCTCGTAGCAACGACGATCGCGGCGACTGGTCGCTCGAATCCGGCTATCCACTCGGATTGCCATGCGCGTTCCGCGGCCCATGGTCCGATGTTCCATTCGAGTGGGGCGTATGGGATTCCGAGATACTCGAGGAACTCAAGGTATTGATCCTGCACGTGCCGGATGGGGCGTGGCGGGATCTTGCGGTTGGTGAAGAGCCAGTTGAGGTCGCGCGCGCGGGCGCGATCGAAGCCGAGCTTGACGGTCGCATCCGCGAGCGCCGTGACGATCCCCGCCTTGAAGTACACCTGGAGATCGATTAACAGGTCGAACTCGTGCTTGCGCAGCCTGGATCGCATGTCCGTGAACGCGCGAGCCCCACGCGATCGGTCAAACTCGATTATCTCGTCAACGCACGGATGGCCACGCACCATTGTCGCGGGCATCGGCTGAAGCACCCACGACACGGTGCACGCCGGTCGGTAGCGCTTGAGGGCGGTTACGAGCGGGAGTGCGTGAACGACATCTCCCGCGGCGGACATCAGCATTATGCAAATTCTGTCCAACCGGATGTCAGCTCGGCTCACGCGGGCTGCGCCGCCGCTGCAAGAGCGAGGTATGACATGTCATCATCTGACAGTGCATTGGTGCGAGGTGCGAGACGCGTGCGCCACTGGCGCAACGATCGCATTAACCGCTCGATGTTCGCGCGACCCACCAGCGGATCGCCTGGCACATGAAAGTGAACGCGGTCCACGTCGAGCACGTGCGCGATGTAACCGTCGTCGCCGGAGGTGATGAGTACGTTCTTGAGATTGAGATCCGGATGCTGCGCACCGGTAGCGGTAAGTCGCGAAAGTAGCTTCGCGACCGCATCCAGAATTGGATGTCGTTGCGCATCGTTTCGCACGTCGCCGAAAACGGCCGAGAGATCGGCGCTTCCCTCGACAAATCGCGTCACGACGTCCGCTCGCCGAAAGAAGCCACCGGCGGGATATGTTCCAACCGCGAGGACTTCCGGTGTTGGCACGCCGCCGAGTCGCAGCCGGAATGCAGCAGTCAGCTCGCGCGCAACGCGCGTTGGTGGAAGGAACCGGTCGTGAAGCAGCCGGCCAACGAAGCCGCCTCTCATCACGTGTCGAACCGCCACCCGTCCCGACAGTGGCGGAAGAGATATCGCATACACGGGTGCGCGTCCCTGAAAGACCAGTGCGTCCGGATCCTTGGCTGCGTAGGAGTACAAGGTGTCGTTCTCCAAAATCTCGCGTGTCCTGGCGGCAAGCGATCGGGCGACGAGGATATTCGCCCCACCCACGGTAACGTGCTCGTAACCGACAATCGGTATCATGTCTGATATCATGCGCGGGCGGGAGCAGCGGTGGTTACGGAGCCGAGCTTCGAGCGAACCTGCGCAATGGCCGTCAGCACGGCTCGCGCCTTGTTCTCTGTCTCCAGCCACTCCATCTCCGGTACTGAGTCGGCTACGATGCCGGCTCCCGCCTGAACCGAGGCAGTGCCGTTCGCGATGACGCACGTGCGAATGGTTATCGCGAGGTCGATTCGCTCGCCGCCCCACGCGACGTATCCGACCGCGCCAGCATACGCACCGCGCCGTTCGGGCTCGAGCTCATCGATGATCTGCATTGCGCGTACTTTCGGGGCGCCTGTCATGGTGCCGGCAGGAAACACCGCACGCAGGACATCAGCGAGGCCGACGCCGGCTCGCACAGTCCCGTCCACCTGACTGACTATGTGCAGCACATGCGAGTACTTCTCCACGCACATGAAATCGCTCACTGCAACGGTACCATATTCCGCGATGCGGCCAACGTCGTTGCGGCCGAGATCAACCAGCATCACGTGCTCGGCGCGCTCCTTCTCATCAGCCAGAAGCTCTTCGGTCATGCGCTCGTCCGCTTCGGCGGTTTTTCCGCGCGGCCTCGTACCGGCGATCGGACGCACCGTCACGCGACGATTGGTAAGCCGGACCAACAGCTCCGGTGAGCTGCCGACCAATTCCGTGCCATCGAGGTCCAGATGGTACATGTACGGCGACGGATTCAACGCGCGAAGCGCGCGGTACAGATCCGTGCTGTCGAAATCATGCTCCACAGCAATGCTGCGCGCGAGCAGGCACTGGAAGCAATCTCCAGCGCGAATGTATTCCTTGATGCGTTCGACATCAGCGACGAATTTGCCATGCTCGTAATTGGATTTCCCGACTGCGGCAGTGCCGGCGGCGCCGAGTGTCAACGGCTCGAGCGGTGACTGGTCGAGGAGACGCTCCTCAATGACGTCCAGCTCGGCTTGTGCTTCGTCGTACAACGCTCTGAGCGTGTGCCCGCTTGCGCGGGCCGGAACCGGTACCGAGACAATGATACGTCCCTGCGAGCGCAGGTTGTCGATCACGACGATCCCGCGCGTGAAGACGAATAGTGCGTCGGGAATATCCGACTTCGCCCGCGGCGCATTTGGAAGTGATTCGATTGCACGAACCACGTCGTAGCCAAGGTAGCCCACCGCGCCGCCCCAGAACTCACCGAGGTCCGGCACCAGCGCTGGTACGTGCTCCGTCACCAGTCGCTCGAGATCCGCGAGCGGATCGGCGACTCTGCGGTCCGAATACCATCCATCGGCCGGTGACCAGTCCGAAACCACGCCGTCGGACAGCGCCCACGCTGCGCGCGGCTCCGTGCCCATAAAAGTGTATCGCGACCAGGTTTCACTTCCGGCCGGAGCGGACTCCAGGAGAAAGGCAAACCCGTCGCGCCGCAGTTTGGCGAAGGCGGAGACGGGCGTATCTACATCCAACAGCACGTCTCGCCAGACGGGAATTAGCCCCGCCGATGCAGCGTACGCTTTGAAACGGTCGAAATCCATGCGTTAAGTTGAGGGATGAAGCGCACCATGACAACGGGGCTGGTAATTCTTCTCGCTCCCGTCGCCATCGCCGCCCAGGATTGGAACTCGGCGCGCGCCGAGAGCCTCGCGACCCACGCGACTACCGTCCGGGCCGCGCAACTCGCCGATAGCGGGCTCAGAAGCTACAAGGCCGAGGCTCGTGGCTACCTCACATTTCTGGCGCAGCTGGGCAAGGGCTTTCCAGATCCGCCAAAAATCGTTCGAGCCGACCAGATCGCCTCGGACATCTACTGGAAGGCGCCGTCGTTGAGCAAACAGTTGATCAAAGGGCGACGAGATACCCTCGTTCTTCCCACCGACATCAATTATCACCGGGATCATCTGGGGATAGTCCAGAACAACTTCCCCAGGATTATCCGGATCGGCGATGGCGATGAAGTCGAGGACGTGCCGCATCCATTTTCTGCTACGGGACTCCAGGATTACGATTTTGCCGTCGGCGACTCGCTTCAGATCAGACTCGGCGATCGGACTCTGGATGTGGTCCAGATTCGTTTCAGGCCGAAGGATCAGCGCGCCGCCCGAGCGATCGGGTCGGCGTACGTGGATAGGGAGAGCGGCGCGGTGGTTCGAATGGCTATCGGTTTCACCCGTGCGGCGCTCAAGGACAAGGATCTGGAAGATCTTTCTGTGGTGCTCGAGAGCGGGCTGATCGAAGGACGGTTCTGGCTTCCGCGACGGCAGGAGATCGAGATCCGGCGTACGGGAACTTGGCTCGACTATCCCGCGCGCGGAATCATTCGCGGCCGATGGGACATCTCCGATTACGATGTCAACGTTCCCGTTGATGCAGTCTTCGACGCCGGCCCGGAGATCGAGGCTGCGCCTGGCGCCGCCATATCGCGCAGCGGACTCATCTCGACCAAGGCTTTCAAGTTCAGCGGGACTGTTCTCGATTCGATGCCACCAGACGTTCGGGCATTCGCGAGTAGCGACGTGGCGAAATTGCACGATGAGGTCAACGATCTCGTGCGTGCACGGTCGGTGGAGCGAGCGCGGACCGTTGCGCTTTCTGGCGCGTCAGCATCCCAGTTCGTTCATGTAAATCGTGTGGAAGGCATCGCGCTTGGCGCGGCGCTTACGTTGCATCCGAGTCCGCGCGTGTCAGTAAATGGCGGTGCGGGATATGGCTTTTCGGATCACGCATGGAAGCCGCACGCTGCAGTGGCATACACGGATCCGAACGGCGCAAGTGTCAGCCTGACTGGGTATCGCACACTGCACGACGTATCGATCGTCCCGGAACGATCTGGCGTGATCAACACGTTCGCCGCGCAAGAGTATGGAAGCGATTACACCGATCTCTTCAGCGCTCGGGGTGGCGCGCTCACATTCTCGGCGCCCACTGGAATGACGCTACGACCGATGTTGGAGTTTGCAGTTGAAGACCAGTCGATGGCCAGCGTGAACGCGGTGCCAGCGAGTGGCCATTTCGCCCCCGCACAACCCGCGACCAACGTGCGTGAATCGCGCGCTACCCTTCACCTTGATGCACCGCGCTTCAACCTGTTTGGAATGGATGCGACAGCTACGCTCTCACTATCGGCCATGCATGACGAGGAGCGCGCGATCGCGCACTTCACATCCGAGAGAGGCAAGGGAGTAGCCACGCTCGCGGCGACACGGACTGCCGGTAGCGGCCAACTGGTTCTGTCACTGCTAGGCGCCGGTCTTACGGATGCGCGCAGAGCGCCACCGCAATCGTTGATCGAGCTCGGAGGACCGGTGACTGCGCCAGGTTACGACTTCCATTCGCTGATTGGCACGCGTGCCGCGGCGGCACACGTCGAGTGGCGAGTAAAGGTGCCATTTATCGCCGTACCATTGGGCTCGTGGGGTCGCGCACCCGCCACTGCAACACTCGCACCCTTCATTCACACCGCGTGGGTCGATGGCAAGGGCTGGTACCCGAGCGCGGGAGTCGGTGTACTCAGCGTGTTCGATCTGCTTCGCTTTGATGTCGCGCGCGGCACACGCGACGGGCGATGGAGCTTTTACTTCGATGTGAGCCGGGACTTCTGGGGGATACTGTAAGCGTGTGGCGTGGTTTTATGGCTTCGACACCTACTCGGTTAGCGGGTCGTGACGGCACTCCGCCACTGCGCCCCAAATCGGACTGCGCACTTTTGCATGAATCGCTTCACCGAACGCGCAGCACATCCTCTGCAGGCCCCGCATCTCCAGTAGAAAGCAGCTTTTTGATCTCACCCAATGCCTGGGTCGCACGCGGCCACGTGAATCGCGCTCCGGCGGTATCCATTGGAAGCCAAGCGTACTCGGCGTGTTCCGGGCCGATTGTCACCGCCTCGCCGCTGTCCACGAAGGCACAGAAGACCACCGCTACCTCGATCCTAGCGGTCTGCTGCAGATAGAAGGAGTGAACCGTTATGGCATACAGCCGCTGAACGGTCAGGCCAGTCTCCTCCAGCACTTCCCGCACCGCTGCGTCCTCCGGAGCCTCCTCGGACTCGATGTGGCCGTGGACGGCCTCCCAGGCGCCTGAACAGCGTGTTCCAAGTCCGCGACGCAGCGCCAACACCCGCCAGACCTCGGTTTGCGGATCCACGAGGTAAACGTCCACCACTCCAACTTCAATCCGCGTCATCGGATTCGCGTATCGTGCGACTGCATGAAAGAGTGTGTCATCTCTGGAATATGGCGAAATGGCAGTCGAAACGTCTTGGGGCGCGTGCCAATCGCTCGCTGGCTCGCCTTCGGCTCCGGCGTCGTCGCCGGCGAGATTGGCTTCCGAATCGAGTACTCGTGCCACTTCGGAGGCCGTTGTCTCGCCGCTCAGGACTCGCGCGACTCCGCTGGACCAGAGCGAGCGCATCCCTTCCGCACGAGCCGCGGCGGTGACGATGGCCGCGGGAGCGCCCGTCACGACGAGTCGTGTGAGGGCAGGGGACATCGTGATCAACTCGACCGCGGCCATGCGCCCGCGAAAGCCGGTGCCGGCGCATGCGTCGCATCCAGCACCGGCCTGCAGCCTGGCTCCGTTGGGAATGCAATCCCACAACGACGGCGGGACGGGATCAGCACTGTCGCACGCACACGCGGAACACATGCGTCGCAGCAGCCGTTGCGCAACTACGCCCTTGAGCGCAGTTCCAACTTTTGCGGCCTCCACGCCGAGATCCGCGAGACGCGTTAGAGAACTCGCCGCGTCGATCGTGTGAAGGGTAGCAAAAACAAGATGGCCGGTGAGTGCCGCCTGTATCGCGATGGCCGCAGTCTCTGCATCGCGAATCTCGCCGACCAGAATCACATCCGGATCCTGGCGCAGGATCGACCTCAACGCGGCGGAAAAGGTGAGTCCCGCCTTGTCATTCACCTGGGATTGTACGATGCCAGGGATCCGGTACTCGACCGGATCTTCAACGGTAATCACATTCAGTCCGCGCCGTACGAGTGAGTGTAGCGCGGAATAAAGCGTTGTCGTTTTCCCGGAACCCGTGGGCCCAGTCACGAGAATCAGTCCTTCGCGTGTCTCGAGTAGCCGAACCAGCCGTGCCGAATCGACGTCATCAAATCCGAGCGCGTCCAGCGAGCGCACTCCGCCGCGCGCGTCGAGAATGCGAATGACCACCTTCTCGCCGTGTGCCGCTGGAAGCGTGGATACGCGCAAATCCACTCGTTCGCCTTCCACCATGACCAGCGCTCGGCCTCCCTGCGGGCGCAAGCGATCGGCGATGTCCATCCGGGCCATGATTTTGACGCGAGACACCAGCGGAGTTCCGATCGCGCGAGGGAGCGTCATCGCGGTTCGCAGTACACCGTCCACTCGGTACCGAACCGAGATTGCATCCTCTTCGGACTCGAGGTG
>PLEG01000123.1 GCA_003136975.1 Gemmatimonadota bacterium | reverse complement strand
CGCGGCTTCGGCGTCGTCGCCGACGAGATCCGCAAGCTCGCCGATCAGTCGCGCGCCGCGGCTGACGATGTCGTCGATCTGACGGGGTCAGTCACCAGTCGCGTGAGCAAGACTTACAGCACGATGGAGCGCGGAGAGCGTCAGGTGGGCGAGCTGGAGCGCGTTTCCCGCGAGATCGACGACGCATTGGCATCCATCGCGGCCGCGGCCGAACGGACGACACGCGCCGCTGAAGGAGTGGCGCGCACCGCTGACGACAACGTGCGCGTGGTTCAGTGCGCGACGGAAGGACTCGCAGCTGTGGCCCGCACCGCCGAGGGGCATGCGGCAACCGCGATGCAGGTGAGCGCGTCAACCGAAGAACAGAGCGCCGCATGTGAGCAGATGACCACGGCGTCTGCACTGCTCCTGCGCGGCAGCACGCATCTCCGCAATCTGGTTGGAGAATTGAGAACGGCCTGAAGAGTAGTTGCGTCGCCCTGCGGGAGTAATCAACCCGCCGATCCGATNNGCCGGTGCCAGCCGGTAAATCGGTGTCGGTGTTGAACACGGCGACCACCGCCGTCCCGTTCGCCGGGTTCAGGTACATGAATGAGACAAATCCCGCCTGCTCCCCGGTGTGGCCAATCAACGTCGTCGCACCGCGCTTGACCACAAAGAACGACATCCCCATCGACTCCGACTGGTCCCGCGTCGCTGGCCCCGTTGGATGCAATGGTCGCCACATCTCCTGCAGACTCGATCGCTTGAGCACGATGTCGTAGAGCCGCTGCTTCACCGAGTCCCCGCTGCTTGCGTTCGTGAGGTATGCCAGATACGTCACCAGATCACCAATCGGGGCGTTCCAACCGCCGTTCGGAATGGTGATCCCGGGATCGAAGTCAGCGCCATTATCCTGAACCAACTCTCGGCCGGACGAATCCCTTAACAGCGTGTAGTTGTGCGACCGGTCTGCCACCAGATAGTACGGTGTCGTGCCGAAGTAACTGTGGCCCAGTCCCAACGGCGAGAGAATATTCTTCTGCACGTAGCTCTCCCACGGATCGCCGCTCAACTGCTCTACTATTCGCCCCAGGTAGATGAACCCGGGATTGGAGTAACTGAAGCGCGAACCCGGCTTGAATAGCAACTCCTGGTACGGCATCATCGCGAGCAACTGGTTCCACGTGGTGGGCTCGAACGGCTCCCATGCTTTGCCTTGCTTGTAAGGCCATGTAGGACTCTGAAAGCCGGCTGAATGCGACATCAGCATTCGGATGGTCACGCTATCCATCGAGCCGTACGGATCGTGTACTTGCCGAAGCTCGGGGATGTAACTCGTGACGCGATCGTCGAGCGACAGACGACCCCGGTCACGCAACTGCATTATCGCGATGGCGGTCAGTGTCTTGGTGATCGATCCATAGTGGAAGATCGTCTGCTGATCCACGCGCTTGCCGCTTGCCCGGTCAGCAAGACCGTATTCGTGCCGTGCCACTACTTGCCCATCATGCAACACCACTACGCTCGCGCCGACAATGCTGTCGCGCGCTGAATATCGGTCGAATGCCTGAGTGAACGCGCCCCATCCGGCTGGCGAGCCGGCGCGTTGTGCACCCAAGGGTTGCGCTGCTAAGAGAAAAAAAAGAGCGAGTGTTGCGCGCATGGTTCCAGGTCCCCGTCTGGTGCGGGCTGTTGAACGAACCCGTGTGGACAGAAAGATCGCCTCCGTGGCATACCAGTCAAGGCACGCCGTCGGAACGAGCTATGACGGGCGAGGGCGTCTGGCAAGGTAGATTTCGGTATGTCTCACAAACGCCCCGCCGTAATCCTGCTCAGCGGCGGACTCGATTCCAGCACGGTTCTCGCCATCGCCCAGCGCGATGGCTATGAGCTCAACGCGCTCTCGTTCAACTATGGACAGCGGCACAATCACGAGATCGAAGCCGCGCGGCGCATCGCCATCCACTACGGGGTCGTGCGACACGAGATCGCGACCATAGACCTGCGCGTGTTCGGTGGATCTGCACTCACGTCCGACATCGCTGTCCCCAAGGGACGCGACCTGAAGGATGCATCCGCTGTTCCAGTCACGTATGTCCCGGCGCGCAATACGATCTTCCTGTCGTATGCGCTCGCATTCGCCGAAGTCGCCAACTCGCACGACATATTCATCGGTGTCAATGCGCTTGATTACTCCGGCTACCCCGACTGTCGTCCTGAATACATACTCGCCTTCGAGCGGATGGCAAACCTCGCCACGCGACTTGGAACGGAAGGCGAGCCTATCAACATTCGCACGCCGCTCATTAATCTCTCCAAGGCGGAAATAATCGCGCTCGGTACGTCACTCGGTGTCGACTATTCCATCACGACAAGCTGCTACGACCCGTCGGCAACCGGTCAGGCATGCGGCGAATGTGACGCATGTCAGCTAAGGCTGGCCGGCTTCAGTGGCGCCGGCGTAGCCGATCCCATCACCTACGCACCGAATCCTGTGAGAGCGTAGCACTCATGTCGTACACTGTTAAGGAAATCTTCTACACACTGCAGGGTGAGGGCGCGAATGCGGGACGCGCAGCCGTGTTCTGTCGCTTCTCCGGTTGTAACCTGTGGACAGGAAGAGAGAGCGATCGCGCGGACGCAGTCTGCACGTTCTGCGACACTGATTTCGTCGGTGTCGGTCCGGACGGCGGAAAGTTCGCCGATGCGGAAGCGCTCGCGATCGCCGTGGAAGCAGCGTGGCGACCGGCGGTAGATGATGGCACCGCCGAACGACTTGTAGTGTGCACGGGCGGCGAGCCGTTGCTACAGCTCGACGAGGCGGCGATTGCGGCGCTGCATCGCCGTGGCTTTCGCGTGGCCATAGAGACCAACGGGACGCAACCAGCGGTTCCAGGGATCGACTGGATCTGCGTGAGCCCTAAAGCCTCCACGAGCCTGGCGATCACTCACGGGGACGAGCTCAAGCTTGTCTATCCGCAGGTGGACGCGATGCCTGAGCGGTTTGCCGGACTCGACTTCGCCCACTTTTTTCTGCAGCCCATGGACGGACCTGCCCTGGCCGAGACGACTCGGGCAGCGATCGAGTACTGCCTGGGGCATCCGCGATGGCGCCTCTCGATCCAGACACACAAGATAGCTGGCATCCGATAGGGACAAAAAACACCTGTTGCGCTGGTGCAGGGCAGTGCGTCGTAGATAAATGACCTTCACGACCGAACCCCGACGCGGACCGACGCATGGCTAGCGAATCTGGCGCGCTGGGTAACGGCCCCGCTGACCCCAATGACGAATCGCCTCCATTCAGGTATGTGAGCGGCCGTGAGGATCTGTCTCGTTCGTTCTCGACGCTCGAGTCGGCGTTCGACGCAACGATGGATGCAATTCTCATTGCGGGTTCCGACGGGCACATCTTTGGATTCAACGCCAGATTCGCGGCGATGTGGCGCATCCCAAAGGAGGTCATGGCTCTCCGCAACGACGAGCGCGCAATTGAAGTAGCGATGAGCCAGCTCAAGGACCCGGCGGCATTCACCAAGCGGATTCGAGAACTGTACGCGATGCCCGATGTGGAGAGCATGGAGACGCTCGAGCTCGTCGATGGACGAGTATTCGAGCGCTATTCGGTTCCACAACGGATCGAGGGCGAGATAGTAGGCCGAGTATGGACCTTTCGCGACGTCACCGAGCGAAAGCGAATGGAGGATGCGCTTCTTGCCAGTGAAGCGCGCTTCCGTAGCGTGTTCGATCATTCCGCGGTTGGCATTGCACTTCTCGAAACCGACGGGCGGGTCGTGGCTTCCAATCCTGCGCTCCAATCATTTCTGGGCTACACCGCTGAGGAGCTGGCGAATCGCAAGCTGTATCATCTTGTCCCGGATGAGGACGCCGATGGGCTTGCCTCGGCGTTATCCGCGATCGCGGGCGGCGCGATTCCTGATCTCACAGTTGAGCAGAGATACACGCGGCGAGATGGCAACATAGCATGGGCGGCACTCACAATGTCCCGGGCGCATGACCGATCCAACGGCCAGTCGCTCGGAATCATCGCGATGGTGCAGGACATCGGCACACGCAAGTCGCTCGAAGCTCGGCTCACCCATCAGGCGTCGCACGACCCGCTCACGAATCTCGCCAATCGCACGCTTTTTAAACAGCGCGTGGAGCTCGCCTTGCAGCGTGCGTCACACCGCGATCGAATCGTGGTCATGTTCCTCGACGTTGACAACTTCAAGGCGGTGAACGACGGCGCTGGCCATGGCGCCGGCGATCAGCTGCTTGTCGTTGCAGCGTCGAGACTGCTCAATGCGACGCGGGGGTCCGACACCGTCGCGCGTTTCGGTGGTGACGAGTTCGCGATTCTGCTTGAAAACGTGCGCGATGATGACGAGGCCAGGATCGTGGCCGAACGCATCATACGCACAATGCGCCAACCGATTCACGTTGGTGACGATATAGTTGTCACCGGAGTCAGCATCGGCATCGCGCGCCCGTACTTCGAGAGCGACGGCGCCGATGAAATACTTCGCAACGCCGACGTCGCGATGTACAGTGCGAAAGGCGCCGGCAAGGGACGTTATCAATTCTTCGAGCCGGCAATGCACGCCGCTGTAGTTGACCGCGTTGAGCTGGAAACCGATCTCCGGCGCGCTGCCGCCGCGCCGGCCGCCGCCTTCGTACTGCACTACCAATCGCTTGTGCAGCTCGACACGGGCGCCACGATAGGAGTTGAGGCGCTCGTGCGCTGGAATCACCATCGCCGCGGCGAGCTTCAACCGGCTGACTTCATAACCGTCGCTGAGGAGACTGGGCTTATCATCCCACTGGGCCGGTGGGTACTTCGCGAGGCATGCACTCAGGCGTTCGCCTGGTGGCACGACCTGCCGGACGATAATCGCATGAGCGTCGCTGTAAACGTTTCTGGCAAACAGCTCCAGGACCCGACGTTTGTGTCAGACGTCGCGGAAGCACTCGCCGATTCCGGACTTCCGCCGTCACGCCTCGTTCTGGAGATCACGGAAACCGTGATAATGCACCGGACTGAAGTGATGATGGAGCGCCTAACCGAATTGAAGCAGCTCGGTGTCCATCTCGCCATCGACGATTTCGGTACCGGCTACTCGTCACTCAGCTACCTGCAGCAATTCCCGATCGATATCATCAAAATCGACAAAGCGTTCATCGATGGTATGGACCGCGATCCCGCGGGCGCTGCGCTCACGCGCACTATCATCGGGCTCGGCTGGACCCTCGGCCTGTCCACGGTCGCAGAAGGTATTGAGCACACGTCCCAGCGAGAAACGCTGGCTGAGCTGGGATGCGCAGTTGGCCAGGGCTTCCTCTTCGCGCGACCAGTCATCGCCTCCAGCGTGAGCGAGCTCATCAGCAGACCGATGGCGCCCAGAGAGAACGATTGACGGGCTGCTAAGTTTAGGGTTCGCTCAACACATCATCCCTGGAATGTCGATCCATCTAGTCAAAGGGGTTACGCTCGCAGCCGCCCTGCTCGCTCCCGTCGTCACCACTCTCTTTTTCAACTGGCGAACAATGGTCGCCGCGCGACGACAGGGACAGGTGCGATAGTGTACGCAGGCCATGTAGGCTTCGGACTGGGCGCGTATTCCTTTCGCAAGACACTGCCGCTTTGGCTCCTGCTCATTGCCGCGCAGATCCCGGACTGGCTCGACGCTGGATTCTGCGTAGCGGACATGGACCGCGGTCCGTTTGGCATCTACACACACGGATTCATCCCGATCGCGGCGGCGGCAGTACTTTGTGCTATACTGGCGTACGCGTTGACGCGCGACGTCACCGGCGCGCTGATCGTTGCATTGGTAGTAGCCTCGCACTGGGGCCTGGATTACTTCACTGGGATCAAGCCCACATGGCCCGGTGGACCGATTGTCGGAATGAACCTTTACGCGCATCCCGTGGTTGATGTAGTGCTGGAATCGGCGACGATTGTTGCCGGCTGGCTGCTGTATCGCCGAACTCTTCCGGAACCGGTTCGCGATCACGGCTGGACCTACGCGACTCTTTTCTCGTTGTGCGCGCTCCAGGTACTCGCGGGCGCAGCGTTTGCGTTAAGCATAGGAGGTCACGCAAAGTGTTGACAAACATCCCCATCATCTCGCCGATCGAAGTCACCCTCGGTGAGCCCGGTGTCCGCCGGCTCCCGCCACCCGACTACGAGATTCACGCGCTTCCCGCGGCGGCCGTACTCACCGCGGAAACGACCCCGCAAGATCCCGCGATCGACGCCCTCGACGAGATGGAGCGCGCAGCGCAGATCAGTGAGTACCACGACTTTTCGTGGTGGGATCAGCGCATTCGCTTAATTCGCGCGCGCCTGACTATCTAACTCGCTGCTGAAGCGAAGTTGCGCGCGAGCCAATCGCGCGCAGTCACCACGTCACCCATCGCCAACTCGTGTCCTGCATGGGCGACGTGCACCGTGACATCCGCATCTGCCGCGCGGAATATGTCAGCGAGACGTTCGGTATCACCAACCGGAACCAGGCCGTCTTGCTCACCGGCGCAAATGAGCACCGGAATTCCACTCAGCAACGCACCTGGCTCCGGCGGGAATGGCACCATCGGCCGGAACAGCACAGCGCCGGCGAGCGCGTCCTGATCTCTCAGGAGAAGACTGGCGGCGATATTCGCGCCGTTGGAATGACCAACCGCAACTATTCGACGCCGATCAAGGCCATAGGCCACAGCGGCGTCGCGAATGAACGTACCCAGCTCTCGCGTTCGCAATGCTAGATCTTCCTGGTCGAACACCCCTTCGGCCAACCGGCGGAAAAACCGACGGGATTCACCCTCGCGCACTTTTCCCGTTGGACTCAAGAGCGTTGCGCCTGGCGCGAGCGTGTCGCCTAGCTGCAACAACGAATCGCCATCGCCGCCCGTGCCATGCAGCAAGAGCAACGTGAGACCCGATAGCGTTCCCTCACCGGCTATGTACCGATGATCGAATCCCAGAGACACGTCAGAATTCATTCCACAGCCTCGCTGTTGTGACCACCAGAATATCACGCGCAACAATCATGCGCGTGATATTCACGCTTCCCATTGACACATGGTTGCCGCTTAATTCTCCAGATCGGATTTTCCCAGCTACTTCGCCATCCAGCTGTTGTTCGTCCTGTCCACGTCGACAAGGCGCCGATCCGGATCAAGATCGATCCGCTTCACTGTCTTTCCGGTGAAGTCGTACTCCCGCAAGTAGCGCGAGCTGTTTGTGCTCCACACCAGCGCTGGATAGATGAAATCCTGCGTCGTGCCATCGCTGAAGCTGAAACGTGCACGTATTGGCAGCACTCCGCGCGCGCGATTTCCGTAAACGACTACCACATGCTGCACACCACTCGAATCCGTTGCCTGAACGGACTCTATCGCCTGATCGAAGTGCGGATCTTCGTAGAACCACTCGCGCCAGAACCAATCGAGGCGCTGTCCGCCAACCGATTCCATCGTTCTGAAGAAATCGGTCGGTGTCGGGTGCTTGAACGCCCAACGGTTGATGTATGCGCGGAACGCGTCGTCGAACGCTTCAGGCCCGAGTATCTCCTGGCGCAAAAGCTGGAGACCGACCGATGTCTTGGTGTATTCGGTAAAGCCCAGCTTGCGCGGATCGATGCGGTCTGGACCTAGCTCGATCGGTATGTCTATGTTCAGCCGTTGAGTCGCCTCGATCTGCGCCCGCTCTTCAGCGGCGCGCTGCATCTGATCGCCGTTCTGTGGATAACGGCGCGCTTCGCTGAACGTGTTGATGAACGTGTTGAGCCCTTCATCCTGCCAGAAGTGAACGCGCTCGTTCGAGCCAACAATCATCGGGAACCAGTTGTGTCCGATCTCATGCGTCACAACGTTATACAGGTCGAACTTGTCTCGACTCTTGGTTTCCATCGCGAGCATGGGATACTCCATGCCGCTGATCGGCCCTTCCACCGCTGAGATCTGCGGGTACGGATACTTGAACCAGCGCTCCGAGTATTCCTGGATCGACATGCGTGACTGATCGGCTGCATCGTTCCAGTTGACAGCCGCGCTGGGCCGGTAATACGCCTGCGCCAGAATTCCCTGCCAGCTGGACACGTCCCACTGATAGTCCGGTGATGCCGCCCACGCAACGTCGCGTACGTTGTGCGCCTTGAAGCGCCATGTCATGCTGCCGGTTTTGCGCGGCCGCGCGGCACCGCTCGTGAGATCTTCCGCAGTTATGATGGCGACCGGCTTATCCGATTTCGCGGCCGTTGCAAGCCGACTGATCTGTGTCGTAGTAAGCACCTCACGCGCGTTCTCCAGCGTGCCAGTCGCGGCAACTATGTAACCTGCCGGGACCGTAACACTGAGATTGAAATCGCCGTACTCGCAGTAGAACTCGCCCTGTCCGAGATATGGCTCGGTATTCCAGCCGCGCACGTCGTCGTAGACATTCACGCGCGGGTACCATTGTGCCAGCTCGAACAACGAGCCATCACGACCCATGCGGTCGGCGCCATGTTCCGGGATCGCGAAGTGCCACGCCACATCGAACGTCGCGGTCTTGCCTGGAGCGAGTGGTTGCGCCAGATCGACCTTCGTCACCGTGCCGTTGTCGCGCAGCTTGACCGCCGCCGAGCGTCCGTTCACGACCTGATTGAAGTGGTCGAACATGTCGCCGCCCTCAAAGTTGCGCGACCCGAAGCGCCCTCCCTGCGCGAAGACGAGCGAGTTGAGGGAATTCGACCGGAAGGCATTCTGCTCGGTCTGGACCCAGATGAACGTGAGCGTGTCCGGTGAATTATTGGTGTACCGGAGTGTCATCGATGCGCTGAGCGACTTACCGCCCGTGTCCAGGGTCGCACGCAGATCGTAGTCAGCCCGCTGCCGCCAGTAATGCGCTCCAGGCCGTCCATCGCCAGTCCGATAAACATTCGGCGATGGATAGAGGTCCAGAGCCGCGAAAATCGACGTGTCACCCACACCCCTACGACTCTCGGCCGTCTGGGCTGGCGCGACGGCGGTGGTCTGCTGCGCACCCGCTGCCGCGGCGCTGAATAGAACGGCCGCGACAGCGGCCGATCTCAATTGAAGCATTTCTACTTACTCCGGAAGAATGGGATCGCGTGATAAGTTGGGGCCGCCAGCGTGCAGCCGGCGGTTGTCCCGAATCTTAGTCACGTCAAGCGACGCATGGGTTGGACCAGCGCGCGTGGGTGCGTTAGCGCGCCGAAACGGTCCAGTCGGGGAGCCCGGACCACCATGCGTCGGGCCGAGTGCCGGTCACGTGCACTCTGCGGTTTACGGCGCTCACATTGCGGGCCTCGTATAGCCACACGGCCGGCGCGTCGGCGTCTATCACTCCATACGCCCGCCCGTAGTACGCGCGCGCCCTGGCAGGGTCGAAAGAGCGCGAAGCGCTGTCTACCAACGCGTCGAAGGCCTTGCTGGCGTAGCCGACGAAGTTCGCTCCCTGCGGTGGCGCATCCGCGCTGCCCCAGGCCTGAAGTACGGCCGCGGGACTCGGATCGGTATGCCACGCGTTGAGCACCGCGTCAAAGTCACCCTTGGTGAGCCGCTGCACGAACGCGTTGACCTCCAGTGCCTCGATCGTTACCGTCACCCCGTATCTGCGATACTGCGACTGCAACAGCGTCGCATACTTCATTCGCACCGCGCTGGACGTGGGAACCAGCAGCTTGAACGATAGCGGACGGTGTGCGGCCAATATCTTCGCCGCAGCGGCAGAGTCATATGAAAGGGCCTCGATCCCATCGCTCGCCGCAAGCGCCCGCGTAACCGGCCCAACCCCTGGCAGCGCAAGCGTGTCGAACACATTACGCGCCATTGCCGCGCGATCCACCGCCATGCTCAGTGCGCGGCGCACGTCCCGATTACTGAACGGCGCACGCTTCAGGTTGAAGGCGAGATATCCGTAATCCAGGCTCGGCGATGTAAGTAACCGAAGTTTCGGCGATCCCAACACCTGATCGACCGCGGGACCACGCACGACCTCGAGAAAGTCAGCCTCGCCTGCGAGCACGCGCGTCGTCGCAGCCGACATGTCGGGAGACACCAACCAAATAACACGGTCCAACCGCGCACGTCCACGATAGTTGTTGCTATCGCTAACGATCTCAAGCGTTGCGCCACCGTCCCACCGTGCAAATCTGAATCGCCCCGACCCCACAGGATTGCGCGCGAATTGCGATGACGCGAGCGCCTTCACGGGAATATCGCGAAGCAGATGCTCAGGTAGTACGGCTACATTATAAACAAAATCGAAGAACTGTTCTGGTGTGTGCTTCTTGTACCACACCACAGCAGTGAGCGAGTCACGAATGCTGACTGAATCAATCCCCACCAACGTTGCAGCGATCGGCGATCCGAGCGTGGTGTCTGTAAGTAGCCGAAAGGTGAAGCGAACATCGGTCGAACGAACTGGTTGTCCGTCGTGCCAACGTGCGCGCGGATTCAAGTGGAACGCAATCCACGACGAATCGGGCGCCCACGCCCACGAATCGGCAAGACGCGGAGTGAAGCCGCCATCGCCAATCGTGTTCAACGCTGGACCGATATCGCCCAGATAGTCGAATATTTGATCGACGACCTGGCGCCCCTGCCCCGTCATGGTGAGAGGCGGGAACAGGTTGTCAGCGTCGCCGGACACTGCGATCACCAGAGTGCCGCCCGTAGTCGTTGAATTCTCAACGACTTTCTCGCGTGCGCACGCAGCGACCCCACCCATCAGGACGAGAACCACTGCAAGAACCGACGAACGCGCGACGTAATTTAGGTATGAGTCCCTTCGCTTCAAAGACATGTTCAAGCCGCCGATTGATTGTGAGCGGCTGCCCACTCGATGAATAGGTCAAAGACTTCCGGATCGAAGTGACCAGTTGCGTTGTTCTCAATCATGATCTCGACTGCACGATCGTGTTCGAAACCGCTACGGTACGACCGGGACGTGGTGAGCGCGTCATACACATCGGCGACGCACAGGATGCGCGCCGACATTGGTATCGACTTTCCCGCCAGCGCATCGGGATAGCCGCACCCGTCCCACCGCTCGTGGTGATTGCGCACCATGGGCCGGATATCCCATGGGAAATCGATATCTGCCAGCAGCTCGACCCCAGCTTCGGGGTGACGCTTCATTATGCGCCATTCGTCCTCGTCGAGGCGGCCAGGCTTGTTCAGCACATCGACAGGCACGATCAGCTTCCCGACATCGTGCAGCAGCGCTCCAATCCGGAACCAGAACAACGTTTTTGTATCGAACCCCGCGCGCTCGGCGAGTGCGCACGCCACATCCGCCACTCGAACGCAATGACCCTGCGTGTAACAGTCCTTGCTTTCGATCGACTCGCCCCATTTCCGGACCACATCAAGAAATCGCTCTTCCAGCCGGCCGTTGCGTCGCGCCACTGCATCGAGATCACGCTCAGCGCGAAGTTGGGAGAACCACCCGTGTGCGGCGTTCAAGGCTTGCAGCGTGTCCGTGTTGCGCTGCTGCATCCAGTAGAGCTCAGCCTGCTCGCGCGCCGTTTCGGCCGACAGCAAGAGGTCGCGTGCGCCCTCTGCAACCTTCGCGGCCTTCCCGAACCATTCCTCAGAGCGGTCCAGCTGCCGCTGTTCACGGCAAACGACTCCGTAGTGTTTGTACACTTCGCCGAGCCACGGCGCGGAAGTGTTGCTCTCGCGCCGCGCGTCGCGCAGCAGTCGGTCGCACCGCTCACGTGCTTTCGTTATTTCCCGCCGCGCGATCCATAATTCTGCCTGATTCACCTCGATACGGCGGAGTAGTTCCGTCTCGTCCCCACTCGCACACGCATCGCATGCAGCGCCGTACGCCGCCTCAGCGTCTTCCCAATGGCCGAGGTCTGTGCAAACCATTCCGACGTTATTCAGAACACCCGCTTCGTACGAGAAAAGGCCCAGCGCCTTGAACCGGTTACGGCTCGACTCGTACGATCTGAGAGCAAGCTCCAGATTGCCTCGAATATTCGCCACCGTGCCGAGATTCTGATCCAGCATCGCGAGCAGCATTTCGTCGCCGGCCTGCGCTGCGTGAGAGCGTGCTCGTGCGTAGAGGTCCTCCGATCGATCCAGGTTACCGAGGGTCTGTTCGACTATCGCCAACCCGTTCAGCGCATGCGCTTCGGCCCCCCTGTCGCCCGCACATTCTGCCGCGGCCACGGCCTGCTCCAGTATCGAGAGAGCAATATCCGGATTTCCTTCCTCAGCGTGCGCGCGCCCCATCCAACGCAACACCGACGAACGTGCAGCCGCTGGTAGTGACGGGTCGCCGAGCAGGTACTCATACTGTGTGCGTGCTTCCGACCACTTGCCGTTGCGCTCCAACGTCCGCGCCTCGCCAATCACGTCGTCAAACGCGCGCGAAACGGTGAGCGTCGTCATTTGCTCGACATCACCATCCGCCTCTCGAGACCGGCGGAGCGCAATTTTCTTCCGAGTGTCGGGCGCGATATGCCAAGAATGCGCGCGGTGGCGCTCAGGTTGCCCTTAGTCAGAGCGAGTGTTGCCTGGATTGCCTCGCATTCGATTTCATCCAGAGTCTTGCCGCCCGGCGGAATTCGAATCACCGTCCCAGATTCCGCATCCACGCCCGGCTGAACGCTGCGGCGGCGCTGAAAAAGCAGCTGCTGCCGCTGGATGGTCTTTCCACCAGCAACGATCACAGCGCGCTCGATCACGTTTTTCAATTCGCGCACGTTGCCTGGCCACGAGTGGCTGCAGAGCGCTGCCATCGCGTCGGCCGAAAGCGTGGCGGGAACACCGTCACTCTCGCGTGCCAGCTCGCGGAGAAAGTAGCGCGCCAGAACTTCGACGTCGCCGAACCGGTCGCGAAGCGGCGGTAGATCGAGGCGCACCACGCTCAGCCGGTAGAACAGATCCTCCCGAAACGCGCCCGCGTCCACCGCATCGGCAAGCGAGACGTTGGTGCCGGCAATAACACGTGCTGTAATCGGCAATTCCGCGGAGCCACCGACGCGGCGAAATGTGCGCTGCTCAAGGACACGCAACAGCTTGGGTTGCAGCTTGAGTGGTAGTTCTCCGATCTCGTCAAGGAAGATTGTGCCGCGGCCCGCTACTTCGAGCAATCCTCGCTTCAGTGTACGCGCATCGGTGAACGCACCGCGCTCGTGACCGAACAGCTCACTCTCCAGCAGCGTCTCCGGGATCGCCGCGCAATTGATCGAAATGAACGGCTTCTTGGCCCGGTGGGAGCGGGTGTGGACATAGCGCGCCAGCACCTCCTTGCCGGTGCCGGACTCGCCGGTGATCATCACGGAGGCGTCGGAGCCGGCGATCTGTTGCGCCAGCTTGATAACCTTGGCCATCGCTTCGTCGCGGTAGACCAGATCGCGTGAATCATTGGCGACGGCGGCCAGCACAGCTGCGATCAATTCCGGATCGGGCGGCAGCGG
>PLEG01000236.1 GCA_003136975.1 Gemmatimonadota bacterium | reverse complement strand
ACGATCAGAAGGTGCTGAAGGTACTCCACCTGCTCGTCCTTCGCGCTTCGAGATAGGAAAGGACGCCTTACGCGAGTGGGTACCTTCTACAAACGCCGCCATTCCCCCCACTGTGGGTGCCTCGAATAACACGCGAATTGGAAACTCGCAGCTCAACGTCCGTCCCACTCGTGCCACTGTCTGCATAGCTAACAACGAATGGCCACCGAGATCGAAGAAGTTTTCATCTACTCCAATACGCGGCAACCTTAATATCTCTGCCCAGATTCCCGCGATTAACTCCTCAGTAGGAGTACGTGGCGCCACATACTCAACGTGGCGTCCCACGCTCCAGTCCGGCTGCGGAAGCGAGCGACGGTCTACCTTTCCGTTGGGCGACAAAGGCAACTGGTCTAACACAACTATCTTCGATGGCACCATATACTCGGGTAGACCAGCGCCTGCAAACTCTCGCATAGCCGTTACGTCGAACGTTGCACCTTGTTCTGTTACGACGTACGCCACCAAATGTTGCTGCCCCGACTCATCTTTGCGAACGTCTACCACGACGTCTTTGATGGCCGGATGAGGCTGGAGGGTAGCCGCTATCTCGCCCAGTTCAATTCGTAGTCCCCGAATCTTTACCTGAAAGTCGGTACGTCCAAGGAGCTCCACCACGCCATCGGGGCGAAAACGTGCAAGATCACCTGTCCGATAGAGCCGGTCACCACGTGCATTGCCCGTCGGATGAGGGACGAACTTCTCGGCGGTAAGTGAGGGTCGCCGGTGGTATCCATTGGCAACACCGACACCACCGAGATACAGTTCCCCAGGTGTACCAATGGAAACGGGCTTTAGGTGACGATCGAATACATACGCGGTTTGATTCGCCATCGGTCTCCCGTACGGGATGCTTTTCCAGGAGGTATCTGTAGCACCAATGTGATAGATGAGTGAGTCCATAGACAGCTCAGTTGCTCCTCCGAGGCTAACGATGCAAGGATCGGAGGCCAACTTACGGATGCGATCTGGAAGCGTTACAGGTATCCAGTCCCCGCCCAAGAGTACCAAGCGAAGTGTTGTCGGCCGCGGGAGATCGGCGGTCTGGATCAGATCTACGAGTAGCTCGAGTAGTGCAGGCACAGAATGCCAGATAGTCACACTATATTGGGCAATTAAGTCCGCCCAAAGTGCTGGGTCATAGCGTGCCGAGGCTTTCGGAATGATGACGGTGGCACCACCAGCGAGTGTGCCGAGCAAGTCATACGCTGACATATCAAAACTAAGTGAAGATAGAGCCAGTACCCTATCACCGACACCGATACCGAAACGTCTGTTGAAATCAGTGAAGTTGTTAACCCTGCCCTTATGATCAAGAACTACTCCTTTCGGATGGCCGGTCGAACCTGAGGTATAAATTATGTAAGCTCGGTTTCTTGCAGTTGTGCTGTAGCAAATATCCTCCTCGGGGTATTGTTCAAAGACTTCACGATCCTCATCGATAAGAACAATAGAAATCCCAGAGGTTGAGAAACGATTGCATAGTGCCGACTGGGTAATGAGCACGTGTGGGTGGGCATCGCGTAGCATGAACGCAATCCGTTCGGCCGGATAATTTGGATCGAGCGGTACGTATGCACCACCAGCTTTAAGGATTCCTAATAGCCCAACAACCAATGAAAGCGATCGTTCGACGCATATAGCAACGGGCATATCCGAGCGCACACCTAGTGCTCTCAGATGGTGAGCAAGTTGGTTAGCGCGACGGTTAAGTTCCTTATAAGTAAGACGCTCATCATCGTATATTACAGCGAGTTGGTCTGGCTGTAGTTGTGCTTGTGTCTCTATCAACGAATGCAACGTAGCGTCTTCAGGAAAAGGCTCCGCTGTCTGGTTCCAGTCTACCAGGATCTGGTGCTCTTCGTCCGCTGTCATAACCGGCAGCTCAGATATTGCACGGTCAGGCTGGTTGATCGCAGCACTAATAAGTATCTCAAAGTGGTTGAGAAAGCGCCGTATTGTCGAGCCTTGAAATAGGTCAGTGGAATAGGTCACAGCACCGGTCAATGCGCCATTCTCTTCCCACACATGCATTGTTAGATCCAGTTGAGAACTGTCGGTATCATCCTCAATTATCTTCCAGTTAGCATCCGGGCTTTCTATGGCGGGCATGTTAAGCATCACCAACATGACTTGCGTCAGTGGATTGCGACCAAGTTCACGTTGTGGCTCGAGTTCTTCGACGAGTTTGTCAAAGGGCAGATCTTGATGTTCGTATGCAGCGAGCGTGGTCTCACGCGCGCGAGCGACGAGCTCCCGGAAGCTCGGGTCACCGGTTAGGTCTGTGCGTAACAGAAGAATATTGATAAAGCAGCCAATCAATGCCTCTAATTCAGGTTTCTCCCGAGTTCCTGTGCCCGTACTAATGACGATATCATTCTCCCCGGTCCACCTATGCAGAAGAAGAGCGAATGCAGCAAGCAATACCATGAATAGCGTCGCCCCCTCTCGTTGGGCGAGCGCTTTCATCTCAACTAGTAGAGGGGCCGCAAGGCTGAAATGTTTAGAGGCCCCGCGGAACGATTGATTCTGGGGACGCAAATGGTCCAGCGGCATGTTGAGGTTAGGACAATTCGCAAGCTGTCTGCGCCAGAATACCAGTTTTCTTCCCAACTCCGCCGAATTGAGAACAGACCGCTGCCAAACTGCATAGTCGGCATATTGCACATCAAGCTGTTTCAGCGGAGACGGCTTGCCAACGAGGAATGCGCTGTACAACGTGATCAGTTCAGAAAGAAATATCTCACGCGACCAGGCATCGCTGACAATGTGATGGGTGGTAATGAGGATAATGTGTTCATGCTCACTAAAACGAAGGACGCCGACGCGAATCAAAGGGCCGCGGGCTAGGTCAAATACGTATGCGCGCTCCAGTTTCATTCGGCGTCTTAGCTCTGCAGTGCGCTCCTCAGGCATATAGTAAGTAATGTCTGTGTAATGCAGTGCGACTGACGCTGAAGGGAGTATTTCTTGTACCGGTTGATCTTCGACAACCGGGAATCGTGTCCGAAGCACTGAGTGCCGTCTGACAACTTCGTCAATCGCACTCTGAAAAACTTGCACCTCAAACGTACCTTCGACGCGAAAGGCGCTCGCCATGTTATACGCAATACAACCTGGGTTGAGCTGATCGATGAACCATAGCCGCTGCTGAGCGAACGAGAGTGGTAGCGGAGCATCCTGTAACACCTTCCGCAACGGAGTCTCATAATGCCATGGACCAGGTCCTTGACTGCCTGCTTCGATCCTACTTGCAAGAAGTTTCGCTAGGAGCTGCTGCTTGGCTTCTTCAAGATCATCATCAGCATTCGAGCTATTGTTGGTCATATAAGCGCCTTGCTATCGGTGTTAATTGGTCATTGTGTAGCTTCTATACCAATCCGATGAAGAGCTAGACAGCCCCCTAAAGAAGTGCGGGGGGTATTAGTTAGAGGGTAAAACTTGTCCAGCGTATACACCTATCGGAAGAGCTGCACAAAGTGTGTGCACTTCTGCGCGCACTTCGGCTTGAACTCTCGGGTCAAGGTAAAACTCTCGGTCACTGATTGGAGTGATTGACGATAACACGCGATCAACCAGAGCTGCGCATACTGCGACGTCATCACTTTCGAAACCCCTGGCTGCGAGAGTATTTGTGCCTAAGCGGATCCCACTTGCTATAGAGGCCGATTTATTATCGCCAGCGATGCGATTCTTATTGACCACTATATCACAAGCCTCAAGCCCCTGTTCCGCGACGACCCCGGTAATGCCACGGCTTCGAAGTACATCGACGATTACCATATGGTTATCGGTGCCACCGGTAACGATGTCATATCCTCGTCCCTTGAGGGTTTCCGCAAGTGCTTGAGCGCATCTAAGAATCCGCGCAGCAAGCTCATGAAATGCAGGAGTTGACGCGATGGCAAAAGCCCGCGCTTTTCCGGCGATGTTGTTAAGGATCGGCGCACCCTGAGTCCGTGGAAAGACTGCTTTTTGAACAGATTCAGAGAGTGTACATCGATCATCGGAATCTATTGTATTATGATCGCGACCCATGAGAATCAACCCGCCCCGCGGTCCATAGAGCTGTTTATGTGTGCATGTGGTGGTGAAGTGTGCGTGATTGATTGGGCTAGGGTGTATACCAGTAACAACCAGCCCAGCGATGTGCGAGATATCGGCAAGTAACTTTGCACCAACATCATCGGCAATCGCGCGAAAGCGCGCAAAATCGAGAACTCGCGGATACGCGGTTGTTCCACAGATGATAAGCTTCGGCCTGTAAAGTAAAGCGAGACGTCGAATTTCTTGGTAGTCGATCATTCCATTGTTGCCGACCCCATAGCCGATGGCATTGTACACGATACCGGAAAATGACACTTTCGCGCCATGCGTAAGGTGCCCGCCGGCATTTAGGGCCATTCCTAGGATAGTGTCGCCGGGCTTGAGGGCGCTCGCCATTACGATCTCGTTGGCACTACTTGCAGAATGCGGTTGCACATTAGCGAACTGAGCACCGAAAAGGACTTTAGCTCGGTCGATTGCAAGTTGTTCGATCTTGTCTACCTCAACACAACCTGCATGATACCGTCGGCCTGGATATCCCTCAGCAGTTACGTTTACCGCGACGGAGGCTGTACAAGAGAGCACTGACGGGTCTACTACACTGGATGAGGCGACTAACGTCAAGACTTGGCTTTGGCGTTGATATTCGCGTTCCAGAATGGCGTAAAGTGTCGGATCCTGACAGGCCAAACGTTCTGTGCCGTGCCCAAGCAATGCAGGATAGATGGTCGGTGTCATAGTTCGGCCGTAACTCAAGGGGATGGTAGAATGCTGTTATTTGGTACTAAGCAATTGCGTCAGCTCACTCTGCGAAAGCGAGTCGATCTTGGCTCGTATCTCGGCTTCAATGCTTGACTCAATTACTTTCGCTAGTTCAACTAACGTCGGTGCTTCAAACATTGAACGCACAGCGAGGGGAATTCCGAATTGATGGCGTACACGCGTTATGACTTGCATTGCTAATAATGAATGCCCCCCAACATAAAAGAAATTGTCGAGCCGACTCACTGGTCTATGCAGTACAATTTCCCAGATGGTAGCGAGCGCCACCTCCATCGGGGTTATGGGCGCTGAAAAGGGGATAGTTTCACGGTCCGTAGTCCGAACCGTCAACGTGGTAAGTGCACGCCGGTCAACCTTACCATTACGGAGACGGGGTAGTTCCTTTACCTCCGCAAATCCAGATGGTACCATGTATCTTGGAAGCACACGCTCCGTGTGCACTCGTAACTGTCGAGCCGAAATGGCCCCGCGCTTTGAGGGGATATAGTATGCTATTAAGCGCTCAGTAGGTGCAGCATCGAGTCTGGCACAGACCGCCACATCAACAATACCTGGGTATCTTGCCACCACGGTCTCAATTTCTCGTAGTTCGACGCGATGTCCATTCAGCTTCACCTGATCGTCTACGCGACCAATAAATTGTAACGACCCATCGCGCGTCAGGCGTACACGATCTCCGGTGTGGTAGCGTCGCGAGCCCGGTTTAGTAGAGAGTGGGTCTGGCGTGAACAGTTCTGCTGTAAGAGAAGGGCGGCCAAGATATCCACGAGCAACTCCAGCTCCTCCAATCTGGAGTTCTCCAACAGTTCCAATTGGCATAAGTACCGAATTGCCATCTGTAATGTGAGCATGGATGTTTGCTAGTGGCTGTCCAAGTGGAATCGACCCGCTTATCTGGTCTCTCTCCCCGGTTTCTACACGGTGGACGAATGCTCCAATTGTCGTTTCCGTTGGTCCGTAGTGGTTGTAGATAGTGCACGTCGGAGCTGTTTCGGCGATCTGATGAACGATGTCACTTCTGAGAACCTCGCCGCCGAAAATTAAATGGCTCTTCGGTATCAGAAACTCGGGGTTAGGAGTCCCACGAGCCAGGGCGGCAAAATGCGAGGGTGTAATCTTCAAGCAATCAATGCCGTGCTCAGTCATGTACTGACTGAACGCAGTCCCGTCTGTAACTTGATCTTCCGATAGGAGATGAAGTACACCGCCGCATAACGCCGGGAAAATCATGGTGTTGCCGATATCCGCCGCAGGAGTAGATAAAAGAGCATAGGACGCATCCGCAGCAAGATTTAGAGCTCGACGTATGGCGTGCACGTAGTTAGTTAACTGCCGGTGCTCCACCATGACACCCTTCGGTTCGCCCGTTGAGCCCGAGGTGTAAATAACATACGCGAGACTCTGGTCTGCAGGCCCAGAAAGAAATGGAGCGTGTGCTGGCTGCGCTTCAATGATCCCCCGAGTAGTTATATCGTCAAGCTGGACGATCGTTTCTCCGAACCGATTCTTTAGATTGTCATACTCGCTTGCAGTCGTGATAAGAAGTTCTGCATGCGCATCAAGAAGGGTGGATACGAGGCGTTCGCACGGTGAAGTAGGATCGAGCGGTAGGTAAGCACCCCGCGCTTTCAGAACTCCTAACATGGCAACAACAAAGTCAGAAGATGGTGGGAGACATAGGCCCACAATTGCGTCTGGACCGACACCAAGCGTTCGTAAATAATGGGCAAGTTTGTTAGACGATCTATCCAAGTCCGCATAGGTGAGCATCCCTGCACAGTCAATCACGGCGGTTTCGCCTCCATGTTGGCGGGCAGCTTGCTCAAATAACGCTAGTATCCCTGTTTCTTCTATCTCACTAGCCCCATCTAGAGAAACCTCAAGAAACTGTAGCTCTTTCTCACTGAGTAGTGGCAGATCGGAGATCTTACGCTTCGGCTCAGCGGCCATTGCCGTAAGTACGTTATTAAAGGACCGAGCCATTTGTGCGATGGTTTCGGAATCAAACAGATCGCGGTCGAACATCCAGCTTATCAACAACTTGCCGTCTATTTCCTCAATCGAAAGTGATATATCCAACTTAGCGGCGATGCTCTCAAAATCGATCAGCCTGAAGTCTAAATTGCTGTTGTCGGGTTTCTCGTCGCCGGCTATTGCTGGGACCGTCTGGAAGGCGAGCATTA
>PLEG01000127.1 GCA_003136975.1 Gemmatimonadota bacterium | reverse complement strand
AAGGACATCATCCCGGAAACCGTCCGGAAGCGGGCCGAAGGAGGCCGAGGCCCGCTCGACCGCACCCTGCGCCTCCAGATCGAACGCGTAAACTCCCGATCGAGTCAGGAACTTGACGTTAGTAACGCTGCCGTCACGATGAATGAGGAAGGATACAGTCGCGCTCAGTGGAGAATTGGGATTCTTGACACGAAAATTCAGAGCGATCTGCCTCACAATGTTATTCAGATAGCCCGGAAAGGGAAAATCGATGCCAGCCGTCTGCACCGTCGCGACGTCCGTGCCACGGCCTCCGACAGGGCCGCCACCGGCTTTGGGCGCCTTGGTCGGTGCGGCAGCCTTCGGCTTTCCTTCTACTGGAGTGGCGCGTGTCACGGACGCCGGTGCAGCTTTCGTCGGCGCGGGGGGCACCGGTGAAGGCGTTTCTCGCATCTTGGGCGGCGTGGGAGCCGGATTCGCTGGCGCGGGCGCTGACGTTACCTCGCCGATCGCGCGCAGCCCTGGCGGTGCCGCAACGATATTGACCTTGTAGATGGGTGGCAGAACGACTGGCGGTCCCGGACGCAGGGCCCAGAGCGCCACGCCGATGATTGTGAGATGCACCGCTGCGGACACACCAAGCGAGCCGGTGAGCCCACCCTCACGCGCGCGACTATTCAACGCGGCGTGTCCTCCGGCTCGGCGACGAGGCCGACGTCGGTGGATCCACTCGCGCGCATGACCGCCAGAACTCTCACAACCATGCCATAGGGTACACCCTGATCCGCGCGAAGGTACACGCCGCCCTTTCCATGCTGATCAGCCAGTGCCTTGAAGCTCGCACGGAACTCCTCGTACGTGAGCTTGTCCTTGTCCACAAAGATCGCGCCCGTGCGGTCCACGGTCACGACAAGCCCCGTCTTGGCCTCTAGCGGCCGCGCCTGAGCCTTTGGCAGCGAGACATCGACTCCACCCTGCATGATCGGGGCTGTGATCATGAAGATCACCATCAGGAGCAGCATCACGTCGATGAGATTCACGACGTTGATCTCGGCGTTCAGCACGAGCTTCTCGCCACGTCTGCGACGGCCGGCCATCTAGATCCGCCCCTCGCGCACCAGCAGCGCGATGAGCTCGGTCCCAAATCCCTCGAGTTCGCTGTCGAGCCGGTTCAATCGATTCGCAAACAGATTGTAGCCAAACACCGCGGGGATCGCGACAGCGAGCGCGGCCGCGGTCGCGATTAGCGCTTCCGCGACTCCAGGCGCAACCGCACCGATGTTACCAGACCCCTGCGAGGCGATCCCGATGAACGCCTCGATGACGCCGAGCACGGTTCCCAGTAGACCGATGAGCGGGCTGACGGAGCCGATCGTTCCAAGCGACGGGACGTAGCGTGAGAGTCGGTCGCGCGCAGAGTTTGTCTCCGAATCCAGCAGGAGTCTGAGCGCTTCCACCTGCGAGCCGCTGAACTTGGCCACGCGTCCAGTGGTGGCGGCAAGCGCAGGAGTGACTTCGCGCAGAAAGTCGCTCGCGCGCCGCAGCAGTCGCGCATGGGGCACGTCGCCTGATTGGCGAACGGAATCCACGGCGCCCTCGAACGATGAAGCTCGCTCGAAGTTTTGCATGAACGTCGCAGAATCGCGCGTGATCGCACGAAACTGCTTCCATTTGGCGAACATGATTGCCCAACTGATGAGCGACAGGACGGCGAGCACACCAAGCACGATCTTTGTGGCCACGGTCCCGTGAACCACCATTTCAAGAGGCGAGGTGGGCACCGCGCCAAGTTGAGCCCAGACCAATATCTGATTCACTACAGCTCCGTCGGCAAAACGCCAAATCTAAGCCGGCGTCACATGTAGCGGCATCGGTTTACGGCATCTTGGCCGTAAGGCGGCTTGGCATTCCCATCCGAATTTCAGACTGGGTCTGATTAACAACGATCCCGGTAGCTGCGAACGGAGTCACGCGCACGATCGTTACCGTCGCGGTCGCAGCGAGCGGCGCCCTGGTTCCGTCGCTGAAACGCGTGTCATCCAGAAGCGTGAACTGATCGCCCATCCGCACGCCCTTGGACTCGCTCGCTCCCAGGATTACGTACGTCTGGACAGACGGCAGTCTAGGCGAACCCTGGATCCACAGCAATTTCGCCGTTAGCGGATAAGCACCCGGGACGGGTCGCACAATTGTGCTTTCGAACGATCGTCCGGAAGCTACGATACTCTGGCCTGGGAGGATAGAGCCGAACTGCTTGACGATGGACGCACTCGCGTGGTTGCCCGAACCAACTGAATCGATCCGCAGGATTCCGGTGGGCTCGACCACGCGTCCGATGTCGGAGATGGTCGCATCAGTGCGGCTCACCGTGAGACGATCGCCGACGCTGAGGGTGCTGCCAGCCGGAGCGGTTATGTATACCCGGTCAAAGAGCTTGAACCCGGCCTCTGACGACAGGCCAAGAGCTGGTGGATCGACCGGCCCGACCACGCGCCCTGCGACCAGCGGCGAACCGTCGGAGACAACGTATGGCGCAGCTTCGTACTCTCCTGGCCGCACGGTCAGTGTGGGCGGCATGCTCGTGGAGCCAACGGCCTGTTGCGCCGGCATCGCATCCGTTTCGGAGAACACGGTTGGTGCCTGAGCGCGGGTCTGAATCTGCGCAACCACGAAGCCCTCGGAGTTGGCTTGCGCGGCCACTTCGGGTTTCACCGCGGAACCGTCGATGTTCAGAACCTGGCCGGGATATATCCAGTGCGGGTTCTTGACGTAGTCGGTATTTGCGTGAAAGACATCGGGCCATCTGAAGGGATCCTTCAGATAGTATTTGGCGATGTCCCACAGCGTATCACCGCGCTTGACCGTGTGCTTGACGACGGCAGGGTTGGCGCGGGCGGCAGCGCCGTTCGGGGCCGGAACCACCTGAGCGCCAAGCGCCGAAGTGGTAACGGCCACGAGCGACGCGACGATAACGGCCGCGCGCATGGCTCTCGCGAGTCTCTTTGGCATCGTTGAAGGACGACCGGACGAGTTACGGGGCAACTTGTGTCCCCGACGGACGCTACAAGTTGTCCCGAACTCCAGGCTTACCGCGGATTTGCGAGCGTGGTCGTTTGGCGGCGACGCTCGCGAGACGTGCTACAGGATCCAGCGCGGCCCCAGTGCCCAGAAAAAGACGCCAACTCCGAGCACGATGCACACCGCGCTTGCCGACCCCACGATGGTCCACTCGAACGCGCGCCAGGGGAGCGTCCGAGGAGTCGAGGAATGGAACAGGATGCCCCAGCCGGCAAAGCACCAGACCACGTAACACGCCGCGAGCAGCATCCAGGATGCGATGCCGAGTGCAGCGGCCGCGAGTGCGATGACACCGCTAGCCGCGGCGATGGACGAGAGCTCACCGTACGACAGCTTTCGAGCAGACGACGCCAGCACCACGAAGACACTTTCGCGCGGTGCGGCCAAAGGTGCAGCGTGATTCATGTGCCCCTCCAAGCTCGCGTTGGTACGTAACAATCTAACTCGCAGCGATTCGGCTGCGGCGCTGCCTATCGGCCGAGCCAGTAGTTGACCTTTATCTGGAAAACGTTGGTTGGGCGGTCCCGCAATAGCGCGATTCTGTCCCGAGTGAAATCGAAGTTGCCCACCGCGTCGGTTCCTGCACGATTCTGTGTCCATACGAAGAACACAGTCGAACCGGGCCGGTATTCCCACCGCAACACTGCGTTTCCAATCAACGACCGATACGCGAAGTTCGGATCACCGAAAGTGAATGATTGCGCTGGACCAGCGCCGTCAGGATCGACGGTGTACATGGCGCCCGACGTTGGCGTGGCCGTTGAACGCGTGATCGTACCGACATCCTTACCATATACGACCTTGTCGAGCGTGCGCGGCTTCGCAAACTCGCGGAATGACGTGTAGTCACCAGCCGCGAAATACGGCTGGGCGTACAACTGGAGTGTGAGGTTGGGCGTGAATGTCCAGTTGACACGCGTATCGAGCGACCATGTGTGAGACCGCAGGTACGCGAACACATAACGATGTCCGTAGAATGCTGTTGCAGTCGGATCCGTTCTCGTCGTTACGTACTGCGCTGCGTCCTCACTGGAATTGAACGACGGTGTCAGACTGATGAAGACGCTGGACGCCGGCTTGAGCGCGACACCGGGCGAGATGGTCAACATGTGCGTGTGCGCTCCCACCCCGGGGCCGCCTTCCACCGAGATGTTGAACACGGNNCGTCGGTAGAAATCTGGAGCATGCCGTCCTTGTAACCAGCGCGCATCACGACCGGCCCACCGCGTGTCAGGTGGTCGTCATCGACCGCTGGATGATAAATGACAAAGCTGCGGAGATTCCAGTAGTTCATGAACTCCATGCCGTAATACACCTGCGCCTGCTGATCGGTGCGATCTCCATCGTAGTTGAACTGCTGCTGGCCTCCGGTAATGATGACCGCATTGCGATACCAGCTGCCGGGCGTGGTCCACTGGCGGCCGATATTGGCGTTCATCCACTTGTAATCCGCACGATCGAGATATGACAGATCGTTCACCTCGAAACCTGGGCTGCGCCAATTCTGCGCGGTCTCCCAGAACCAGTCGCCGGTCTTGGCGAGCCTCGTGTAGAATCCGTATCCACGTAAACCAGTTGCTGACGTATCGTACGCGGTGCCAAACAAGCCGTCGCTGCGGACGCGCCGATCCGGGCGCTGGAAATAGTGCGCGCTCGATCGCTCTGTCAGGCTGATAGCGTCCGTGGAACCGGCGACGTTCGACGCAGCGAGCGAACCCATCCAGCTATAGTCGCGATGGGCCCATCTGTGATCCCAATCGAGGCCAGCGGCTTCGGCGTGACTGCGCAACCGATCGCTGAGGATGGTGTCGTTCATCTGGCGAGCTGTGGACGTGAACATCCCACCGATTGTTGTCGCGCCGTCCCTCAGATCCTTCTTGGCTCTACCGACGAAGTAATTGGTGAGTGGTTCTACTTCCTGCCGGTAAGTCGGACCGCCAGACGCCGTGACATATTCCGCGGTCTCACTGTTGGTGAGCGCATCGAGCATGCCGACAGTGATTCCGCCGGCGGTACGTCCGGTGATTTTGGCGGCGCCGAGTATCGACGTCTTCTCAGGAAGATCGTCGTACTGCGCGACACCGTCCACGTAACTGTTCAGCTGCGGTGCGCGCCCGATTCGCCGAGAATAGAAGAGTCCCAGGCTCGACGTGTTGCTGCAGAAGTTGCAATTCATTCCACCGAAGTCAAACGCGCTATTCCCAGCAACGAAGAACGGACGCTTCTCGTCATAGTACGTCTCGTACGCTGACAGATTTATTGTCGCGGGATCGACTTCCACCTGGCCGAAGTCGGGGTTGACGGTGGCGTCGAGTGTGAGGTTGGACGTCAGTAGATATTTCAGGTCCATACCAGCTGAGATCTTGGTGGACGTGTTCGAGTGATACGGATCCGCTGGCTGTGCGTACTTGAATTGCTCGCTGGTCAGCACATATGGGAGCAGCTCGAACTGGCGCGGTTGCGCACCGGTCTTGAGATCGGTTAGATGACCATAGTATGCGGGACCACCCGACTCGCTTGCGCGCCAGAATGCCCACATGTCTTTCTCGTTCAGCCTGTCGGCGTAACGCCACACTTCCATTCCCCACGTCTGCGCACTATCACGTGAAAATCTCAATTGCGAAAAGGGAATGCGCATCTCTGCGGTCCAACCGAGCGAATCGACGTGCGTTGCCGCTTCCCATATCGGATCCCACGATGGATCGCCATTGAATTGATCACCCTTGACTCCAGCTGGGTTCACCTCGAACCAGGCCTGATCGATGTGATTGTGGTATGGATCGAGCACAACGATGATCTTGTCGGTGGTCAACGAATTGAACGATCCGTTGTTGCCATTTGCGTCGAGTAGCTGATCTCTTCGCGCAAGAGGAGCACGGATTCCACCGGCGCCGAGCGAGTCGTACACTCGTGCGCCGATGTAGAGCGCCTGATCATCGTACAGAATGCGAATCTCTGTGCGTTGTGTCGCTGGCTCGCCCTCGTGCGGCTGCGATTGCGTGAACTTCGTTATCGGCTTCGCTGCGTTCCAGGCCGCGTCGTCCAGCTTACCATCCAGTGAGATTGGGCCATCACGACGTACCGCCTCCGCAACCGGCGGCACGTGTGGATGGATCGACGAAGCGGCATTCTCCTGGGCGCGCGCAACGAGTGGCGCAACCATCAACAGCGCAAGCGCCGCGGACCGATATACGTGCATGTGAAAGACGTTAGTGTTGCGTCGAAAAAAACAGCGTCGGGAAGTTAGATGGCATTGACGCGCAAAAGGTTGCTCGCGAATCCTGGCCTATGGCCACGGACGCGGTCTTGGTGACGGCCAGGGCCACGGGCCAAAGGCGTTTCTTCCCACGAGCGACCGAACCGCCGCCTCGCGTAGCTGCGGATCTCGGGAGTCAATGAGTTGAGCCATCGTCTGTGCCGCGTCGCCGCCGGAGTTTGTGAGCGCGCGGATCAATGCCCGGCGCACATCGGTGTTCGTCTCGCGGGTCAACGCTTCGCGGATATTGGGAAGTGCGCTGCTATCGCGAACCTGCCGCAGCGCCCAGGCGGCCTTGAGCCGCGCGTCGTTGTTGTCGTCCTTCAGCGCGTGCCCCAGACTGGAAACAGCATGAGGGCTACTATTACGGAGCTGGCCTATCGCCCACGCGGCGGCGACCACTCGTCACTCTCGGCGGGTAACACTATGGTCGGATGCAACAATCCGCATGCGAAGGGCATCTTCGTCTCGCTGCTCCGGAGCAACCTCGGCGTGCGATCCAGTCCCAATCGATCGGACACCTCCCATATCGTGTTGAGCCAGTCCTGATCGTTCAGCGGCCGGCTCCCACGCACAACGCGGCGCAGTGTGAGCGCGCCATATACAAGCGATGCCGCGATTGCGATCGCAACAGCTGCCCAGATCGCGAAAAGAATAGTCAGCGGGTTGTGGAGTTGCGCAGCAATGCGAGAGAACCCGAGAGCACCGTGCTACGCGTCGAGGTATTCAAGCGAAAGATGTAACATCTACTATCGCCCTCCCTGACGTGCGCGGTTGATGGTGTCGCGATGCCGCTGAACGTCCTCGTCGGTCATCTCTGTGTCCGACATGCGAAGCAACGCGATGACGGCCTGTTCCGGCGAGCCTGCGAAGTAAGTTCGAACGACGTGGGCCAACACGTCCTCGCGAGCTGTCGCGGTCGACCGCGCCGGATAGTAGACGTATCTCGGACCATCTTCCTTGTACCGGATAACGTCCTTCTCCGCGAGTATGCGCAGAACCGATCTCACGGCGGAGTACGTCGGCGGATCCGGGAGATCGGCCATGATCTCCGCAACCGTGGCTTCACCGTGCCGGTGCAGGATGTCCATCACCTGACGTTCCCGGCGGGAGAATGACGGGGCTACTGTCTGCGGTTCGCTTCTCTTGGAGGCCATGGAAGGCGGGGTCAGTTAATGGGCTCGCTATGGTGCTGAAAAATCAACTGTGTTGAATTTTCACCAGACTCGCCGTTTTGTCAATGGCCGGTAAATCGGCGCTCCCGGATCTTGCGTTTCGAGACGTCCGCACCACATTCGCTCTGGAGCCGCGCTCCTATTGGATGATCTCAAGCCGTAAACCGAGGAAGCAAATGCTGGTTTCGTTCGCAGGAATCCGTGTTGGTCGCCACATCAATGTCCGTCACCCAGTTGCCACACTGCTCCTTGTCGCCAGCCTGGCGCCGGTTGGTGGCGCACAGTCTGGAAGGGCGACTGCCCGCCCATCGGCGACATCGCCAGCCGGAGCGTTCACACTCGAACAGGCTCTGAGTTATCCGTTCGCAACCGGCCTTGCCACCGCAGCAAAAGGATCGCGCGTCGCGTGGGTATTCGACCGCGACGGAATCCGAAATATCTGGACAGCC
>PLEG01000157.1 GCA_003136975.1 Gemmatimonadota bacterium | reverse complement strand
GTCGTCGAAAGCAGGGCAGTGACGCTCGGAATGTCGGCTCGTCTCGACAGATCGAGCACCGCCGCGTCAACGCGAATCACCGCGAAGCGCATTCCGAGGATGTCGATCGCGTACTGAACCGCGAGCGGAAGCTCCAACTCGCCGCGCGGTGACGGTTGCACATCTCGGCAGGCGCGGAAGAATTCAGACGTGAGACGCCAGCAATTCATGCTCACGCTAACGTCTGCTCCCAGCGTGGCCAGAGACGCCTCGCCGGGCTTCTCCGACACGCGTTTCAATACACCGTCATCGCCGGTCTCGAGCAATGCGTACCCAGCTATGCGTTCCGCGGAAATGTTGCCTCCATGCAGCAATCCTTCGCGTGAGAAACCGACTGCCGTTGGGCCCGCCGACGTGCGCAAGCGTGCCAGAACTTCGGCGGGATAATAGTTATCCGAATTCAGAACCACGAACGGCTCGCCCCTGGTGAACTCTTCCGCCACGAGCACGGCGTCCGCGGTGCCGATGGCGGCCGACTGAACAGCGAACGAGATGCGTAACCGCTTCGGAACGATGCGCTTCGTGTAATAGTCGCGCATCTCTTGGTGGTCTGGTGCAACCACCATACAGACGTCGGTGAATCCGGCGTCCGCCAGTGCGCCGAGCACGTAATCCATAAAGGGCCGGCCGACAGGCATCATCCCCTTGACGCCAGAGTCAGCAGCGGCAATCTGCCCTGGAGCAAGCGTTACAGTGGCGTCCTGCTCGCGCATTCGCGTCCCGAGCCCGCGCGCGAGTATCACCGCCTTGGTACACGGTAGCGCGGCGGCGATCGCAGAAGTTTCGCTTCCGGCCAATTCGGTCTCGTCGGTGCTCCAGATGCGCCTCACGACCTGTGCCAACACGACGCCGCTCACCACGAAGGCAACAAACCATATGGAAGCCTGAAGCGTTCTTCCATAGATCAAGCTTCCAGTGCCGAATAGCCCAGCGTACACGAACATGACGCCGGACGTCCATCCGAGCATCATCTGGGGGAGACTGTCGGGTGATGCCGCGAGATTCGATTCGGCGCGAATCGCCTTCCATCCCGGTCCCGAGGGCCGCGTCAATTCGTAGAAGCGGAGCAGTGTAGCGTGATCGGCCGGTTGCGTGAACAGGGTAACCGTGATCCAGACAACTGTCGTAACACCAACAGTCGTCAGGAGTGGAATCGGATCCGGGATGTCGGCGCCCATCTTTTTCGCTATGAAGAAACCGATTGAGATGGCGAACGATGACGCCATGGCCGATATCTCGCTCCATGCATTTATGCGCCACCAGAACCATCGCAGCAGATATATCAATCCGGTTCCAGCGCCTACGGAGAGAAGCAACTGAAATGCTTCGCTGGCAGTGGAGAGGAACAGGGTGAACGTGCCGGCCGCGATCATGAGGAACGCGGTGAGCGAGCGGGAGATCCAGAGATAGTGTCTCTCGGTCTTGCCCGGTGCGAGGAAGCGCTGATAGAAATCAATTACCAGATACGATGATCCCCAATTGAGATGCGTTTCCATCGTCGAGCGATACGCGGCAAAGAGTGACGCGATGATCAACCCTTTCATTCCGACAGGCAGCAGCGTGAGCATCGCTGGGTAAGCCAGATCATTACCGATCAACGCAGGATCTACATTCGGTAACGCACGGTGAATGTCACCAAGCGTGGGGAAAACGAGCATCGAGCAGAGCGCGACAATGATCCATGGCCACGGGCGCAACGCGTAGTGAGCGACGTTGAACCAGAGCGTTGCGCCAAGAGCATGTCGCTCATTCTTGGATGCGAGGATGCGTTGTGCGATATAGCTTCCGCCGCCCGGCTCTGCGCCGGGATACCAGACTGACCACCACTGGATCGTTAGCGGAATCACCAACACCGTTAGCGTGAGTGACGTGTCGTGGAAGTCCGGCAGCAGCGATAGCGTCTTTGGATCGATCTTCGACAGCATGCCGGACAATCCACCGACAGCAGGCTGGTCCAGCGATACGTACGCGGCAGCGATGACTCCGACCATTGCAAGCGCGAACTGCACGAGGTCGGTTGCGAGCACGCCCCAGAGTCCGGACACGGAAGCAAACAGCACACACGCGGTGCCGGCGATCACGATAGTCTCCAGACGGCCCCAGCCGAGCATGACATTCGCGATCTTGACGGCGGCGAGCGTTACCGTCGACATGATCATTATGTTGAAGAACAGCCCGAGGTATACGGCGCGGAAGCCGCGCACCAGTGCAGCCGGGCGCCCCGAGTACCGCAACTCATAGAACTCGAGATCGGTGAGAACTCCCGAGCGGCGCCACAGCTTGGCGTAGAAGAAGACCGTTGCCATTCCGGTGAGTAGAAACGCCCACCATACCCAGTTGTACGACACACCATGCGAACGCACAAAATCCGTGACGAGATTCGGCGTGTCAGTGCTGAACGTCGTCGCAACCATCGATGTTCCGACAAGCCACCACGGTGCTGACTGTCCCGATGTAAAGAACTCGGCAACACTCGACTGCGATCGCCGGATGTAGAACAGTGCCGGCAGATAGCAGAGGAAAAGGCTCACCGCGACGATCACCCAGTCAAGCGACGTCAGCTGCATTCGGTTATATCCTGTTGGCGATGTGAGTGTGCAGGTGTTACGGGAGCTATCGTGCGGTCATTTCGAGGGTCAACACTTCGAATGGCTCGAGTCGAATCTTGCGTTCTTCACCAGCACGGAACCGGACCGGCGCCTTGCCGCGATACTGCACCCACGGACTTGCCGCAGAATACTGTCGCGGCGCCGACGGTGGAAGCTCGAATACGCGCTCGACGTCGATTCCGATATTCTGTGCAACGTTGCCTGGATTGCGCAGTGTCATAATTCCCTTTCGGGCGGACCAGGATGCCCAGCCGTACGGCTCCATGCGCTGCGGATCGCCGCCCACCCAGTGCGTATCCACGAGCGTATCAGCGTTCGAGCGTGACCATTTAGCACACTCGGCGATCGTATCCCAGTTGGCGGACGAGAGGAGCGACGGCGTGACGTACATCTCCTGCAATTGCGTGCCCGTGCCGAAATAGTCCCGGGCCTCGGATGGAAAGTCGTTGTTCGGATCGGTCATCAGGTTATGCGCCTGCTTTGCATAGATCATCCCGTGGAGCATCAACGAGTTGACCGGGAATAGCGCGCCCGCGCGCACCACGTGCTCGTACGTGTCAGCGTCACGGTACGTGATCCAGCGCTGCCTGCTCGATCCGATACCCGCGAAGTCATGATCGTCGCCGCCACGCCAGATGGAATCCGCATAGCGTAGCCAGAACGGCGACGGATACGTCCCGGTCGTGAGATTCACATACAGATCCGGCTTCTCGGCACGCAACTCTCCAATGAGATGGATTGCAGCATCGAAGTCGCTGTCGAACGGGCTTCCAGGAAACGTGCTCGACGAATCACCGGTCCCGTCGAACTTGAACTGATTGACGCCGTAACGCCGAATCATGTCCATGCACGTATCGCGGAAGTGCTTGTAGTAAACGGGGCCGGATAGCGCGAAACCATCCTTGTTTGTCTCGAAGCCCTGTTCTTTTCCGAACGCGACACGCTCGGCGTGCGGCTTGCCATAGCCGCCCCAGGGTGACATCCACACTCCGGGCCCAGCACCGTACTTGCGTGACGCTGCTTCCACCTTCGAGAATCCATCCGGGAAGTCCGCATTGAAATGCCAGAGCGTTTTGGAGTCGTCCCACCCATCATCGAACAGAAATGAGTGGAGCGTTACGCCGCGCTTTTCGTGAAGCTCGGTCCCGAACGCCGCGATCACTGCAAGCGCATCGGCCTCGGTGTACTTGTTGAAGTACCCGATGTCGTACCACGAGTTGTAGTGCAGGAACGTGCGGTACGGATGCGCACGCTCGCGCTCCACGTATGCGAGAAAGTCACGGCGCAACTGACCCGGGCGCGTGACGCCGACTACCGAGCTGAAATCGAGTGTAGTGCCAGGGCGAAGCGGCAGCGTTCGTGCCATTCTGCCGCGGATGCGATCACCGTCCACGCTGTTGTTGGCGAGCGGATGCTCGAACGCGACATATGAGTTGCCGATAACGATTGGCGTCCCGCGTACAGTTCCCGCCACCATGGCATTCGGAGCATTGAAATCGAGCAGCGATATCTCGCGTAACGGGACCTCTCCGCCAATTGCTCGCAGCGCTATTTCCTGCCGGATGTAGTTCGAGCCGTCGCGCAGGATTCCACGCCAGACGGCTTCGATCCGGCCAGACTGATCCTGGAGCGTCAGGGTTACCTGGCGCCCCACAATCCGCTCCGCCATGCGCGAGGCTTTTGGGTCGCCGGTCAGTGTCTCTGTGCGCGGCGGCGAAGTAACGCGCATGTCGCTGGCTTGCAGTGTCGTTTTGTCCGCGAACGTCAGAACAAACGCCTGCGCGGAAACCGGCAGTGGCGAGTTATTCAAGCCATCGTTCATCCGGACGGGCCGGAACGNNGCCCGTATCGCATCATTCCCGAGCGAGACCTCATCGGCGGAAATTGTGGCCTGAGCTGGCAGCGATGCTGGCCGCTGGCGGCTGAGTCCGAGACTGTCGGCCAGTGCGCCGCGTCCAAAACCCATCTGTAGAGCGCCGAGCCCAATCGCGATTCGGCTGCTCCGGTCGAGAAAGTCACGGCGGGTGACTCCCGATCGGAACGTGTGGTGAGGTATGCCACGATCCCGGTTATCCGCCACTCGCTAATACTCCTTATATGTGACTACTCTGAGCGGATCAGGGTCGATCGCCGCCGAGGCGAGATTATCGCCTGGGAGCGGCCGGGTCAAGACGGGCAGAGTCGGGCATTCGTGACCCAGGCAAAAGCGGGAAGCGGTCGGCGAGAGTATTCTACAAGCGATTGAAGGGGTCAGAGCACCGATTCTCAATCAGCTTGGTGCTGGGGCTGAGTCAACACCATAAGGCCAATCGCGCGTTAGTAAACGACAAATGCGCCGCCGTCGATCATGACGGCGGCGCATTCATTCACTTCGGACCACCCAAGCTCGGGTTGCCGTGAATCTGATTGAACCGCCGGCTACTGCACTGCTATAGCCTTGATCTTGCCGGTCGTCGCGGCATTGAACGCGGGCACATCTTTTTGCACGACGGCTGTGAAGGCAACGCGCGCAGAGGCGAGATCGCGCTCGATTTCGGCCAGCACCGCCAGCGACGTGCTGGTTGGGCGGAAGTCCGCGCCGCCCGCGACATCACCAGCTCCGCTTCCTACCTCTCCGGACAACCAGATGAGGTTCATGTACACGCGATATCGCTCGACGTAATACTTGTCGTCACTATTCAGATCAGAATTTGACACCAGCAGCAGCTCAGCATCGAGCATCTTTCGATCCAGACCATTGAGCGTAGCTAGCGCGCTCGCATCGGATGCGGACGCTCGCCGTTGATCGTCGATCTGCAGGCGCATTTTCTCCAGCGCGTTGATCATGTCAACGGCCGCATTCATGTCATCCCGAACGCGAATCTGCGTGCGCGTTGACGCGGACAAGTCCGCGTCACTCGAGGTAATCGCCGTGCTCTTCAGGATCGTAAGCGGCTGCACTTGCGGCGGAGAGCCCTCGGCGAGCAGGCGCACGGTGTAGTGGCCTGGTGTCGCGATCGGACCCGTCGCCTCGGGACCCTGGATTCCCCAGTGCGTGATGGGGCGCACGGTCTTTCCCTTGAACCGCGGCTCCTCCCAGATGTGAGGGTTGTCCGCCGGCGTGGTGCGGAGATCGACGCGTTTTGGCGCATCGTAGCGCAGATCCCACGAGGCGCGATTATAGCCCGCGCGCGTCGCGACTCGCATGGTCCGGATGGTTGCGCCAGCGCTATCGAGAATCGTGATGGTAACTGGCTGCTTTGTCTTGGACGACAGCGAAAATGTGATATCCGCATGGCCACTGCGTGCCTCACGATATCCTAGGTGCGGCCGATACAGTGTGACCGCGCTCGCTGTCGGTGACGTCACGCCCTGTTCCAGTGGAGTGATGTCTTTCAAGATGAAGACGCCGCGTCCGTACGTGGAAACCACGACATCGTGCCACTGCTTGGGAACGGCTATCCATGTCACTGGCGCGGAGGGAAGCCCTTCGGAGAATTGCTTCCAGTGCGCGCCGTCGTCGAGCGAGTAGAAAAAGGCGTGACCCGTACCGGCAAACAGCATTCCCTTCCGGTTCGGATTCTCCGTGACTGCCATTACGTAGTCGAGCGGATGTCCGGTCGGAAGGTCTCCGGTGACGTTCGTCCACGTCTTGCCGTAGTCGGTCGTCTTGTAGATGTACGGCTTGCGATTGTCCATGATGTGATAATCGATGGCGACGTACGCTGTCGCGGCATCGAAGTGCGATGGCTCGATCTTGCGAATCGTTCCCCATGCTGGGAGCCCAGTCATGTTCTTCGTGACGTCCGTCCACGCGCCTCCGCCATCGCGCGTGTACCAGAGCTTGCCGTCATTCGTGCCAGCCCATATCAATCCTCTCTTGATCTCAGACGGCGCGATCGCGAACACCACCTCACCGTAGAACTGTCCCAGGTTGTCCTGGACGATTCCGCCGGACGGAGTGATGCGCGACGAATCGCGGGTGGAGAGATCCGGACTGATCACGGTCCAGCTCTGTCCCGCGTTTGAAGTCTTGAAGACCACCTGGCAGCCGTAGTAAACGGTATTGTGGTCGAATGGGTCGATCGCGAGGGGCGGCGTCCAGTGGCAACGATACTTCAGCTCGTTTGGCGGCGAGTCGAGCGTGTGGATCCAGGGGCTCACGGATCGCGCGAGTTTTGTTTTCGCGTCCCACCTCGTCACAGTGTTGCCATAGCAGCTTGCCCACACGACGTCCGGATTGGTGGGATCCGGGAGCGTGAAGCCGGATTCGCAGCCACCGAGCCCGTGATCCCATGTGGAGCCACGCTGGCGGAAGTCCGTGCGCATCGCGGAGTCGCGTGCGACGGAGTCTGCGCGTGCCGCACTGTCGGCTGGGGAGAGTCTTGTTGGTGTGGCGCGCTTCGTCGTGTCGCGCGCGTTTGTGGTGTCGCCGCCCTCGCCGCGCGGCGTGCGCGCAGGTTGTGGTGCCCCGGTGCGCGCTTCCGTATTTGCTTCGGGCGCCGTGCTCGGCCCGCGCATGGTCCCGTTGTCCTGGCGATTGGTATAGATCCAGTACGGAACCTGATTGTCCACCGCAACGTGGTACGCCTGGGCATTGGCGAGTCCAACGTTGATCCACTTCTTGCCACCGTCGGTAGTGATGCGTGCGCCGGCGTCGTTGGTTAGTCCGAATCGTTCCGGGTTCTTCGGGTCGAACCAGATGTCGTGGTTGTCGCCGCCCCAGGGGACTTCACGGAACGTTTTGCCACCGTCGGTCGAGTGGAAGAAGCTGCTGTTTGCGATGAGTACGTCATCGGCGTTGCCGGTCGAGACAGCTATGCGGATGTAGTAGCCAGCGCGGCCGACGAGGGCGCGCGCCCAGTTCACGGCGCGCCATGATTCGCCCCCGTTATCGGAGCGCCACACGGACCCCTGAGTGGCCGTCTGAATGAGAGCATAAACACGCTTGGAATCGGTGGGTGCAACGGCGACATCGATCTTGCCGAGCGGGGATTTGGGCAATCCGGGGTCGGATACTTGCTTCCAGGTCGTGCCGGCGTCGTGGCTGACATATAGCGCGCTCGAAGGGCCGCCGCTGTACATCGCGTAGGTATGCATCTCGACCTGCCACATACCGGCGAAGAGCGTGTTTGGATCGCGCTGGTCCAGCGTGAGTCCGGAGCATCCGGTGTTGGGATCGACAAAGAGCACGCGCTGCCATGTAGTGCCACCGTCGGTGGTGCGATAGACGCCGCGTTCCTGCTGTGGTCCCGTGACTCTGCCGAGCGCGCAAACATAGACGACGTTTGGATTGGTGGGATGGACGATGATGCGTCCAATCCGTCCCGTTTCGCGCAGGCCCATGTTCTTCCAGGTCGCGCCGCTGTCGGATGAGAGATAAATGCCGTCGCCCATCACGTCGGCGTCGCGAACGGCCCACGCCTCGCCGGTACCGGCCCACACCATCTTCGGATTGGAGGGCGCGACCGCCAGTGCGCCGATTGCCTGCACCGGCTCCTTGTCGAAGATTGGGTGGAACGTCGCGCCGCTGTCGCTGGACTTCCACACGCCGCCGGACGCGTTTCCGACGTACCATGTGCGTGCGTCGCCAGTGGCGCCGGCGATGGCGGAGATGCGTCCACCGACCGCTGGCCCCATCATTTCGAATCGGAGCGGGTCGTGCGCGGGTGCACGTTGCGGAGTGGTGTCGCGCTGAGCGATCGCGGCGGACGACGCGATCGAGATCGCGACGAGGGACATCGCGATGTGCCGTGTCGCGATATGCGACACAACCGCAAGGTGTACGACACGGCGGGTGCTAAGGGGCTGCGTTGAGTCGGACATTATGGGATATGGTAGAGGCGGCGTTGCTTATCTCGGCAAGAATATTTTATCCTGTATCCCGTGAAGCGGAAGAGTCGAGGGGCTTCGGATGTCACGCCGGAACGATGGTTCGCTGGCCGCTCCCCCGGGAGAAACGGTATTTTGTCGGGTCTCGCTCGGTTCCCAGGGCCGTGATCATCGGCTTCGGATTGCGTCCTTGCGCTATCTGCAATTGGATACTATATCCTGCTCCGTCTTCTGCAGAGGCCGCCACTAACCCATCAGGACGGCGTTGATCTGCTTCCAAAACTCAGCCGCCAACCGGTGCGGCCCACGGTCGAAAGAGGAATCATGAGACCTGCGGTAAAGTTGATGCTAGCGCTCGCCCTCGGCGCGGGAGCCGTTCCCGCAGCCGTCTTTGCGCAGCAAACGGGAACCACAATCGTCGGCCAGGTCACCACTGGCAACGGTGTGCCTCTCCAGGCAGCCGCAGTCGTCGTGCAGGGAATGGGGCTTGGCGGGGCCACCCATGACAATGGGCGATATACCATCGTTGTCTCTGCGTCACGCTCCATGGGACAACAGGTCACGCTCACTGCGCGACTCATTGGCTACGCACCGAAATCCGTGCAGGTCACGCTTACGCCTGGCACCATCACCCAGAACTTCAGCCTCGCGAGCAACCCGCTGCGTCTCGGCGAGGTAGTCGTGACAGGTGCCGGCACGAGCACCACGCGCGAGAAGCTGGGCAACGTCATCAACTCTGTCGACTCGACCGCAATCTCAAAGAGCAACGAGCCGAATATCGTCAATGCACTCGCCGCGAAAGCGCCTGGTGTCACTATCGTCTCCGAATCTGGCGTCCCGGGATCGTCGGCTTTCATCCAGATTCGTGGAATCAAATCACTCTCCGGCAACGGACAGCCGCTCTTTGTCGTCGATGGTGTGCCTATAGACAATTCGACCAACGTCAACGGCAGCAACCTCACTGGTGCGAACACACCCAACCGCGCCTCCGACATCAATCCAAACGACGTCGCGTCAATTGACATCCTCAAGGGTGCGGCTGCCGCGGCGATCTATGGCGCGCGAGCGTCGAACGGTGTGGTGCTCATCACGACCAAGGCGGGGCACGCGGGTCCGACACGCTATACGCTACGCTCCAGCTACTCCACTGACGATGTGAGCCACAGCATTCCGCTACAAACGAAGTACGGCCAGGGAAGCAATGGGCAGCCTGGCTCATGCTCGGCGCTCGACTGTTCAGCCACAAGCGGCTCGTGGGGACCTGCGATCGCGGCCGGAACGCCAACGTATGATCACTTCGGCGAGATGTTCCAGACTGGCCACTCGACGGACACGCACCTCGAGGTATCCGGCGGAAGCGACCGTACCACCTTCTTCGCGTCGGGCGGCCGCGTGGCGCAAAATGGGGTTGTCATCGGACCGAACAACTACTACAACAGAACGGATGGGCGCCTCAAGGCGACACATCTGGTGTTCGACAATCTCAGCATCGGCGGTAACATTTCGTTCACGGACGACCGGGGTGCGTCCATTCTCCGCGGTGGATCTGTGTCAGGCTTGATGCTCGGCGCGCTCCGCACGCCGCCGGACTTCAATCAATACCCATATCTCTCCCCCACGACAGGGCTTCAACGGTCGTATCGCTTCCCAAATCCGTCACCCGGATCGCTCACTCTGTCGCGTGGCTACGACAACCCGCTCTTTGCGGTCTATGCCAATCCGAGCACCGAGCAGACGAATCGCACAATTGCCAACCTGAATGCCGATTGGCAACCCAAGTCGTGGCTACGCGTACAGGAAAACTTTGGCGCTGACTACTTCGGCGATGCACAGCTCACTGGTGAGGCGTTCACTGCGAGCGACGCGCCGCTCGGCAAGGTACAGCGCTCCGATCTGATGCACCTGCAGTTCGATCAGAATCTTGTCGCGACCGCGACTCACACGTTTGGAAGCAACTTTGGCGGCAGTCTCACGCTCGGCCACAACGTCAATAGTCGTCGCGGTCAGGAGGTGTATGCAACCGGAAACGGGCTCATTGCGGCGGCGCCTTTCTCGTTGAACAACACTGTTACGCAGCTTGCAACTGAGTATGACTACACAATCCACGCAGAGTCGTTCTTTGGCGAGGCGACGGCTGACCTCTTCAATCAGTTGTATCTCACCGGGGCCATACGCAATGATGGTTTCTCGACGTTCGGCCAGAGTAATCCTCGCGCGTCGTATCCCAAAGCGAGCATGGCGTGGACGTTCACCAACGCGCTTGGCAACACGGAACACCGTGGTCTCCTGAGTTACGGCAAGGTGCGCGCGTCGTACGGTGAGACGGGCAAGGAACCGGACGTGTACTCGACGCTCACGACGCTTGGACGTGGCATTTTCGGGAGCGGATACACGGATCAGCTCTCATCCACACAGGGCGGCTATGGAGGCTTGATCACCTCTGGTGTGCGGGGGAACAGTAACCTCAAGCCGGAGCGCCAGAAGGAGATTGAGATGGGCATCGACGTCGGCCTGTTCAACCAGATGGCAGACGCCGGCATCACCTACTACCGCGACAACTCAACCGACGTGATCCTGAGCGTACCGCGTCCGGCTACGACGGGCTTCACCGCGCAGTTGCTGAATGGCGCGGCTATCCGCAATCAAGGATGGGAGGCCACGCTCGATATTCGCCCGATCACCACGTCGCGACTCACATGGGACATCGGCGGGCAGTGGGCGCAGAACGAAACGCGCGTGCTGAGCCTCAATGGTGCATCCTACATCAGCGCTGGTGGGGGCACGTTCACG
>PLEG01000331.1 GCA_003136975.1 Gemmatimonadota bacterium | reverse complement strand
CGCCAGCAACCGGCAAGCGCCCGAGTGCACCGAAGATGTAGCCGCCGACGGTGGTGTAGTCCTCTTCCGGAATCGTCGTCCCGAACTGCTCGTTGAATTCGGAGATGCTGGTGGCGCCGGAGATGATTGTTTCGCCGGTGCTTGTCGTGCGAACATCGACTTCCTCGCCAACGTCGTACTCATCCAGTATCTCGCCGACGATTTCCTCGAGCAGATCTTCCATGGTCACGATGCCAGCGGTGCCGCCGTACTCGTCAAGCACAATCGCCATGTGCTCCTTGCGGCGCTTGAAGTCGGCAAGCACATCCTCGACCTNNCGCGGGTCGGTGCGCCAGAATCGGAATGAGATCCTTGGACAGGATGATTCCGACTATATCGTCGATCGTCTCCTCGTACACCGGGTAGCGCGACAGTCCGCTCTCGCTCACGAGCTCGATTATGTCGTCGAGCGTCGCGGTCGCATCGATCGCGACAATCTCCGTGCGCGGCGTCATGACTTCACGCGCGTTTTTCTCGGAGAACTCGAATACAGCGTCGAGCAGGGCCGCGTCATGCTCCTCGATTGCACCACCTTCTTCACTCTGTTCCACGAGCATGCGTAGCTCTTCGGGCGAGTGAACCGATTCCGCCAGTGGAACGGGACGCTGGCCGAGCAGTTTCATTACTGACACGGCCGACCTGTTGAGCAGCCATGTGAACGGGCGCATGACCCACGCGAATGCCAGCAGCGGGGGCGTGAGATAGCGTGCCCATCGCTCCGGTTGGTTGAGCGCGAAGGTCTTGGGAGTGAGCTCGCCGAACACCACGGTCATGTACGTGACGAACGCCAATGCGACCACCGTCGCGATCGTCACGCGGGTCGCGACATCGATTCCGAACGGGATGCGCGAGAATGACTCCGCGAACGACTCTACCAGGAGCGACTCTGCGATCCATCCGAGCAGCAGGCTCGTGAGGGTGACGCCGAGTTGGCTCGCGGAGAGCGCTCCGGAGAGATTTGTAGTGGCTTTGAGCGCGACGCGAGCCAGACCGTCTCCGCTCCGCGCCATTGCTTCCAGGCGCGTCTTTCGGGAACGGACGAGAGCGAACTCGGCGGCCACGAAAAAAGCATTGATCAGGACCAGCCCGAGAACGGCCGCTATGCGTAGCAACACGGTGGAAAGATAGCTAAACCGAGCGTTCGAAGCAGCACTGACGCCCCGAAACGGACGAAATTGGCACCAAGTCGCGTTATGGCGCGGGGCACGGATATATCCGTGCCGATCGTCAATTCGTCCGCGTTTCAGCCCTCCAACCCGTTAAATTCCAAGGCTATGTCAGAGAAGCAGCAGATCCGAAATATCGCCATCATCGCGCACGTCGATCACGGCAAGACCACGCTCGTAGATAAGATGCTCCGCCAGGCCGGTGCGTTCCGCGACAACCAGATAGTCGCCGAGCGCGTCATGGACTCGAACCCGCTCGAACGAGAGCGCGGAATCACGATCCTCGCGAAGAATACCGCGGTGAGCTGGCACGGAACAAAGATCAATATTGTCGACACTCCCGGGCACGCTGATTTCGGCGGAGAAGTGGAGCGAATCCTTCGCATGGTTGACGGTGTCTTACTCGTAGTAGATGCATTCGACGGGCCCATGCCGCAGACGCGTTTTGTGCTCGGCAAGGCGCTTGCGCTCAAGCGCACGCCAATCGTCGTCATCAACAAGATCGATCGTCCAGGCGCGGACCCAATGCGGGTGCACGACGAGATTCTCGATCTCTTCATCGAGCTCGAGGCCAGTCCGGAGCAGCTCGACGCGCCGGTGGTATATGCATCGGCGCGGGAAGGTGTCGCGACGATGGACATGGACGTCACTCCGGTAGATCTCGTACCGTTGTTCCAGACGATCGTGGACAACGTACCGCCGCCTCCCACGGACGCGGCCGGCCCGTTCCAGATGTTGGTGTCGACGATCGATCACTCTCCGTACCTGGGGCGTCTCGCGATCGGACGCATCGAGCGCGGCACCGTGAACGTTGGCGACAACGTCGCATTGCTCGCGATGGACACGAACGCGTCGCCCGATCTGTCGCGCGTGACGCGTTTGTTCACGTATGACGGACTCGATCGCATCGAAGTGAACAGCTCGACCGCTGGTAACATCGTCGCGCTTGCCGGACTCGAGGGAGTCGAGATCGGACTCACGATCACCGACGTCAATACGCCGGAGCGACTGGAGGGAATTTCCGTGGAAGAGCCGACTATTTCGGTCGACTTCCTGGTCAACAATTCTCCGTTCGCCGGAAAGGAAGGCAAGTTCGTAACGTCGCGCCAATTGCGCGAGCGGTTGTACAAGGAGCTCGAGCGCAACGTCGCGCTTCGTGTAGAAGACACCGTCGCGACCGATACGTGGACCGTCGCCGGCCGCGGTGAGCTGCATCTCACGATTCTGATGGAGACAATGCGGCGCGAAGGTTTTGAGTTTCAGGTATCTCGGCCCCGCGTGATAACGCGCGAAGGCCCGGATGGCGAGCGGCTCGAGCCGTACGAGGAGCTTTCCATCGACGTGCCAGAAGAGTTTCTGGGCGCCGTTATCGAGAAGCTTGGACCGCGCCGCGGCGAGATGATCGAGATGAAGAACCCGGGCCAGGGAATGACGCGCCTCACGTACCGGATTCCGGCACGCGGCCTGTTCGGCTACCGCTCGGAGTTCCTGACGGATACCCGAGGCACTGGCATCATGCACCACCAGTTCCTGGAGTACGGACAGTGGGCTGGCCCATTGTCGGGTCGCTCGCGTGGAACGTTGGTCTCCATGGAGGCCGGCGTGATCGTTGCATTCGCTCTGGCGAATCTCGCGGAGCGGTCGACGCTATTCGTGTCGCCGACCGATCCGGTGTACGAGGGTATGGTGATTGGCGAGAACTCGCGGCCGGGTGACATGGACGTCAACCCGACCCGGGAAAAGAAGATGTCCAACATGCGGTCCAAATCCACTGACGAGAACATTCAGTTGGAGCCGCCGCGGACGATGACGTTGGAGAGTGCGCTCGAATACATCGAAGAGGACGAGCTCATCGAAGTGACGCCGGCGGCCATCCGCTTGCGTAAGCGTCATCTCAGCGCGAACGATCGCAAGAAGATGTCGCGAGAGTCCAAGCGTGATCGTATCGCTGGCTGACGCTTTGCATGGCCGTTGCACGTGATTGAGAATTCGTAAAAAGTATTGACTTCGGGAGTGGGTGCTCGATTAACTTCCCGTGAACCACGTGTAATTCAGATGGAGACGGACGACATGCTGTTGGAAGAAGTCGGCGTGCCTGTGATCAGCGGCACGCGCACCGGCCCCGCCAATAACCAGGTTTTGGCGCGGTCGTTCGAGGAAGACCCTGAGGACGAGGGGCCCGCGGACGCCTTCGATGGTGATGAGGACGATCTGGACGTTGACGATGACCTCGACAAGGATGAAGACGAAGAGGACGACGAGGACCTCGACGATGACGATGTCGCCGACGATGTGGATGACGTCGACATTGATGCGGACGACGATGACGACGAGGATGACGACGACTTCGATGATGACGACGAAGACGACGACGAAGGCCTCGATGCCGATCTGGATGAGGATGCTGACATCGATGCGGTAGATGACGGCGAGGACGCGGATCTCTGACCGTGCGCATTGTATGACGCTTTCATGACTGTCTGACACATGACGTTATGAATCGAAAAGGGCGGCCCCGAAAAGGCCGCCCTTTTTCGCACCCGGTAACGTCGTGCGGGGCGTGATGCGGGGCGTGGTGAGTTCGTCAGCGCTTGTGCGGACCGTGACGCGGAGTCCGTCCGAAGACTTCGGAGACCGATCGACCCACGACGGCGGAGATCCCCTCCTCCAGACGCGCGCTGCCGACCCGCTCGCCGTTGATGACGAGCGTCAGGTGGTTGTATGAGATCCCGAGCTCCGCGGCCGCCTCGGCCATGGTTATCTGGCGGAGCGTCACGGCCGCCCTGAACGCCGCCTTGCGTTCGAGTGGCGTCATCGCCATTCTTGGCTACCTCGACGTTGTATTTCTAACGGTTAGAAGTATCACGCACTCATTGCGGTGTGGAATATGATACCCGGGCGTAGCAAGTCAAGAGATTTATGATACGGAGCCGGATTAGCGGGCGGGAATCGTTCGGCGATCGGCTGAGATCGTCCAGGCAGCGGCAACGCCGGAACGGTCAGAAATTGACCCAGGGCGACCTCGCCAGGGCCGTGGGTGTGGAGCGGAACACGGTTAGCCGCTGGGAAAACGGCGGAATGTTGCCGAAGGATCCAGCGGTCATCGCGTCGCTCGCGGGCGTGCTCGACGTGACGGCAGATTGGTTGATCGTCGGAGACCGGGCCGGGATCGCGCCCAGTGAGCTGCACGAGGGCTCGGGGGGTCAGTACCCGGATCCAGCGACCGCGGAGCTTCCAGCGCGAGCCAGGGCGCTTGCTGTTGGGTATCTGGAGCGGCTGCGCGCGAGCGGATGCTCGGAGGCTCAGCTTCAGGCCGCACAGTCGCTGATGTTGGTTGCGGCGCGGAATCGCGTGTCGTCCAGGCGGCTCGAAGAGCGCGCCGAATCCGAAGTTTGCGCCGACGTGGATGCCGCGTGGGATCTTGTGGTGCAGATCCTGAGGCGAGAGGAAATTCGACCGTAGCTGAGACGAAGGTGCGCGCTCGCTTGTCCGGGGGGGTGGTGCCTCTTATCTTCAAGGGCTCCCGATCATTTTCTATGCTTGTTCGATGAGTGTGGAGACGATCGAGGGCCTGTAGCTCAGGTGGTTAGAGCGCTCGCCTGATAAGCGAGAGGTCGGAGGTTCAACTCCTCCCAGGCCCACTGAATAAAAACAAGAGCTCTGCAACTACTTACACGGTTGCAGGGCTCTTGTTAATCGAGCTGGTGCTACGTGCCGGGTTTCAAATGCTCCACGAACGCGGCCCCGCGCGAGGAGAAAGACAGCGCCCGAGTGCCGATTTCCCTGCGCGCGTAACGCAGCAGCAAAATGCGATCGAGTAACGCAGCGCCGAATGCGTCTGCCAGATGGCTGCGGCGCTCGCTCCAATCGAGGCACGAACGGCAGAGCGGTCGTCGTCCCGGGCCGGCTTAATAGACAGCCGGCTTATCGTTCGTCCTAACATTGTGTTCAAATCGTACATAGCGATTTGGGCTGACGCACGAGACGGCTTCAAGCGCGGTTCCCCGGTGCCAACGGGTGTAGCGACGCCGCATCAAGGTGTACCATTTTTCCAACAATTGCACCGGCATTTTTGATGCAATCCGATAACGCCGCAGCTTACGGAGATCACGGTAAGTGCAATTATTACAGTCACTTACCAGAATCCGGTAAGCGACACCGATTTGCGATTTACGTGTGGCACGATCGACGCTAACACACGCCCGCAATAGTAGCAGTCCACTCACCGCTCCTCAAGGAGAACGTGAATTGGTATGAAAACAAAGAGACTGATGTTCAAGGCACTCGCCGGTGCGGCGATGGCGGTATCGCTTGCTGCAACGGCGCAGGCGCAAGTCAACGTGAGCATTTACAGCGGGTTCACGGGCGGAGGAAACATCAATACCGATCCGGCGGGCAGCGGATTTACGGGCCTCCTCTGCAGCTTCAACGTGGCGACGATCAACTTTGCCACGTTTACTCCGCGCAATTACAGTCCGAGCTGTCCCGCTGCGACTCCGTATTACCAGTTTGGTGCTCAGCTTACAGGTGTCTTCGCCGTCAGCGGCACCGGGTCGTATACGTTTGGACTGACGTCGGACGATGGTAGCATGCTCTACATCGACGGCACTCGCGTCGTTGCGGACGGTGGCGACCACGTCTCCCAGTCCGCGACGGGAACCGCTGCGTTGACGGCTGGCAATCATTCGTTCACGCTCAACTACGCCGAGACGAACGGGAACCCCGCTATTCTTCAGCTTGCGGTCCCGGAGGGCGTTAGGTATGTGAGTACCCCCGAGCCGTCTTCTATGGCGTTGCTCGGTACCGGACTTGTCGGACTCATTCCGATGATCCGCCGCCGCAAGCGCTGACGCGCAATAGCGGGCATGTATCAAGGAGGGCTCCGGGGTTCCCCGGGGCCCTCTTTTTTTCCTGTGTGAAAACCGAGACTATTGTCGCATTTTTGCAATACGTAGTGTGCTGCCCGCAATATCACCGACGGGAAGCACTCGTACGAAGTCATCGCCCACCGGGAGATCACGCGTGTCGAGGATCTCGCGCGTGAGTTTGGTCTGCATGTGCGCGCCTTGCAGCGTCTCTTCAGCCGCTACGTCGGGGTAAGTCCGAAATGGGTCATTCGGCGTTTTCGCCTACAGGAGGCGGCAGAACAATTGACCCGTGGCAACATCGTCGACTGGAGTCGCCTGGCACTAGATCTCGGATATTTCGACCAGGCGCATTTCATCAATGACTTTCGCTCGCTTATCGGCATGTCGCCAACGGAGTACGCAAAGCGCGCGAGCGGCGAATAATTACTGTGATCCCGACGGATGCAGCATTGACTCCAGCTTGCGCACAGTGCTCGGCGTGCGCGGTCCAAAGTACAGCAGCTCGGTCTCGTCGATGCGATAGATGCGCTGGTTTTTTCCGGCGGGTGTGAGATTTACACCGGGCAGCGTTGAGAACTTCTCGGCGGTCCCCATCCTGTCGAAGCCGACGTCGGTCGCGATGATGATGTCGGGTGCGAGCTTCGCAATGAGCTCAGGGTTGAGCCGCGTCATTGAACGCGCGGAGTCTATCGCATTCGCTGCACCGGCCCACCTGAGCATCTGGTCCGCCGGTCCACCGCCACCAACGCCAAGATAGTTGTTGACGATCTGGCCCATGTGCATGATCAGCACGCGCGGCCGAGGCTTGTTGGTCCAACGCGCCGTATCGCTCCAGACTGAGTCCATGCCGCTACGCCACTGCGCAAGCACACTATCCGCCGCGTGTTCACGATTGAATTGCTTGCCAAGCTGCGCCATCAACGACCGTGCGCTATCCAGCGATGCGCCGGGCTTGATGACGAGAATCGGAATGCCCACTTTCTTCAGCTGCTCGAGCACGGCGTCGGGGCCAACGTTTCCATCTGTCAGGAACAACGTTGGCTTCATGGATATGATTCCCTCCGCGCTCAACGCGCGGTGATAGCCGACTGATGGAAGCTTCGTGATGGCTGGTGGATACACCGACGTGAGATCCTTCGCCACGAGATTGTCCTGCGCCCCGATGTCGTAGATGAACTCGTTGATCTGCTTCGACACGCTTACTACGCGGTTGGCGCTGGTGTGGCTGTCCGCGCGGCCACAGGCGCAGAGCGCAAGGACAACCAGGGTGGACGCGATTCGAGTTGCTGGTAGAGTGCTCATGATTCGGTCCGGGAAGTCGCAGCGACGGTCACTCGTGGGTGCGCGGCACGAGCAGCGGGCTGCTGGCTGGTGGCTGTTAGCACCAAGATTATGTACGGTTGGAATCAATCGCGCGTTGGCCTTGCGCCGACTCGTCGGAGGCACTGCGGGGGCATTAAGAATCCATCGACACAATTGGCGGTTGCGGGGTGAGCAAACCGCAACCAATTTTGTGCGGGCAGAATCAATTTCATTCACGGGAGAAATGCATGCGTTTGTTCTCACGGTCGTTCGCGATGGCAGCTGTCATTGCTTTGGCTTCGGCGCTCAGCGCTGGCGCGGCAAGCGGACAGGCAATGGCCACCGTATGTAAGGACGGGACTTCCAGCGCGACTTCCGGAAGAGGTGCTTGCTCAGGGCACGGTGGCGTAGCAGCCGCGGCGACCAAGGCTGCCAAGGCCAGCACAAAGGCCAAGGCCACGATGCCCGCAGCTGCCAAGCCGGCGATGGCGAAGCCTGCGATAGCGAAGCCTGCTGCAGCGCCTCGTGCCACCGCAAGCAACGCGACGGCTGGATCAGGCGCCAAGGAAGACAACAACCCAGTGGGCGCGATTGCCAAGTGCAAGGACGGTCTCTACTCGCATTCTGCTCATCGTCAGGGTGCGTGCAGCCGCCACGGCGGCGTGGCCAGCTGGAGTTAAGCTGACTGGTTGAAATACGGATCAGAGGATGGCCGCGTATCCCACCGGCCATCCTCTGATTGTATTGCCACCCTTCGCACCCTGGTTGTTTGCAGGGGTATCTTTCTGAGTACGCCGGAGGAGAGCCCATGTCCGACTTCTATCGGCGCCGACGCGTGGTCATCAAGGATGCAACGGCGCTCCTGACTTTCTTCCTCGGCTTCGTGTGGTCGGGTGCCTTCGCATGGCCGTTTCTGGCCGACCAGGTTGACCAGGGCGACATGATCCGCGGACTCGCCTACTTGCTCTCCGCCGTGTTGGCGACGGCGATCGTGACCGGCGCAATCGGTCTCGAGGCCGGCAATCTTCTCGGAAGCATCTGGGAGCGACACCACAAACAGCACCGCACATTCGCGAGCGGTGGTGGTTTGCCGGCTCTCGCCTGGACGAGCCCCGTCACGATTTGGCCCGAGCGTGCAGAAGCAACGCGTGTTGCGGCGCCCGTGCGTGCGGCGAGGAACGTCAGCGACGTTTACTACACTGAAGCGGGCGTTTACGCGGCGTCGTTCATTCCGCTGGCTGAGCGCGTGCGCCCAACCCAGTATGAAGTACGCAGAGCGCGCGCGGCGCTCGCGAAAACGACAAATATCGGTGCATGGGATGGCGCGCGGCTCGTGGGCGTGGTGCGCGTAATAAGCGACGGATACACCTTCAGCGCGATCGCCGACATTCTGGTTGATCCCGACTATCAACGTCTCGGAATCGGACGCGCGCTCATGCAACACGCGCTAATGGCGACACCCGACGCGCGGCTCCTGATCGACGCGCAGCCCGATTGCGTCGGTTTTTTCGAGCGCATTGGTTGTGACCGCGGACCGACCGGTTTTCTGTTTACCAAAACCCTCCCGCAATGAGCGGACGCATAAAGAAGGACGTCTCAGCGTCATTTTTCACGGCGAGATTTCTGCTGCCTGTGATCGTCGCGGTGTTCGTGCTGGCGCTGATCCTATGGCTGCTTCGCGGATAGAGATGAGCTACGGAGGCCGTCCGCCGCATGGCGGAGCGCAGCCGCCTGTTTCCAGTCGAAATGGTGAAAGGCAGATTCGGGTAGTGCGGCGCAGCCACGACGGTGGTACTATAAGTGCTCGGCCCCACTATTTGGAGCGTCTGTGAACGAGTCTATTCAGTCGCCAGAGCTTGACGAGGAGACGTACGGCTTGCGTGAAATCGTTCGAGAGCGGGGCCCGGATGATCCAGAACCACCCAGGCGCCCGGAACCCAGCGTCAAGCTCTACGTCGCTCTCTGGCTGCCCGTGGCGGGGGCCCTGCTGGCGTATTCGGTTACGCGCGGAAGCTTCTGGGCCGCGTTCGTGGGAATTGAGCTGTTGCTGATTGGACTGTACACCCTTGCAAAATTGTAGGTTGTGATCGTCTCGAAATTATCGGAATGAACACCGATCAGTACGCGGTGCAGGAAGACCCGACCGAACCGTCGGCCGATGAATCGCGCGATGGCGTGGACTCCGGCCCGGACGCTGCCGAGCGCGCCAGGGCAGCGTCAAATCCGCGCGTCGTTGCCGCGGAACGATCCGAGGCGCTGAACCGCCTGCTCAATCTTGCGATCGCGTTCATAGCCCTGATAGTGTTGGCGCCGGTGATATTACTGATCGCGCTGGCGGTCAAGCTCACCTCCCACGGTCCGGTGTTTTACGTTCAGGACAGAGTGGGCGTGGATCGCCGTCGGCGCTCGGGCGCGCCGCAAGACGACAGGCGGCGATCGAATGTAGGCGGGCGTCCGTTTCGGATTCTCAAGTTCAGATCAATGCGGAAGGACGCCGAGGCGGGTACAGGAGCGGTGTGGGCGACCAAGCAGGATCCACGCGTAACGTCGGTCGGCCAGTTTCTGCGCACTACCAGGCTGGACGAGCTGCCTCAGCTCATCAACGTCGTGCTCGGCGACATGAATATCGTTGGTCCGCGTCCAGAGCGGCCCAGCATCTTCGCGGAGCTTCGAGAGAACATCGACGATTATCAGCTGCGGCAACAAGCGCGACCGGGAATCACCGGCTGGGCGCAGATCAATCATGCTTACGATAGCTCGATCGATGATGTTCGGGTGAAGATCCAGTTGGATCTGGAGTATCTCGCGCGACAATCGCTCGCGGAAGATCTGAAGATCATGATGCGCACCTTGCCGGTGATGATCTTCAAACGCGGAGCTCAGTAGCGCGTGATGTTCCACGATTCCAGCCGCGAAAAAAAGAGAGGGACAGCGATCTGCTGTCCCTCTCTTTTCTGGTGAGGTGCTGTGTTACGGTTGCGGCCTGTTTATTCGAGCCTTTTCCATATCAGCTACGTTCTTGTCGAATACCGTCTGCTGATCAGCGGTGAGCGTGGCGCGCAGATCGGCGCGCTGCTTGGTGCGCATTGCGGCCATTTGCGTGCGGTCGCCGCCGGTCATGGCGCCCTGAGCCGCCGTAACGAAGCGAGCGTTGATAGCCTTTACGGAGTCGGACTGAGTGGCCGAGAGGGTGATTCCCGTCATGAGGCGATCGGTGGACCGCTGTACCATCTGCGCGGGGTCCATTCCGCCCATGTTCCCCTGTGCCATAGCTGGGGCGCTGGCCGCTGCCAGAAGCATCAGGGAACACGCTGCAATGTTGATTCGTCGCATGTTACTACCTCGTTCAAGTGTGGTTTTGCTCGCTGCCGGCGGTGCGTAGCGAGATTCGTACCCATGACCCGAAGATGTACGGGCGGCGCCACGATACGTTGTGTTCGGGGCCACCTTGCGGAGGCGACACCGATATTATGCGCTCAACTAGTACCCCTCGAAGAGGAAATTGATCCTGGCGGATTCCAACAGTCCGGTCTCGCACACAATCACCGTTGCCCCATATGAGGGAAGCGCAGAGGCGTGGGATGCGTTTGTTCAGACGCAGAGTGGGGCGTCGGGCTACACGCACTTCCATCTGCACGGCTGGCGCACCGTGCTGCGGAAGGCGATGGACCATGACGCGCCGTATCTGGTCGCAACCGATGACGATACCGGGGGGATAGCCGGGGTCTTGCCGTTGGTGCGAGTCAGGAGCATGCTGTTCGGGCACTTTCTCGTCTCGGTACCATTCGTGAACTACGGCGGCCCGCTGGGCACGCCGAAAGCAGTTCGTACGCTTCTGACCTACGCCGCCAGAATGGCAGATTCCGATGCGGCGAAGGTTCTCGAACTCAGGAGTCGGTACAATCTTGGCGAATTTCAGGACTATGGCGTATCGCACCGAAAGATCACCGTGTTGATGGATAGCAGCGGCGGCTCAGAGGCGGTCTGGAAACGGCTTCCGTCCAAGGTGCGCAGTCAGATTCGCCGGCCGCAGAAAGAGGGTGTGACAGTGCGGATCGGGCTGGACCAGGCGCGCGCTTTCTACAGGGTGTTCTCGCGTCACATGCGCGATCTGGGCACACCGGTGATGCCATGGTCGTTCTTTCAAGCGATCGTCGAACAATTCCCCGAGAGTGCGCTATTCGCGGTCGCGTATTACGGAACGACACCGATCGCATGTGGCGCTGGATTTCTTTGGGGGCGCGACGGTGAGCGAGAGTTCGAGATCACATGGGCCTCGGCGTTGCGCGAGCACAATCGAATCTCACCCAACATGCTGGTGTACTGGGAGTTGATGAGGCACGTATCAGATATCGGTGTGAACACATTCAATTTCGGTCGCTGCACGCCGGGCGGAAATACGCACAAGTTCAAGACGCAGTGGGGAACCACCGATCAACCGCTCTGGTGGTATGAGCATTCCGCGTCGGGAAGAAAGCCGATGACGGAACACAGCGCGAGAGCTGACATCGCAACGCGGCTCTGGAAGCACATGCCAATGGTGGTTGCCAACGTGTTGGGCCCGCGGCTGGTGCGGCTCATTCCATTATGACGCAACGCGCTGTTAGTGAAAGAGTGACCGGCAACGCACTGGCATGATCAGGGAATTCCTCGCGGAAGGCGGTGCAAGCCTCGTGGTGATTGCACCGCATCCGGACGACGAGTCACTCGCGACGGGCGGTCTCGTCCAGGCGGCACTCGCGAGCGGTGCTCGCGTAACGGTGGTTATGCTCACCGACGGGGACAACAATCCATGGCCGCAACGCGCAGCCGAGCGTCGGATCTGGATTGGAGCGGGAGACAGAGAGAGGTGGGGTGTGCAGCGCCGCCAGGAGGCGCGCGCCGCCCTTTCGATACTGGGCGTTCCGGATGCATCGATCCGATGCCTTGGTTTTCCGGACCTTGGCTTGACTGAGCTGGTGAGTGCCGATGCAGATGCTGCAATCGCGGGTGTGTGCGAAATATTTCGTGACACGAATCCAACGGTTGTAGCGGTACCGAGTCTCTCCGACCGGCATCCGGATCACAGCGCAGCGCATGTGATGTGCTGTCTTGCGCTCGCGAAATGCGACTTGCGCCCGCGACTGCTGTCATACATGGTTCATGGCGCCGCGAGTGCGCTCGATAGAGAGTTTGAGCTCGGCGCAAATGCGTGCGAGCAGAAGATGCGCGCTGTCGCTGCACATCGCACGCAACTCATGTTGAGCAGAACACGAATCATGGCGTACGCGGAACGTCCCGAGTGCTTCGCGATCGACTTCGGCGCCGCGGCGGGCATGAAATTGCCGGCGAACGCCCGACTACCGTGGCGAATCAGTCGCCTGTCAGCATCGCTGGCGAGCCTGATTCTCGTCACGAATGACCGCGCGTGGCGCATCGCCATACAAGCGGATGACGCGGCCGCGCGAAACGAGGAATCTCCGCGTTGTGTGCGCGACGCCGACGGCTGGTTGTGGCTTCGAATTCCGGAGCATATCAGCGCCACCTCGCCAGCGTTCGCCAAGCTCGCCGGCAGAATTGCGTCGCCGTGGATTTACGATCGATGGGGGTGGACGCGACTTGGCGCGTGACGGTCTGAGGCGCATGACTTTCGCCTTTGTCTCCGCCGAAGTACAGTTCGATATGCACTCGGTGTTTGCCATAATTTCGGAATGAAGAAACGTCTTGCAGCCGTGGCGGTCGTGGTCGCCACTGGAGAGTCGGGCGAGGAAGTGCTAGTTGTCCGGCGTGCGACCGTTGTGGGCGATCCGTGGAGCGGCCATATCGCACTTCCCGGTGGCCGATTCGAGCCGGCAGACGCATCGCTCGAGCAGGCCGCACGCAGAGAAACGCTGGAGGAGACCGGCATCGATCTGTCGAGCAGTGATTGCGTTGCCGCGCTCACGGTTGTCACTCCGCGGGCGATGAAAGCGCCAACAATCTCCGTCGCGCCATTCGTGTTCAGATACAGCGGTGACAGGGACGTGACGATGTCCGTCGAGCTCGTGGAAGCATGGTGGATTCCAATCGCCGAGCTTCAGCGTGCAGAGGCGTGGAAGATGACGACGGTGCTGATTCGCGACGGGTCCACGATCGAGGCGCGCAGCTTTCAGATACGCGGTCACGTGTTGTGGGGACTCACAGAGCGAATTCTGGACGAATTTCTCCGATCTCGCACCCGCGGCGAAGGGTAGGAACAGCGAGAATCACACTGGCATACGAGCTTATCGCGTGCGCAAGGCGTTGTCGAACGGTGCGACGCCGTCTGCACCGTAGCGGACGACTATGTCGTCGAGTGCCGGCCGCGGTCTGTCTTGCGGCCTCTCTATCGCAGTCCCGATGTGCACGAATCCGGCGATGCGTTCCTGGTCGGTGAGACCGAGCTCGCCCAGAAATCTGCGATCGTAGGCGTACCATTCCGTGTGCCAGTTCGCCGCGTAGCCCATGGCGTTTGCCGCGATCAGCAAGCTCATTCCCGCCGCACCAGCAGAGAGGATTTGCTCGAGCTCTGGTGCCTTGGGGTTCTCGTGCGGGCTCGATACGATCGCGATAACGAGCGGTGCGCGCAGCAACCGGCCGCGCTCGGCGTCGATCGTCGCAGCGGGCGCGTCGGGATGGTCGGCGACAAATGCGGCCGCAATCAAATCGCCGAGTCGTGCGCCGCCATCGGGAGCGATGACGATAAAGCGCCATGGCACGGCGCGTCCGTGGTCGGGAACACGCGAGGCGATAGTAAGAAGTGTCTCAATCTCGTCCGGCGTTGGAGCCGGCGCGGCTAGCAAGCGCGGGGCGACCGATCGGCGAGTGAGCAGCAGTTCGATTGTTGGATTCATCTGGTGGCCGGGGGTAGCCAGAAAAGTAGTGTCATGGGTTGAGGAAACCATCCGCAGGTCCAGGGCATCGAATCGTGGATTGCGCCTCAATTGAGCCGCTTGCCCTCCATTTTATCCGTCATCGACCGGATCTCCCACGTCCTCTGATTTTTCGAACCACAGTCGCCGGCGCCACAATTGGCGTCTCTCGCCATCCGCAGTGGTGCTCGCGGCTCTGGTTTCGCTATCGTCCTCGCCGCGAGCGCGTCGGCGGCGACCTGCCGGTGGAGCACAAGGGAAGCGGCTCGGTGAACTACTCCAATGTGAAGGGGCGAGTTGACGTTCCAACGCGCAGGAGAGACTGGTAGCGCCGGTGGCTGGATAGATTGATCGGATGACCGATCCGATCCTCGAAATCCTGGAGAGCGACACCCTCGCGTCGTCTGGCGCAGAGATTGTCGCTCTCGTATCGGAGTACCTCGCTGAAACGCGCGATGGCGCAGGCCGAGTGTCGACCGAGCGCACGCCGGAAGAGATTTCCGTGCGATTCAACGAGCCAATGCCGCGTCGTGGAATGCCGATCACGAAGCTCGCGGGACGGCTGCGCAGCGATGTAATGGCGGACTGCAATCGGTTGTATCACCCGATGTACATGGGGCATCAGGTCGCGCCACCGCTCCCCATTGCTGTGTGGACGGAGCCCCTCATCAGCGTTCTGAATCAATCAGTCGCGGTGTGGGAGATGTCCCCGACGGCGACGGTCATAGAGCACCGCGTGATTCGCTGGATGACAGAGCTTGTTGGCTGGGGTGACGCGAGCGGCGGGACTCTCACTTCTGGCGGTACTGAGGCGACGTTTACGGCGCTTCTCGCCGCGCGCAACACGATAATCCCTG
>PLEG01000245.1 GCA_003136975.1 Gemmatimonadota bacterium | reverse complement strand
TCAAGGCGATTCCGGAATATCCACGCTATCACAAACTCAGCGGGGAAATCTTTGGCTCCGTCACGAGCGCGGCGATAAGACCCGTCTGGGTGGATAGCGGTAAGGCGTTCAACTACGATTTTGGTGGCACCCGCTACCACTATGATGTCGCGCGCCATGCGGCATCTGTTGCGGGCACAGTCGACTCGCAGGCAGAGCTGGCGGCGCTCAGAGCGCGCTTTGCCGCGGGGCCGGGTCGCGGACGCCAGTTCGAGTCGGCCATCTCGCCGGAGGGCAAGCTCAAGGCCGCGTACCGTGACCGGAATATCTGGCTGGCCGACGCCAACGGTGCCAACGAAATAGCGCTAACGACCGATGGTAGTGTCCCCAACCGAATCAAGAACGGAACCGCGTCCTGGGTTTACGGCGAAGAGCTCGATCAACGCACCGCCATGTGGTGGTCTCCCGATGGCTCCAGGCTCGCCTACTACAGATTCGACGAGAGCAAGGTGCCGGACTACTACATAGGCCTGAACCAAACCAAGCTGCACACAATCCTCGACGTCGAGGCCTTTCCGCAACCCGGTGTTCCAAATCCGATCGTCGATCTTTTCGTGTACGACGTGGCGACGAAGACGACCACCCGAATCGACGTGCGCGACGGCAAGCCGTTCGATAACTCCGTGGTGGGCCACTACGTGTATCACGTTGGCTGGAGCCCGGACGGTCGCGAGCTTACGTTCAACCGCACCAACCGCAAACAGAACGTGCTCGAGTTCATGGCGTGCGATCCATCCAGCGGCAAGTGCAGGGTAGTGGTTCGTGATGAGTGGCCCGCAAGCTGGGTAGCAAACAATCCCGAGATGAAGTATCTCGCTGATGGCAATCGCTTCATATGGGAGTCGGAACGGAACGGATTCAGGAATTACTACCTGTACGATCTGACCGGGAAGCTTCTCGCCAGGCTCACTAACAATCAGTTTGACGCAGAGAGCCTCGATCATGTTGATGAGAAGGCTGGCGTTGTGTACTACACTGCGCACGATGGCGACAATGCAATGAAGATCCAGCTGCATCGCGTTGGGTTGAGCGGCCGCAATGACCGTCGCATTACAGATCCAGCGTTCAGTCATACCATTTCCTTCGCGCCGGATGGAAGGAATTTTGTCGATGTCGCGCAGGCGCACGACCAGCCTCCTGTGGCGCGGTTGATGGACTCCAATGGAAAATTCGTCGCTGATGTCGTCAGGAGCGACATGACGAAGTTCGACCAGCTTGGGCTGAAGCGCGTCGAGATGTTTGCCTATAAGGCCGGAGACGGAACCACTGAGCTTCACGGAATGCTCAGCTTTCCATCCAACTTCGACCAGAACAAGCGCTACCCACTACTGGTAAGCGTTTACGGCGGCCCCAATACGAATGGAGCGAGCGAAAATTTCGCGCTCCCCAATCGATTGACGGAGCTCGGCTTCCTGGTCGCGACGCTCGATTCGCGCAGCGCGGATGGCCGCGGTAAGCATTTCCTCGACGCCATCTACGAAAAGCTCGGCATCGTCGAGATCGACGATCAGGCGGCTGGCGTCCGTGCCCTCGACGCACGTCCATACGTGGACAAAACGCGAGTTGGTATCTACGGCACCTCTTACGGTGGTTACGCCTCGCTCATGGCGCTGCTGCGCTACCCCGATGTTTTCGCGGCAGCATGCAGCATGTCGCCGCCCACCGATTGGCGTAACTACGACACGATCTACACCGAGCGGTACATGTGGATTCCAGAGCAGAACGCTGCAGGCTACGACGCGGCAAGCGCCATGACCTACGCGTCAGGCCTCAAGGGGCGGTTGATGCTGTACTACGGTACCGCGGACAACAACGTGCACAACTCCAACTCGATGCAGATGATCTCCGCGTTGCAGAAAGCAGGCAAGAGCTTCGACGTTCAGGTGGGGCCCGATCAGGGGCATTCGGCACTCAATACCGAGCGGATGATGGAATTCTTCATCCAGAATTTACCGGCTCCAACCGAAGCATCTGCGAGTAGCCACTAGACCAACGCGCGGTCGTCGTTTTTCTTCCACTGGATAAATGGCGACCGCATCAGCTGTGCCTTCAGATGTCCCCGAGGCAGAGGCACTCAATCCCTACCGCTGGATAATCCTCTTCGGCCTCATCACGGCCGCAGTAATGGAGGTGCTCGACACCACGATCGTGAACGTCGCCCTCCCTCAGATGGCCGGCAACCTCGGCGCGACCCTGCAGGAGATCGGTTGGGTCCTTACAGGTTACATACTCTCGAACGTCGTCGTGCTCCCACTTACGGCGTTTCTGACCGAAACATTCGGGCGGCGAAACTACCTCACAGCGTCGATCATCATATTCGTTGTGGCGTCGTTCCTTTGTGGGACGTCAACCAGCCTGTCAGAAATCGTACTCTGGCGAATCGTGCAGGGCGCGGGTGGCGCCGCCCTTCTATCAACCGCCCAGGCGACGATCCGCCAGATATTCCCGCGCGATCAGCAGGGATTGGTCCAGGCGATCTTCATTCTCGGAATCATTGTCGCCCCCACGCTCGGCCCCACGCTCGGCGGCTGGATCACCGACAATTACAGCTGGAATTGGTGTTTCTTCATCAACATTCCGATTGGAATCATCTCCGCGTTCCTCGTGACGTCGTTTCTCCACGATCCGCCAGGTAAAAAGGGCAGAGAGGGTGGAATCGACTTCTTCGGCATCATCCTGTTGATGGTCGGTGTCGGTTCACTGCAATACGTCCTCGAAGAAGGAAACCGGAACGATTGGTTCGCCGATCCGTTGATCACCCGTCTCGCGATCACGGCCGCCATCTGTCTCGCCACGATGCTCTGGTGGGAGCTATCGTCTCGCAACAAGCACCCTGTAGTCGATTTTCGCGTATTGAAGAACCGCCAGCTGTCGGCGTCGATCTTTCTCTTCATCGCGCTGGGGTTCGGGCTGTACGGGGGGACGTTCATCTTTCCGTTGTTCACGCAGTCCATTCTGGGGCTGACACCCATGGACACGGGACTGGCACTGTTGCCCGGCGGCCTTGCCACCGCCGCCGCGGCCCTCCTTTGCGGCCGGCTCCTGAATGGCGCGAAACCATTGGTGGACGGGCGAATCCTGATCGCTATCGGTATCGCGATCTTTACTCTCTCGATGTGGAAGCTGGGCCATCTGACACCACAGGCCGGCGAGTCCGATGTCCGCTATGCTCTCATCTATCGGGGTGTAGCACTCGGTTTCCTCTTTACGCCAATCAACAACGTGGCGTATGGAGTCCTCGAGCCCAGCGAGGCGCAGCAAGCGTCGGGGTTGATCAATCTTTCACGCCAGCTTGGCGGCTCCTTCGGAATCGCGATATTGAGCACGTATGTGACAACCCATACGGCGTTGCATCGTGCAGATCTCATAACGAATCTGTACTCCACCAATCCAGTTCTCATCGCGCGCCAGCACGCCGTGGTGAATGGCCTTATCGGGCAGGGCATGCCGGCGGCGACCGCCGCTCAGACCTGGTACGCCATGCTTGACGGTGCAGTGACTCGGCAGGCAGCCATGCTCAGCTACAATGACGCATGGATCATGATAATGCTCGTATTTGTGGCTGTTGCGCCGGCAGTCCTGCTCCTCCGCGCCCCACGCGCCCGTACAGGGCCCGCGCCCGAGATGCACTAACAGGTACCGGGTACGGCACAACCTCTGAGCCGCTCATGTCGTCCACGCAGAGACAATGACGGCCACCGTAACTGACGTCACATCCCTATTCGAGACGATTCTGGCCGGTTCCGGAAAAACCAGGGTTCAATAGAACCAATTGACGCATTCTGGCGTACATATTGGAGTAAGAGATGCGGTGCGGAACGTGCCGCTTCACCATTATTCAGGATGCGCACGATGCTATCGCTTAACCGGTACGTCCTCGGCATCACGTTGGGTATGGCGATCGCGGCCGTGCCTGCCGCCCAGGCGCAGCAATACTCGAGCAAGAATATGACGAACTACAAAAAGCCAGCAGACTCTGAGCTACATAGCAAACTCACCGCCGAGCAGTACGCGGTGACGCAAAAAGCGGCCACCGAATCGCCGTTTCACAACGAGTACTGGGACAACCACAAAGCCGGCATCTACGTCGATATCGTGTCAGGTGAGCCGCTGTTCAGCTCAGCCGACAAGTTCGAGTCCGGTACAGGTTGGCCGAGCTTCACCAAGCCGCTCGTCCCGGCCAACGTCAGGACAGACACCGATCATCTACTGGGCTACGCCAGAACCGAAGTTCGGTCCACGCATGCCAATTCACACCTTGGCCACCTCTTCGACGACGGGCCGAAGCCAACGGGAAATCGTTACTGCATGAACTCTGCGTCGCTGCGCTTTATTCCTGTTGACCAGCTCCAGGCCGACGGTTACGGTGAATACCTCGCTCTCTTCAAGAAGTAGCACACCAGCGTAGTGCGCGGATCTTCCCGCGCACTACGCCTGATCAGCGATTCCCTCAACGAGTGCACTCTCCGTTGCACGCAATATGTGCACGACGTCTCCTCGCTATGATGAGCCCGCAGTACGCGCGCTCGATCGAATTGCCACCGTTGTCTCGAGCTCATCCAGCGCCTGTAGTACTTTCTGGCGCAAATCAGCGCCGAGCGCAGGGTTGGACTGCAGGAACGCACGCACCGTCCCAACGGATTCCGTTGTGGACTGACCACCGATGAAGCCGCCGAGCCACGAGCCGATAAAGAAGATCCGCCGGTTTCGCTGTAACCAAGGCAGTGTGTCGAGAGCCGGCTTGAGATACGCGCGAGTCAGCGATTGTTGATCGATTTCATTGAACGCGCCCAAACTCGAAGTCGCCCACTCCTCGTTCAGGTTAGGGTCGCTCAAATAGCGCTTGAAATATTCGCGCTTGACGTTCGCATCAGGTGTGGCCGCCCCCGCAATGAATGCGTAGCGCTTTCCCTCGCTCGATGAATCAGTTTTGCTTTCCGCCGCCAGCCGTTCCGTCGCGGTCGAATATCCCGTAGCAATGAGCTGAGTGACGATTGCCCAACGCGTCGGCGCGCGCAGAGGCGCGCCCGCCGCGGTCGTGCTATCGAGGAGACGATCCAGGTATTCAAGTCCCGGGGTCGTTCGCGTCACGCGAATCAGTGCGTCAAGATTTGGTTTCCGAATCTCGTACGGCCGCTTCGCATCGCTTGCCACACTTCGAAGCGATGTCTCGAGTGCCGGCAGAAGTGCGGCGCTCTCGCTCGGTGACAGGTACGCATCAGCAGCACGCGTGACGTGCCTCAGTTGCGCACCGACGATCTGTTCATCCTGTTCGCCTGGCAGCGATCGCTCCGCGATGGAAATGAAATCGCCGGGTCGTATACTTCGGCGCCGCACCAACTCCCACAGTGCGTCCCACCCCATCGCGCGCATGAGCGGGTCTGCCAGCACCCCGACGCTATCGGCGAGCCATCGTGCGCTCGCGGAGTCCGGAATTACGAGAGCGTACGCATTGTCGCCGTCGTTCGCGAAGACGAACTCCGGAGCCGGCATCGCGGTAGCGAAGCGGACCGCAGTGCTGTCCGATTTCAGGTCGATGAGCAAGTGGTCCGAGCGGCCACCGGGATATCTGAGCAGCACCTGCGTGCGAATTGGCCAGGAACCGGCCCCTGAAATTTGCTGAGCCGGATGTTGCGTAAGCAATAGTGCATCGAGTGCTCCATTGTGTACGGGCACCTGCTGATTGATCACCGGCATTCCCGGTCGCAGGATATATGCTTCGCCCCACTTCACCAACGGCCGCTTTGCTGCCGCGCCCACCGACGAAAGCAGGTCTCGC
>PLEG01000023.1 GCA_003136975.1 Gemmatimonadota bacterium | reverse complement strand
GATCGGAAGGAACCGCCGCTACCAGACGCATCGTTGACGGATCGACGACCGTGAACAATGCTCCGCCAGGCTGTACAACGTCGCCGGGACTCACGCTCTTCTGGCTTATCACGCCATCGAACGGCGCCGAGATGCGCGTGTTGTCGAAATTCTTGCTGGCGGTGGCGAGCCGCGAATTCGCATCCGCGAGCGCCGCCTGTGCACCCGACGCCTGCGTCTGTGCCGTCTCCAGATCGCGCTGCGCGATCGCGCCGGCCTGCAGCAGCGTTTGACTGCGTTGAAGATTGCGTTGTGCAACCGCGTTCGTCGTCTGTGCCGAAGACACCGCGGACTTTGCGCTTAGATACGCGTCCTGCAGTCCCGAAGCGTCAATGCGGCCCAATGTCTGTCCCTTCCTGACCGTCTGCCCAACGTCGGCATCGGTGGAGATGATGGAGCCGGCGACCTGGGCTCGCACAGTTGCGTTGAGCGCGGCGTCGAGCGAGCCCGAAATCGCGGGCCCGTTAGTCACGGTCCCGTTGCTCGCGATCGCGATGTTCTCGGTGCCCACCACCAGCGCCTGCACAGTATCAGCGGCCTCGGCGGTCTTTCGCTTGCAGCCAGTCGCGAGTGTGAGAGTCGCGAGTGCAAGTGGGATATATATGGAAGTGCGCCGCATTTATTGATTGTTCCCGGATGGACCAGTCGGCGTAGAGCCGCCCGTCGATGGTGTAGTCTGGCCTGGCGTGCCGGCCGGTTGTGTCGTCTGCGCTGGTGCCTGCTGTTGCGTCTGTTGCTGTTGCTGCTGGGAGAGATTCGTCTGGCCCGCTGTTGCCGTCTGCACGGGCAGATCTGGCAGCAACGCAAGCCTTACTCGCGCAACCTGTACGTCACGTGATGCCTGCGCGCGATTCACGAGCGCCTGTGCCAACTGGTTACGCGTGTCATTCAGCTCGAGCTGCGTCGAAATCCCTTCCTTGAACCGGACCTCGGCGATCTGATACGCTCGTTGCGCCTGGGCCGCCGTTCCCGCGCTCGCGGCGAGTGATGCTTCCGCCTGTCGCATGGTGTTCAGTGCCACGCGTGAGTCGAGTGCAGCGCCTTCGCGCGCCTGCTCGAGACGTGCTTGCGCGTCACGCACATTCGATTGCGCGACCAGCTCGTCGCCGCGAATGCGGCCGCCCAGAAATATTGGAAACGACGTCGCCAGCGTGACTGTCCAGTTGGGATGGAAATCCGCAAGCGACGGCAAACCGGAGCTCGGGTATGCGAGCCTGCTATACGCCGTGGAGAGCGAAAGAGTCGGTATCCGCTCCGAGCGCGCAACTTTCAACTGCCCCTTCTGGGCCGTGACCGCTTCATCCGCCTCACGCACTGGAGCGCGGTGCGACGTGAGTGTATCGGGCGATTGTGCGCGGGCGAGATCCACGCCCGGCGGAGCCGCGGTCGAATCTTCTACCGACGTGGTAAGAGCGATCCGTTGCTCATACGGAAGGTGGATCAGCTGCTTGAGCCTGAGATACGCAACCTCGCGAGTGCTCTGGGCCTGAATCACCACCGGTAGCTGATTGCTTACCGACACCTGTGCGCGAAGCAGGTCGAACTCGCTCGTGTTTCCAACCTGTTGCTGCAATTGAGTCTGCTTTAACAAGTCCTGCGTTTGTTGCAGTGAAGCCTGGGCTATGGACAACAGGCGATCCGACAGCGCAGCATCGTAGTACGCTGATGTCACATCGAGGCGAAGCTGCGCGCGTTGCGCAGTCAGCTCAATGGCAGCGGAGCGCTGAGTCGCGTTCGCCGACTGAATAAGACCGCTCAGTCGTCCGCCGGTGAAGAGATTCTGTGAGCCGGACAGTCCGAGCGTGTAACCGTTCACGGAACCGAAGCCGACCTTGCTGAAATCGATTCCGCCAGTGGATGCATCGCTCGCGTTGTGGCCGGCGATTGTGCATCGTGCGTAGTTCTCCAGACCCGCGACGCGCGCGAGCTGCGACGAGTCGCCATTGAAGAGATACTGATTGCACGGCCCCGCCGGCCCGGTCGGTCCGGTTTTGGATGGCGCGGCAAACGCGCTCGCGAACTGCGACGCGAGAGTGCGCGTGTAATTCGCGGAGGCGCTTACTTGCGGAAAGAGTCCACTGCGTGCGACGTATTGATTGCCGCGCGCGCGCGTTATCGCATTGTTCGCGATGCGCACGACCTGACTCTGGTTCTGCGCAATCTGAACCGCGTCATCGAGTGAGAGAGGATGCGCCGTAGTCGTCGCGAGCGAGTCCGCGTGCGTTAACGGCTGTTGCGCGCGCAACGTACGCGGCGCAGAGAGCGCGCCGAATGCAAACGTCGCCAATGCGAGCGCGAGCGCGACCCATCGTGTGCGGCCGAAGTCAGCCGAGTGGAATGTCATCGAGTGTGTGAAGTAGGCTGGGCCATGGCCGCGGATTGTGCGGAGACGCCCAGTGCCGCGAGAATCAGTGTCGTGTAGCGGTCGACAGCCGCGGCCGGTGGGCTTGGATAGATGTCCGGCATCGCGTCGCGTCCCATCGCGTCGGAGAAGACCGTACCCATGAACATCGCGGCGGCGGCTTGCGCATCTACGTCGCCGTCAATGAAGCCATGCGTCTGCAGGCGCCCGATGTAGCTCTTCAACTCCGCGGCCGCGCGCATGGGCCCGCGGTTTGCGGACGCGCTCAGTTGCGGATGCTCGTCGCGCTCACTCATGCAGCGTCTTATGAGCAAGCGAGTCGCGCAGATATGTGAACGGAGCGTTGCCGCCCAATGTTGCAGCTCACGATGTGGATCAACCGGCACTTTGGGAAGCTCGACAAGTGGACCGCCCATCCCGCATGAGGCGATCGCCTCGTGGATGAGCGTATCCTTGGTCCCGAACTGCCGGAAAATGGTTATCTCATTGACGCCCGCCTCGTCGGCGATGCGTCTGGTGGTCGAGCCGCGATAGCCGTGTCTGGCATAGACCCGTGCGGCCGCCCGGAGTAATTCTTCACGCCTTTCCATGTCCGGGAATTAAATGGACGGGTGGTCATGTGTGCAAGTGTGTGCTTGCTTGCGACGGATGTTTATTTGAGAGGGTGTGTCGGATGACAAAGAGGATGCGAAATGGCCAAAGCCGTTGCGACTACAGCCAAAGTCGTTGCAACTGACTGCCAGTTGCGGCTGACGGTGATGTGAAAAACAAGAATTAATCGGAGCGTACGAGAATTTTCCGGACTGGCCAAGTTAGGTATGAGCCGACAGCGATCATATACATCAAAGTTGATTTGATAGGGTGGCAACACTCCCACCTATGATCCGCGAAGCGTCTCAGCGCCCCTGTGATTACGACTACCGTCGGAGCTTCGCCGCCCCCCCCGTGCGCGGAGCACCGCTAGATGTGTTAGCTGCCGACCGCGGTTCGAGCGTTGACAACCATGGGATCTATATATCGAGGAACGTATGACGATCAGCGATCCAATATTTGCGAAGTTCGCTGTGCATGACGCAGCAATCACGCAGTGGTTCGATGGACACGATTGGCCCGTGACAGAGCGCGACTTTGCCTTTGACTTTCGTGTTTTGGCATGGAGGCACGACAAGCTGACAATTACTCGAACGATCCGAATCACGCGAGCGATACTGGAAGACTACGATCCGGAGCACCTTATGACGCTATTCGAGACCACTGGCGTCGCGGGTGCGATCGCGGCGTATCCGGGGAAGTATGTCATCCTTCATCACAAGGCAAATGGCGGCGTAGGACTCGACATTCTCGATGCGCCACCAACGCAATCGCGGTAGTTTCGTTGATTATGCTGTTAAGCTAACGCTGAAGTGGTCAGGCGATCGTCGAACGATCGCCTTCCTATTTATGGCAATACGCTCTATAGCAAGCAAGGCTTGGGCGCCGCACCTTCCGGTAACAATATGAATATGGTGGAGGCATGCGCCCTATTACAGCTAGAGTCGACTGCAAGTCTTGATGAGATTCGTTCACGCTTCAGAACTCTCGCTAGTCGATTCCATCCTGACCGTTTTTTCACGCCGGGGGAGCGTGCCGTAGCAACACGCAGGTTTCAAGACATCGCCGAAGCATATGCCGTCCTACGCGAGTTCCATCGGGAGGTAGCTAAAACTGTACCGACCAGCCCGGTGGCAGACATATCGAAGAGCGGCGCGTATGCAGCCGCTAACGAGGGCGATAGGATTTCGTCGTGGGACCTATTGGAGCCTCTCAGGCGGATTTGGGTCTTCGATCTCGTGCTCGAAGTCCTCATCCAGCCGAGTGCACTTACGGGCGCACTTATCGCCTTGCCGTTCTTGTTATTTGGGAGCTTCTGGCAAGCACGTCCTCTTACTGCACCACTAGCTCTGCTCCAACTGGGCCTTACCACTGCGCCAGTTTAGCGTTGCAGTTTATGAACGTGGGGGCACCTCCCTGTTGATCCTGAGTCTATTCGGTGACAAAGATCTACCAGAAAATACCCCGGTAGTGACGGTCGCATCGTCTTTGACCGAGCGCGGGTCAGTCGCATCGCCTTTGGCCGGCGGCGACCCAAATTCGCAACCACTTTGACGCTTTTCGCCGATATTAGCTACTCTAGTCGCAACGACTTTGTCATTCGACA
>PLEG01000269.1 GCA_003136975.1 Gemmatimonadota bacterium | reverse complement strand
ACGGGACAGGTTCATATGGTGCCACAGTTCGATGAGGTCCTTGGACCGGATGGAGTTGCGCAGTTGGATCCGCATGCTGTCGATCCACTTCGCGACACCATCGATTTCATCGAACCTCCCGACCGGCCCACCTACTATGAAATGGAGCCTGTCACGCTCGACGTCGAGGACCTTGTCGTACTCGGGATCACTCCCCCGAGCGCAAAGGAACTGAAAGAGATTCAGGAGCGACGTGAAGCGTCCGCGAAAAAAGGAAGCGCAAAGAGCAAGGCCGCGAACGGGGAGACATCTCAATCGAATACCCCGATGGGTGCAACGTCTGCAGGCCCGGGTGGTACGGCCGCACCCCAACCGGTGACGATCAGTACTATACCGGCGATCCGCTCTTGGGCGTGGTTATATCACAGCATTCTCGCGCTCGACAGCTCGTATCCACTCCAACAGCAGGCTATGCCTTGGGTGGAGTGGGAGGAGGGACGCCGCGGTTGGGTGGAGATTGCGCAAGCGACTGCGAGAGCCCGACTTGTCGGACCGACTGGTGGTGCTCCTGTAGTCGTGCGTCCGAACGCGGCCGGAGATTCACTTGTACCGATATCAGAAACGGAGATCGCAGCCCCACTTGCTGCGTATCTGTTCTTGAGTGCGCACGTTGCTCTCGACTTCATTTCGTGGACTAATCAGCATCTGCGGAGAGCAAAGTATGGCGCGCAGCCGCCGAATGAGGTGAGGCAGTTACTCACTGATCTCCAAGCTGAGTTGGATGACTTCTGTGGCGGTATCCAGGCCCCAGAGGCATTGCTTGCCCTCTGGACGGCATCAGGATCGACTATCTCGCCTCCCCTATGTATGGCGATGGACAACATCCTTGAGGATGTTAGGGACCGGCTGGGAGAGGCAACAGGAGTCGCAGAACTCGCTCGAAGATGGGCATCTGCGCGTGCGCGGTGGTACGAGCTGGCTGGCGATAACACAGTATCGCACACATCCGAAGTGGCATGGCGCTTCGCACTGGCCGAGGCAATCACCGACTTTGGTGCATTGTCACGCGCGTCGTTTCTCGACTTCCGCGCTATCACCGATCCTGCGATTTATCCAGACGACGCGCTCCGAAGCTTGCTCACAGATGATCAACCTAAGATCGACTTCCGTGTCAAGCGCTCGCTCCTGACTGATGTGAATTACGATTCCGCCGATGCGACGCAAGCGACTTCGCACACTTCGCAGGCCGGGCCTGGACGCACCGCACTGGCGGAGCTCCTCACGTCGCCAGTCGCGACGGCTGGACTCAAGTGGCTCACTACAGATCCGACGCCAGTGATCTCGCGCGTAGAAGAGCACATGGGAACGAGTCGAAAGTCGAACGCAGCGTAGCCACACCATCACTGCAAGACGGCCAACCTCATTTCAGTATGGGGTCGGCCGTTTGATTTCTCTGTGCGACTAGAGGACAGCTACATCTCGAAACTGGCGCTGCTCAAATCCAGGAGACGGTAGATAAGGCCGAGTACCCTTTCAACAGGGCCATGCATCACGTCGCGCAAACGTAGATCGGTAACAATTCCCACCATGAGCCGGTCGCGGGACGTTCCCGAGACTCCAATCGCTGAACTGATAACCGCGCGAGTACCGATAGGGGAGTCATCGACCTTACTCGTCCACGCGACTTCAGGGTCAGCCGCAAGCGAATCGAGCTCGATTGCTAGTATGTCGAGCTCCGCTGCATTGATCGAAGGTCCGTCCCGGTCGGCACGAGTGATCCAGAACCGATGGAGTGGCGGCCGCGCAGCCACGTCAGGATCGTCGAAGCCAGCAATGACATACTCAGCAGTCCACGCTCGAGGACCAATTGCCGGATCATCTGACACTCGGACAGTCGCGACAGGGATAATTCCACAAACAGACTCAATCATCGCAGCCTGCGCCGCATCCACGACGCTATCGAGCTCGCGGTCGATTGTGACATCAAGCGCGTCTGCCGGTGCGTGTGTTGGATCGTTCGTACTCTCAGAAGACTGGGGATAACGAAAGGTCGACATTGTCCTTAGAAGCCGGTTGTGTGGTTCGTGACCTGAATGAGGCCACAGTGCTGTACATAGAGGATACTCCCGGCGTAGCGAGACGCGCGTCTTTCCACAAACATGCAGTAAGCGCCGCTGGTCATAAGAGCATCCCGAATTGCATACTCGATCGATGCGGCGGCTCGTTCTCCATATCTGCCTGCACTTGCAACCCGGCGCTCAAGTCTGCCGTGGCCGACGCGTCAGACACTCGCTCATCACCCTGGGATGCAGCGATAGTCTCGGTCCGCGTAGCTTCGCGCTCTGAGTGCCACTTTGCGGCCGTTAACGCCACCTTAGCGCGGGCTGCTGCTGCAGTCGTGGTCTTCTGGACGTCGAAGATAGCCTCACGGACAGCCGGGTTGGCGAAAACCTCTCTCGCCCCGTCCACCAAACGTTCGGCCTGGCCTTGCGAGATACCACAGTCATGGGCGAGTTGGGGCAGCGGTAACGGACGGAATCCATCCAATCCCGTATGCAGCACGAACGCCACGCGGGATACGGTGGGTACGAGGTGAAGTCCATGGACGATCGGCTCAACCTGCTCCTCATCCACTGTATCCACCTCGTCCGTGGTAAGGCGGGCACCGAGCGCAGGGCCGACTTTCTTCCCACCGCCACTGTCAGGTGTCGCGTCGAACGACTGGGTCGATCCAAACGACTCGAGAAGCGCGCGGGCACGGTCAGGTGTCGTCCCTGAGCGTTTGGCAACAGCCTCGTAGAACTCTCGAGTCATCGCAGTCGACCGTTCACGCGATGGAGCTGGGTCGTATTCTTCTCCGCGTCGGGCAAACATCGTGATGTCGTAGTCAATCGCGTCGGCAAGCGCGCGCTCCATCGCACCGCGCGACACAGGAGGCGCACTCGCGATCGGGACGGTCTTTGCTGTCGCTGCACGCTCGAGAGTCGCCACCGGCGCGTCCGGCAGGACTCGGCAGTAGTGATCTGCGACAGCAACAAACAGCGACGCCCACGCTTCTGCCCGTACATCTGATGGGCCTTGTGGCTCTCCGCCCGCTCCGCTCGCATCAAAGAGCGCCGCGAATTGCGTATCATCAAAAGAAGATGGAAGCGAGAATCGCTCAACATCTCGATCGCGTTTGTACCCAGCACTCCGGACTCCGGAAGCACTCACCTGTTCTTTCCGGACTGCATCGCGAGCAATGAGCACGTTACTCCGCACCTGATAGGTCTTGCGACGAAGTGCCATCGCCCCCTCAAGTTGTGCCCGCTGTTCCTTAATCTTGGCGCCGAAGTGCTGCGCAAACAGAACGCCGAAGGGAACGCCGATATCCGTGTTGAACTCTTTTAGCGTTGAGGCGAGTGCTGTGTAGCCAGCCTCCATCACGTCGGACTGATCGAGCCCCCTCTGTGTATGCCGTGAAGCTTGGCGCTCGATCCTGCGCGTGAACTCGTCAATCAACGGGGTCAGCTCGGTCTCGTCACCGCTTGTGCGCCAACGAACAATTCGCGCTGTGAAGTCGCGGTCCTTCCCCTCTACACTATCCTCATGTACCGACGAGTTTACCGGACGCCTCTCGGCGGCCGGGGCACCAGATGCGGAATTGCCCTCAAGATCGTAGGGCAACGATTCCCCAGGGTCCACCTGCTCAGACTCCTCCTCGCTGTTCTCGCGTTCGTCTGGATTAGATCCGTCGTATCGAATGGTCACGGCTATTCAGGGGCAAATGGCGATCGAGCGGAGATGTTCTCTCTACTCCAACACAGCACACTATGCGGCCAGTTTACGCCCCCGGCAACCCAATTCATCTCACGGATCCTTACAGAGTGTAGGGCCCGAAGCCCGGACCCAATGACATAACGGCATCGGTAAGCGTGATCTCCCCACGCATCACCCTGCAGCACGCGGCCGCGAGGAGCGATCGGGTACCGTGTTCGTACGCGATCTTGGTCAGTGACTCGAATTCCTTGCGGAGCAAAGCAACCGTGAACTCATCGCGAACGCTCACAACGGAGAATACGGCGACACGACCATCTGTTCCTTTGCCTTCGCAATGACTGCATCCAGGCGCCGCGGTGAGGCCAGGCCAGTCAACGATCTGATCGTCCAACCCCGGCGGAACGGTTGGACGTCCCTTCACGACACCTCGTGTAACTGGCACCGACGTCGCCTCCGCCAAGTCCAGCTCAGNNCGCGCCATGTAAGGTTCGGTGAATAGCCGTGGTTTCCCAGCACCTTCCGGGTTTTTTCACGCTGCTTATCGTCGGCTAATCTTGAGCAGTAAGCACATGGCGTTGGAACCAGGCGTTGCGCTACAATGAGCCGCCCCTGATGCGCCATTGATTGCAGACTGACGTCGAGTGCATGCAGGCGCCCCATCGTTTCGACGGCTGTGTTCGCGTGAACGGTTGAGATCATCAAGTGGCCCGTGTCTGCGGCCGCCATTGCTGCCTCCGCCGTAACGGTGTCGTTGATTTCTCCGCAGTAGATGACGTCTGGATCCGCGCGAAGTACAAGACGAAGCAATCCCGCCCACGTGTTCTTATTCGGATCGGTACCCGACTCAGTTACCTCCATTTGCCGAACGCCTTTCTGAATACGCTCAACTGGCTTCTCTATCGAGACACACTTCTTGCTCGGCGTGTTCACGAAGGCCAACATTGCGTGTGCGGAGGTCGACTTGCCGGAGCCAGTCGGGCCGCTCAGTAGCACATAGCCATGTGTGTAACGGAGGGCTACGAGTACCGCACGCAGCTGCGAGGGCTCGAGACCGATGTGCTCAATGTCGACCACGACCTCATCGATACCGAGTAATCGAAGGGTGACGAACACCGAAGTTGTGACACCGCCAACCCCGCCCGCACAAAATCGCACATCGATGGGCCTCCCAGCGTCGGTATTCCAGGAGAAACGCCCCTCGACAGGATGGTGTTTGGCTTCCTCGAATGGAGCCCTCCCCAAGCCATTCACGATGCGAGCGAGAATGCGTTCACGGAAGCGGATCGCCTCACGCGCGTTGAGCGATTGGTTCGGTTCAATCACCGAGAGTTCGCGAAGGGCGCCATCAATTCGGACCTCTATTCTCAGGCCGTCCGATTGAGGATCAAAGTGGATGTCGCTCGCTTTAAGCGCTACAGCCTCGGCAAGAATCTTGTCGACGGTGTCGACGACGACACTGTCCGATCTCTCTGCACCATCGTCTGGGTTAGCAGAATTATCATAACCAGAGACTTCGTCTCGCACGCCGGCGAAATCAATGAGACCACCTGTTCTCTGCCCAACTCGCTTGATGATGGTCGCGAACTCACTCCGTGACGCGACGAACAATTCAGGGTCATGCGTAGCGAGCTCTGCAAGAGCGTGTCTTGCGAGACGCATGGTCGGATCCTCAACAACCACGCGGAGCCGCCCATCCACATACACAATCGGAGCGACGCCAGCGGCTTGCTGGAGGTCGATCTTGAGCATGTCACGCGCTTCAGGACTCTGTCCAGACGTCGGAAGCACGGCATGCGTGTATCGCTGCGATTGCGTTTGAGTTGCGATCGCATTTGCTACCACGTCTTCGGCCACAAATCCCAAGGCAAGCGCCGCCCAGAGTAATCGAAAGTCTCCGTCGATGCGTTGCGCGACCACACGAGTCTCGGCCCCCTGCCATTGCGCTTCGGTGAGTGTTACGCCAAAGCGCTCGGACGTACCAGTAGGCAGCATTGAGATGTCGTCATTATTCGCTCCGCCGTCCCCTCCGGCGTGAAATGCGGAGCCAATGTCCCCCGCGGGATCTGACGCATCACGAGAACTCCCAGTGGGGCGGCGCGTTGGATGCGGCGCGGTAATCGATTGGGAATTTTCAGGTCGAGTAAGTGTCGCCACGCTTTGTCCTCTTGCCTGCCAGACAGATCGCTTCGATGGGAGTGGTCACACTGTTCGCATCAGTACGTGACTCACCTCCAATCGCAGGAATCGCGATGGCGGGCTGTAAAAGTCGAGTTTTTCGTCCTACAATTTCGGAACGTCCGTCACGCCTTTAGGGCATAACTGGACGTCATAAACGGTGGTCCCCTTGAAGTATCGTCCTGAAACAGCGGCGAGCCAAGTACCACCTGTGGACAATCCTAAAGCGAGTGTCCCGGGGGGCCCGGATCCGGCTCAGCGTCAACATCGACCCCGGCCTCGTCCGCAACCCGACCCTGGGTTGCTGACCCGGCAGTACGAGTATGTGATACATCCCCGCGCCCCGCCATGCGCTTGGCAATCGGAGCCGCACCCGCTACGAGCTCCGCGATCGCGATCCCCTTTTCTCCTGCCACCGGGTTGGCTGCGGCGCTATCGTCGGCAAGCACCGCCAAGGCGAGTGCAGCTCTGGTCTCAGGCCCGATTCCGTGAAATCGCTCCCCTGGACGGGGAGACAGGAGCCGAAGAATGACTGCCCGTTGACGTTCCGCGAGCGTGTCTGGTTCCCCTGCCAGGATCCTCACGAGATCCCCCACTGCCTCACTGGCAGAATCACCCATTCGCATGAGCTCATCCACATGCCGCGCGGCGAACTGCGTAATCGCACCATCGATCGCTTCCAAACCTCGGGCGCCGTACGTCCCGATCTCGGCACCGAGACATTGGCCGAATGTGCGAGACTCGAATGCGAAACGCTGAAGCTCGACCCTGTCGGCTGCCATAGCAGCCGGGGAGCCATACAGATCGTCCAGCGGCCCACCTGAAACATCAGGGGGGAAAGGAGCGGGCTCGCGCCGAGCGAGAGCAACATCCCTAACCGAAGTGACCCTAAGTGCTGGCACTGCCGCGGCAACAACCTGGTCCACAAGCGCTGGGGAGGTGCCTTCGCGGCGCCAATATTCGGCGAGTAGTCGAGAGCCTAACGCACCGTGCTGGCGAACAGCGGTGGTCAATGCTTCCGGCGACGGAATAGTCGGTGGCGGGGTCGGCATCGTCGAGCGTACCGGGGGAACGGGCGGATTTGTCACAGGCATCGGCTGATGGCGCTCAGAGAATGATACACATACGGGACAGACAGCCCTGCCTCTTTCGGTTCCACAACACCCCGTAGAAAAAAAGGCCGACAGGACCCTACTTTGCCATACAGCACACGGTTCTGAATCCTTACTACCGGTGGGCCTGGATGTAGACGGAATCTCGCTTAATCTGGGACATCATATCAGCGGCGGTTCGGGACGCATCCCGGATTCGCTCACTCGCCCAACGTACTCCGGTTTGCGCCGCACTCAGATCGCCCTGAGCGAAGCCAATGCTACCCTGCAAGCTGCCGCGCTTCCAGTCAACCTTTTCGACGGCAAGAGAATCGCGTGTCGCCTGAAGTCGGAGCTTCACCTGGCTGACTTTGGCCTCTGACTTTACGCTGTCGGCGCGCGCACGTTCGATCTCACTCATCGCTGAGGGATAGCGCGAGATCACATCCCGATAGTCACGTTGGTATGCGGAAAGCGTCTGGAGACGGTTTGCTCGCTCTCGCTCGGCATCCAATGAGGCGCGGGCGGTTGCGCCACCATTCTTGACCCTAGCTATAGCGCGGTTCGCATCTTCGACTGTTGCGGTGTTGAACTGCAGCTCTGTAACGCCGCTCACGCTAGCTGCTTGGAGTACAAAACCATTCCCGTGTGCGACTGCGGTTCCCCATGACGCACCATTCGCCAGTTGGAGGATCACTCTTGATCCATCGGTCTCGCCACGCACAGTGAATTGGCTGTACGAAGTTCCACCTATCTTCGCCGGCGCGATCGACGATGAGTAACAATCTCCCGACACAGCGTTCCGGACGTTGGCCAGTTGGCAATAGACGGCTGCACTCGGACTGGAGCCAGCCCACAGGAAGATCCCAGTGAATGGAGCGAGTGCTGCGAGCAATGATGTGACCATGATGGAAGTATCGGTTGAGTGGCGTTCCTCGGGCCACAAAACAGACGAGCGGCGGCCGCAGAGAATAACGGTCGCCGCTCTCAGGTATAGCCACCGGCAACCCGTTCAGCCGGGCCCTGCGCCGTCCGGCGGATTGGCTGGCCTTTGGCCGGTTGTTCTTGACTGTTGCCTCGCATCCCGATTTACCTCGAGGTAGGCTGGGAGTACGGCCTATCTAGTGTTATTCCCAACTAGATGACGACGGCTACGCCCTGCGGGATCCGTTTTGCTCCCCACGCCGCGGCGCGGTAACCACTCGCGCGGGTGCACCCACCGTGGAACCTGAATAGGTCACGGGAGCCGATGCCAAAGAAATACAGACACCCACCGGATCGACGCGCATGCCAGATGTTCGCCGTTGGCACAAGCAAGGCCATCGACGTCGCTTCTGCCACACTAGACTCCGATCAGAGTGACGCTTGGAGCCTCGATGCGCTCCTGCGCCTGGGTACGCAAGTGAAGGTGATCGAGAAACGATGGATGCGTGAGGAGCGAAAGACCCTAACCCACTCATTCCCTCATGCACGTCCCGCAAATGCGTCTGATATCCACGACGACCTATTAGATGGTGGCGACGAGGACAAGCAACAGCGAGTCGATGATACATGCGACGACCGACAGGGATCGGGCGAGAGCCCCGAGGATTTTCCAGAGGCGCCTTCGTGATTATCGCCGCTGCCCCGCCAATCAACTTGACTCCGGTTGCAGAGCGACACATTAGCGCGGTACTGCTCGAAGCTGCAGCGAATGTAGGCAGTATCGCAGAAACAGATCGGCGTGTCTTCCTAGACGCTGCGCTTGACCTCCGACTCCACGCCGACACGTTGTCGCGAGCATCGGAAGAATCGTAGGCCAACATCGCCCGAAACGACGATGTCGGCGATCAACAAGCTCGAATATCCCCAATCGTTATCCATTCCAACACATTGAGGCGCAGTGTTATGACGACCATCAACCTTGATTCTCCTTTCGCCTGCCCCATCCCTAGATCTATGGAAGAGCGAAAAGTCGCCGCCGCAGCTCGAGGAGTCATCATTATAGGACGCCAATCAGATCCACGCCAAGCGAAACTCAACCTAGGAAGTCAGGCAGCTCAGGTCCAATTCTCGCTCGAAGAGACAGATGCTGCTGGTATTCCCAGAAGCTGGATTAAACTCGTTGCGGCATGGGGTGAAACCGGTACGACTCTCAAGCCGCGGCCGTTCTTCGAGCAGATTCTTGCACTGGTTGTTAACAACCAAGTCGGCCTCATTGTTGTTCAGTACTATGACAGGACAGGCCGAAACCTCGCTGACGAGGGTCGACTGCTGGAAGCTGCTTCAAAGCACGGCGTATTGTTCCTAATCAATGGCGACCTTCTTGATCCCCGGAAGGCACGCGACCGGCGGTCTCTGGCATCCGACGCCGTCACCGCGGAGTTTGATAACAATACACGCATTGAACGTTTTGCCGGTGCCAAACTTGTTCTAGCGCGCTCGCTCGCCTTTCGCACTCGCCTTCCAACAGGGTTGGTGTGGGCGTCTCCGCGAGACTCGCGCTATGTCGAGGCGATGAAAAATGCTGGGTTACGTCACTGGCTTGATCGAACACCGGATCACCGTGTTCGATCGACCCGAGATGCTACTACACTCTACATTTTGCCATGGCCCGACGCCGATGTTATAGCATCGTTAGAAATGCGGTTCAAGTGGCTATTCGAGCTGCGATCGTTAATTGGCGTGTACGAGCGAATCAACAGTGGTTATCCCGGATGGCCGACGGCTCACGTCGGACAGCTCCCATACATCAAGCAAACTGCGTTTTACGATCCCGATACACCAGTGATCTGGAATAAGCTGGACCGGTACAACCTCAAGGCCAGCCTTAAATCGCTCGCGTACTATGGCATTTACAGCGTCTATTCGCATCGACTTGCCTCAACTGAGACTGTTGCTCGTCGCCAACGTCGGAACAAAAAAGGCGCGGCCTACGGTCGTGCGATCGCGATCGCACGACCCCCGCTTCCGTCGGCCATAGAGCTAATCAACTCATACGTGGCCCACCAACCCACCAAATAGCAGCCCGATCGGCAGTCCACAAACCCGTCCGTCAGTTCCTTTCTTATATGGAGGCCCGATGTCTGACCGTGACACTGATAAGCCAGGCGATGTAAACACTGGAAGTATGTTCGCTCGAGGGATATCGGATCAACTCGGTTCCGTTCGGGTTGGTCCTGCTACCCCTATCACTCGCGCGGTTATTGAGCAGGCAGGGCCTGGCAGAGCTGATCTAATAGATGGTGATCGTCTCGTCTGGGAGTCAGAGGCGTTCCCGAGTTTTGCTCGATCCGACGATTACCGTCTCGCTCGACAGATCATCGGGACGCCGGAACGGGAGTCATGGGTACGTAATGGTAGTACACCCGACGCGGTGCTCGCCGAGGTGCGGTGCGGTCATTCGAATGGCAAGGGTGGTCGCTGCGGCCTTAGACTCACGCCAATGCAATTTAGAGGCAAGGTCTTCTACCAGAGCACCAGATGCACTGAGCGTGAGCCGCGCCATCGCTCTCAAACGACAGGAATAATAGAGGATATCGTCGTCCGTATGGCAACGGACGCGTATCAAGCGGCTACGATGGAATCCGCTATCCGGAGTGTGCGCACACGTACGATCTCCATGCAGCTCAAGGTGGAAGCGCTCCAACGCGAGTTAGCATCAGCAACAGACCGTTGCAATGCCGCCAGCGATAAAGTTCTCGCCGCGGAACACGCCGAGGATGCCGCGGAAGCGAACCATTGGAAAGAACAAGTCGTACGGTACCGCCAGCAGCGGGCGACCGCTCGCCAAGCCATCGACGAAGCTCAGCTTATTCTCATGGACACGCAAACTCCACGACAACTGGAGCAGCGGCTCGCCATCGTCAACTCAATCGCGACACGTCTGCCCGAACTGTTGCAGCATGCGATGGGGAACAGAGCACGCCTCCGTGAACTCCTCGGCGTACTGGTACGAGATGTGTCAGTTCTCCATGTCGCTCAGTACATACTCTTGGTCGAAGCGACGTTCCCAAACGGCAGCTCGACTCGCCAACTCGTCCTGACACGGCGGTTGGTTTCATCGCAGCCCGAACGCGCCGTTGCTCTGGCCGGCGTTAAGAATGGTAGAGCACCAGAGGTTCTCGCTCGGGAGCTGACGGCCGGCCAAAATCGAGGCAGTGAATCGAAGATAATATCGGAGAAATCAGTGTTCACGCTCGCTCTACTGGGTCACTACTTTGAGTCAATCCAATCACGAACCACACCGGGAGAAACTCTCGGTGCGATCGCAGAACGCGTGCGAAGTGACCTTGATACAGTTCGCCGCTCGGTCTTTAGTGGTGTGCTGGGACCCGCATGTGTTCAGCCCGACGGTGCCCTTCTCATATCGCCGACAGAACGAGAGCTTGAGTCAGGATTCCCCGAGTACGCACGAAGGAGATCGGAGGAGAGGGCTGGCTGGCAGTCAGGTGATGCTGTGTCGCGTCCGGTTCTCGAAAAATATTTCGGGATTCCCGCTGGAGTCACAGAGTATCGCCAGCGGGCAGACCCCTCACTGCGCACGGTTGATCTTACTGGTCGCTCCTACTATCGCCTGTCAGGCTTCGGTTTCCCACTTGACTCCGAACGTCCTGAGATCGGCCGAGACATTGGCCGGAGCACGTATGCCTCCGCTGACATTGCCGCGACCGTACTAGCTGCGGGGTATTCTGAAGCTGAGTTAGGCAATTTCTACCCGAAGGCTGAGCTTATTGGAATCCTCCGTCGCAAAGGCTGCCGTGCGGGATACTCAGCGCTACGCGACGCGAGAATATCAGGCACTGTACTATTGATCCCATGCCACATCGGGTCGATCGTTGGGCGCGGAGGGCGACGACTCAGCTATCTGGTGTGGTGTCCTAAGTCCGTGACAGATGATCCAACCGAAGAGAATGTGCGAGCGTGGCTTCGCGGCAAGTGCTCTCCATCGAAACCAGCGCGCGGGTAGTCATGTGAGGTGTCCACATGCGTTGGGACAGAACGAGCGATCACACCGTGGCTTGTCGTCGTATTGATGACGGATTGCTTAACCTACGCGCGGTACGGACGAAAAGGCTATCTGTGTAATGAAGGCCACGTCAACGCTGGTGAAAAACACCGAGTCTGACACACGCCAGCGTGCCGAGCGTGAAAAAGTGCAAGAACGGAAATCACTTCTCGAGCAAGCATTCCCGTTCATGAAACCCGTCGAGATTCTTCGGAGCTTGGTGGAAGCGTTCAACGCCGCCGCTACTGTTGGCACATTAGAGATGAAAGTAGTCGGTCCGCTTTCAGTGAGGTTGGATCGAAGTCGGGATCTCGGCGGCTTTCCATGATCGGGAAATGATGAGTGACTTGGATATGCGATCAGATGGACTCGCACGTCTAGCCACCGTCGTAAAGCTCCAGCCGATGCCGACTCCGGAGAGTCGGAACAGGCTTGGGACCAGGATACCGTAGGCGGATTCAATCTTGTCTATCGTGTCCGCATCACGTCCGACCGGTTCGGCGACTGGAAGCAAATCATGTTCGAGATCAGTCCACTCATCGGACAAGACCAATTCACACATTGGCAGCATATCGAATTCCATGCACTCCCACGTCAACTGCAGATCCTTCACGCAATGGGCGAGTACGAACACAAGCAGCAAGCGATGATGATTCGTGGTTCAAAGAACTTCTCGTACAGGCCCTGTAGTTATTCCTGTAATCGCGGCGCACTGGATTCACTGAAACGCTAATCTTTGGAGTAGTACCATCAACGCTCTCTGAGTGAATCCAGAGGCACGCCAAGATGCCCCGACCAAACATGCTGCAATTGACCCCCGCCCAGCACCCCTGAGCGCGGATCAGGATATTGTTTACGGGTAATAATCTCTGTGTATATAGCGAATACGCCGTATTCACCTGTCGAGGAGGCGACTATGCCCAACGATGGAATCACTACCCGTCTTCATCCGAAGCTCAAAGCGGCCCTCGAAGGTTTCTGGCGCGACCGAGGTGAGACCCCATCGGCGGGTCTGCGCCATGTGGCCGAAGAGTGGTGGACTCTGCAACATCTGCCGCGCCTTCACTTCCGTGATGGTGTCTCCGGGCGCCGCGCTTCGCTCCGGCAAGGGCCTGACGTGTGGGAGCTGGTTATGGTGGCTCGCGATTATGGCTTCGATCCAACCGACCTAGCTGACGATCCTTGGACTGTTGAGTCGACCTCTGGGCCGGAGTGGCATTTTTATGTACCACAAGAAATCACCGATCGGTTGAACGCACACTTCGGCGGTGCTGTCCACCATGAAGATATGCGCCAAGGCTTGCTTTACGCGGGGTTCTTTCCAAAAACGGTAAGCCGAGAAATCGAGGCGAACGCGCGCGCGGCGCGGGCACTCGGTAGGGCCATCGCCGCCGCTCTTTAAGACGTCCGAGAAATCGCTCGGTGTGAGCTGCTGTTGGTTTCGAGGACACCATATTTAGGTGGACTGAGAGAGATCGGAGGTCGAGATGGATAGAGAATGGAGATTCACGAGAGAGTATAAGCAAGGAGCTGCTTAACTGTCATGCACCGTCGGCCACGATCTTCCAGCAGCTCGCAATTCGGGAATCACAGCGTCTTCCGACTGGCGATGTACGTAAAAGGATAGTAATCTTAAGGGGCAGGTCAGACGCACGACTTCGCCAAATTAGGAGGCTGGGTTTATGAGCGACGAAACGCTGGAACGTGCAGAAAAGATTCTGTTAGATCTGCTCTCGAACACGGACGCGATAACGCCGACGGATCTCCTTGTGCGAGCTGCTGAAAAACGTCAAGCGGGACTCACCGCTGAAACCCTGAGGATTGCGCTCTGGGGATTGTTGAGTAGCGGTGCTGTCATACAAACTCCAGACCATAGCCTCCTACGAACTGAGCACGACGCCTGGCAAGGAACCGCTCAGAACGCTGCGTTCGCCTAGTCGACTGTTTTAGCAGATGGCGCGAGATGACCGTATTTCTGGCGCACTTAAACGTCAACAACAACGGACACCAGGACAAAAGGACCGTGACCGAGTCCTGTACTCGCTAGCATTCCGGCGTCTTGCGACGGTTACACAAGTTGTCGGACCGCTCGAAGGTTACATTTTCCACAATCGGCTCACACACACGCTCGAAGTCGCGCAGATTGGCCGCCGCCTTGCCGAGTTACTTCGCGCGCAATTTCCGACTGCGAACGGCTACATTGATCCAGACGTCGTAGAATGCGCAGCGATGGCACATGATCTCGGCCACCCTCCATTCGGCCATGCAGCGGAGGACGAGCTAAATCGAATCGCGCATGCCAATGGTCTCTCCGACGGATTCGAGGGCAATGCTCAATCCTTTCGGATCATTACCCGTCTGGCCGAGCTCGGGCCTAGGTGGCCGAACGGTCTCGACCTTACAAGGGCCTCGCTAAACGCGGTGCTCAAGTATCCGTGGGTGGCGACCAAAATTCCTCCCACGACGTCACCACATAAAAAAGGTAAGTTCGGAGCATACGCCAGCGACGACGTAGCATTCGACTTCGCTCGCGTGCTTGGGCCAGCAGCATTCGAACAGTGTCCCGAAGCGCAGATCATGGATCTCGCCGATGACATTGCCTATAGCGTTCACGATGTGGATGACTTCTACAGGGCAGGTCTGCTGCCTCTCGACCAGCTTGCTACGGATCGGTCGCAATTTTACGACTTCCTCGCACGTTGGCAGCAGCAAGGCGGACCAATGATTGCGATGCCGGAGATGAGGCAGCTCGAGAATCTTCTCGGTCTTGTGCGTTTAGGCTTGCCCTATTCTGGCACGAGAGCGCAGCGAGCTGGACTTCGGGCGTTCACATCAACGCAAATTGGCAATTTCGTCCAAGCTGTGACGCTGCAATCAGACCCCACCTGCGTCTGGAGGGTGGAGATCACCCCAGCTCGGAAACTCGATATTCAGTTCCTCAAGCAACTCGTCTGGGACTTCGTCATAACGAACCCTCGCCTCGCGAGCCTCCAGACTGGACAGCGCCGCATTATCCGAGAACTCTTCACGATATATCACGACGCCATCAACCACGATCAGCTGGATGTCATCCCGCCGTTATTTCGTGAGGAGGCCGAGAGTCTCATTGCAGGCCACGCGACATCATCACCGGACGCAGTACGGCTTGCGATCGACATCGTTGCCAGTTTCGGAGACGAGCAGGCGACGAAGATGGCTCATCGACTAACAGGAATTGCAGTAGGAAGTGTGCGAGATGCTCTTGGACCGTGACCTACGATCGTGTTACTTGCGTGGCCAATTTGCAACAGTATAGGACATGAGAATTCACGGTATTACGCCGGCGCTCTATTCTCATCTGTTGAGACGTGGCGTTAGCATAGATGGTGGTGTGGTAAGTCGGGATATCGGCGTACGACTCGTAGCAGTTACGAACAGCGCAGCGGAAGGGGTGACGTACGAAGATCTGTATAATACGTTCGATCCAAGGCTTACCGATTTGGATACCAAGACGTTAACATACCGCCAGCATGACCCAGGTGCGTTCATCATGACGACACTCGACCTCGTTGGAAAGCGGTTCGTTATTAGCGAAGAGGTGCGGCGGCAAGCTCTGGCGCTGGGGGCGCAACTACAGGCCGGCGGCAAGAAATGAGACTCTTTTCCCGTTAACGATAGTGTCCACAGCCGCGGCCTCGCGGTACTGTGGATGGCGTAACCGACCTCTGATTTACTACTGTTGACGCGTGCCCCTCGTATTATCAGTCGAGACGTACTGTCGATTGCAGAGACCGCCGTCGCTGGCGGCCTGCCAGTCTTCGTTGGTGTAGAGCCACGTGTAGATGGCGAAATCAACGAGTGCTTTGCAAACGTCGAACGGCAAGTCATGGAGCACGGCGGTGAAATCGAATACGGATGGGCAATTTGGGAATGGCCCACTGTGCTCATCGAGGCTGAGTTCCACGCAATATGGCGTGCGCCGGACGGCCGTCCAGTGGACGTGACACCACGTGTCGACGATGAGCGCATCATAGCATTTGTCCCAGATCCGATTCGAGTATTCGAAGGACGCTCACTCGATAACATTCGTCGACCCCTCCGCGACGATCCGGTGATTCATGAATTCATCAGTCTCGCGGAAGCAAGGTTTGAGATTATAAATCGTGGCCCCAAAGCAGTGCAGTTCGGAGCTGTGAGTGTACCGGCAGAGGAGATAATGCCAGTTATACAGCGCATGGCGCAATTAGAGGAAATGTTACGCTCTCCTTATCCAACAGCCCCAAGAAACGATCCATGTCCCTGTGGCAGCGGTAAGAAGTACAAGAAGTGCCATGGCAAGCTGAGCTGAGTGGCGACGAGATTGTGGCAAGGTGCTAACAGACATCGACTACGCCTCTGCACCAAACTGTGCGTGTAGATATTCGTCGGCGAGACTAGCCGCTCGGAAGAACCGACGACAAAAGCCGGGTAACGACGTGAAGGGCACATTGTTAATCCGGAAGATATGAGTACGGCTCGTCGCTTCAACGTTGACTCCGTCGCGAAGGGTGGCAGCCTCTCGTTCCGCGGCGCGTTGACATTCGTAAAGATTGATCGCCAGATCGAGATGTAAGAGCGTCGACGCCGCAAACGATGTGCCCACCGGATCAACAGTATCCAAATGAAGGCAGTAGCCAAGCAACTGCTGCGTCGCGGGATCGATGTGCGATAGTTCTTCAATTAGGAGGCTTAGCGTCCCGCGCCCGTCTCGCGCAACGTTAACTTCCAACCTCCGTATATGTCGGACCTCATAGTCCCAAAATTCTAGAACAGTCTGCGGGCTTGGCGTAACGGGGAACAGGTCATGGCGAGCATGGAAATTTGTGCGGTTGATAACTGATAAGTCTCGCCACCATTCCGGTCTTGTCGGGACAATGATCGCCTCGCGAACAGTTCGCATTGGACATTTGTCCCACAGGCTGTGTGCATCTAGCCGGATCCACTTCGGTAAAGTTGGAAAGGTGTCTGTCACCCAATCCAATAATTCTGGTGTGACGGCGCCGTCAATCGCTGCAAAGTGAGATCCGACCGCTACGTGGCCGGCACCGCGTCTTCGCGGGACTTCGCTCAAAGGAATGAGTTCGTCATTAAGTAGGGTGTCGAACAAATGTGGGTATGCGTGGAAGAGGGCGTCTCCGCGACTATACGGGCTGCATCGCCGTTGTAGAAAGAGCTGCTGACATCTAGCCGAGATATCAGCCTGAGCAGCAAAAGCCGCAATGCGATCCGCGCCGATGTATGTGACGAAATAACCTGTCGACAACATGCCTGCAGCGTTTGCGGCGTCATCAGATGTCACAAGTCGGGACCGGATATCGACAAGCTGGCGAACGATTTCTCCCCATCCTGACGGTGGTGTTTCAAGAAATTCGACAGCTGGGACGGCCCTTTTTAGACACTCGTTCGCAATTTCATTTACGTAACGGAAATAATCCGCGGTAAGATCAATCGGAGGCATGGCAGAGTAGGCGATGTCACGTGCAATAGGGGCGCAGAGCAGGACATTGGATCTTGGCTTGAATGTTACTTCCTGCCATAATTAACCCTGATGACTGCTGGTCGAGCTTGGCTATGGCGAAGACCACTGAGTGGTGCCTCAGGCGAAATTGGACCTTTCAGCGCGTTGAAATATTGGCAGCTTTCTTCATCTTCACGAGTGGTTGAAGTAATTCGGGGAATGGAGCGCGGCTGACAAGCGACCGGGTGCGACGCTTCGGGGTCGGTGAGCAACCTGTGAGAAGCTGGCATGAAGCCGGTTTCGAGGACGACGTACCCCCTGTGTCAGGATAGTTGTCGCACGGCCGGTGTGAACCGGCTGTGTGTATAACAACAAAGGGGGCGAGGTGGAAGACAATTGTGCCGCAGTACAGTGAAGCGTTCCGATCTCGGATGATAGCGCGGATGGCCGGCCCGAGGGCTGTGAGCGCCAATGCATTGTCACAGGAAACCGGGGTGTCGCAGGGCTCCCTCTCGCGGTGGCTGCGCGAGGTGGGTAGCGTTGGAGGTATGACGCGATCCTCGGGGAAGACAAAGAACAGCAAGAAGGCGTGGACCGGCGCTGAGAAGCTTCGCGTCGTCACAGAGGCGGCCGGGCTCAGCGAGAGTGATCTGGGCGCACTGCTCAGGCATGAAGGGATGCACGAGACGCAGCTAGCTGAGTGGCGCCACTCAGCGGAGGCCGCGCTTGGAGAGATGGCCAGAGGTCGCGCCAAACCTTCGAGTGAGGACTTACGCACTGCCGCGCGCATCAAGGAGCTGGAGCGCGAGGTCCGTCGGAAGGACAAAGCGCTGGCCGAGACAGCAGCACTGCTGGTATTGAAAAAAAAAGTCCAGGAGATCTGGGGGACTTGGGAGGACGAGGACGATACCACGGACGCGAGACGCGGGAAATGATCCTGACCTTGATCGAGGAGGCTGTTGTATCTGGCGCACGGCGGAGACGCTGCTCGGAGCTCATGGGCGTGAGCGTTCGTACGCTTGAGCGCTGGCGCAGCGAGAAAGGCGGTGGACAGATCGAAGACGCGCGGTGCACGCGGTCGGCTAAGAGAGCAGCACCGTCCAACAAGCTCACGGGCGAAGAACGCATAGATGTCCTCACGGCCGTGAACTCTGCTCCATTCCGCGATCTATCGCCCAATCAGATCGTGCCGCGCCTGGCTGATGACGGCGTGTATCTGGCGTCGGAGTCCACGATCTATCGCATCTTAAGAGAAAGAGAAGCAGCTCCAACACCGTGGTCGCTCCAAGGCGCCGGTGCGACGTGGGAGTAGCGCTTCAAGATCGCACTTGGCAACGAGACCAAATCAGGTGTGGAGCTGGGACATAACGTATCTCACGACACCGGTGCGTGGCGTGTTCTTTTACCTGTACCTGATCATGGACATCTGGAGCCGCAAGATCGTGGGCTTCGAGGTGTACGACGTCGAAGCTGCGGAACTGTCGGCCAGCTTATTCACGGCGACGTGTCACACCGAACGCGCCGATCCTGGTAGCCTTGTACTGCACTCCGACAACGGTGGTCCCATGAAGGGTGCTACGATGGTCGTAACACTGGAGCGTCTGGGCGTGCTGGCATCATTTAGCAGGCCGGGTGTGAGCAACGACAACGCGTTTTCAGAGTCACTCTTCCGAACGCTGAAGTACCGCCCCGAGTATCCGAACAAGCCCTTCGCCAACATCCAAGCCGCACGTGCCTGGGTCTCGGCTTTCGTGCGCTGGTACAACACGCAGCACCTGCACAGCTCAATTCGTTTCGTTACACCAGAGGACAGGCACACGAGGCGTGATGTCGAGATCCTTGCTGCGCGTCAGGCGGTGTACAACACTGCGCGCACAGAACGGCCTGATCGCTGGACCGGGCCGGTGCGCAATTGGGAACCGATCAAGGACGTACGACTCAACCCTGAATCCACAGTACTTCGACAGGAAAATCGAACAGCAGCATAAACCATCATGCGACAACTACCTTGACACTTACCGGTAGCGCGCTACAACTCCGGCAGCGAACCCGAACCTACGATCGGTTTGACATCGGCGCAACGGGGCTAATCGGTTCCAGCGTGCATCGATGTCGAATTCGTCGATCTGTCAGTCGATCTGTCAGTCGATCTGTCAGTCGATCTGTCATCGGCAATTCAGCCCGTCCAATCACAACCACCTCGACTAACGGAAGCGTGCGTCGCTGATGTGCTCGCCGTCAAAAAAGACTCTAACTAGGGTACTCCTTCTGCTCTGCCAACGGTGCACTCGACAAAACGATGATCCGCGCGTATTGTCTATTTTCCATCAGCGAAACAGCTTAGGATCCATCCAGAGAGCACCGCCATCCAAAGGCCGGTTGCACAGGTGCTTTTCGATTCCTTTTGAGGAGGTTGACCTTGCCGAGCGGGTTACGACTTGGAATGTGGCATAGTGCGGCCACGGTTGGATTATTGCTGCTAGCACCAATTGTTATCGGAGCGCAAGCGCCCGCCCCAGCCGTCGGGCTTGGATTTGGCATCGATACAACAATAGCCGAAGTTCACGACATCGTCGCGCTCACCCGGGCTTACCTCGCGAATCCTGACTCCACGGCTCGACGCCGCGGTCTATGGAGCGTCGGAACCAAGCTTGACGCGCGATTTGGGGACCTTGTGACTAACGCATACCAAGGATTCAACGTGACCATCCTCGCTGTCACACCAGCATTCCCCGGTGACAGTGTCTACGCTGTAAAACTTCTCCATGCGAACAGTCCAAAAACTGGCGAGCCCGTTTCCGCACTCGCCCTAGAGAGACTGTTCGCGGTCCGTGCCTCTGGATCGCCATTTGGTTGGCAGTTGGCAGGCGCACTCCCTCGGCTCACACGTGATTGGGCTCGACGTAATGCTGGGCGGATAACGTTCTGGTACGCTCCTGGCCAGATACAATCGCCGTCCAAGGCGAGGGAAACTGCCACTTTCGTTGACTCGGTTGGCCGGCTCTTCTCGGTTCGATTGCCAGAGCATATTGACGCTTACGTTACTGCCTCGACGGACGAAGCATGGCGCACGATGGGCCTTGACTTTTTCCCCGATGGCTCGGGACCGGAGACCGGATTCGGAGGACGCTCAATCCCCCGGGCAGGAATTGTCTTAATTGGCGATCCCAGAGTCGGTGAAGACTATCTCCACGAATTCGTGCATGTGGTTCTGTCGCCGACCCTGAATAGCCGCACCGCCGCGTTTAATGAAGGAGTTGCGGTCTGGTTAGGAGGTCACGACGGTCATCCAGTAACGGAGATGTACACTCTACTGCACAAGTATCAGTTAGCTCACCCAGACGTCACTATAGCACAGGTGCTAGGTGGTAACTCTCCAGGTGGTTCGGAAGCGAGCAATGCTATGTATACAACAGATGCAGTCATTGTGGAGGCAATCTTCCACCGTACCGGGATACCAGGCCTACTACGATTCGCGAATGTAACTGGTTCGGCTACAGAAGTGCTCGCGCGTTTACACGAGTTCATAGGCCCAACTGATACGCGCGGAATCGATGGCTGGTGGCGCGCTGAGACGGAAAGGCTGGCCAAGGCACATTGATTAACCATGTTCACTGCTTGGTGCATAACAGCACCATCACGCCTTAAGCGATTTTCCAAACCGAGGACGAAGTTAACTAGGCACATATAGGCGGATCGCATTGCGTGATTCTTGCTGGAGTTACTGTTACCAGAGCCTAATTAATGATGTCAGTCCTCCTTCAACCTCCCCTAAGCCGTCGGATCAATGTGGTGCGCTTAGCACTAATTGCATGGCTTTCTGGATTCGTAGCGTTGGTGCTCCTATCCTCGGATAGAGCTTGGCTGGTTCGGGCGGCATGCTACGCGATCTGGACGTTTAGTATTGCGTTCTGGGCCCAGGAAAGCGGTAGGCGCACGCTGCTAACTCGCATAGCGCGGAGACTGTGATCACAATGGGGGTTGGGGCTGTCGCTTTCTTAAGTCTTCCAGTCCGCTTTGCTGCCCTCGGACCGATGGGCTGAATGAGCTGCTGCCGGTTTCAAGGACACCATATTTAGGTGGACTGAGAGGAATCGGAGGTCGGGATGGGTACGAGACGGAGATTTACGAAGGAGTACAAGCAGGAATCTGTTCAGCTCGTCACGCAGCGCGGTGTCACAGTCGCTCAAGCAGCTCGCGATTTAGGGCTCAATCCTAATGTGCTTCGGAAGTGGGTGCGGGAGCAGAAAGCGGATCCGGCGCACGCCTTTCCTGGCGAGGGTCAGCAGAAACCTGAACAGGCTGAGCTGACGAGATTGAGACGGGAAGTTGCGAAGCTCAAGATGGAGCGCGACATCCTGAAAAAAGCCGCGGTGGGTTCAATGGGTGATTGCAACGGGAGTGATTTAACCATCCTCCCGGAGTGTCCCGAATGGCGCAGCTCGGTCGACCTGGATTGTCCCCGCAGCAGAAGAAAGACCTATGGTTCCGATGGAAGCAGGGCCAGTCGCTCAGCGAGATCGGCCGAGCGCTTGGGAAAGCGCCGGGTTCTGTCCACGGCGTCCTTACGGCGAACGGCGGTGTCGCACCGGCGGCTCGTACTCGAGCACGCTGGGCCTTGACGCTGGCGGACCGGGAGGAGATTTCTAGGGGCTTGGTGACTGGGCTGTCGTTTCGGGCAATTGCAACTCGGCTTCGACGACCTCCATCGACGATCAGCCGTGAGGTCGCCCGCAATCATGGCCGGACGCGATATCGAGCTGCGAGCGCGGATGTACGAGCGTGGACACAAACCAAGCGACCCAAGCAATGTGTACTCGCGGCGAACAATGAACTGCGAGGGATCGTCGCTCAGAAGCTGAAGGACGATTGGTCACCACAGCAGATCGCCGGGTGGTTACGCATTTCTTTCGGCGGCGATCGTGCGATGTGGGTTTCGCACGAGACAATCTATCGCAGCCTCTTCATTCAGACGCGCGGCGTCTTGCAGAAGGCGCTGATCACGCATCTGCGGAGTAAGCGCACGATGCGACGCGGCAAACACTTCACCACTGCAGGACAAGAGCGAGGGCGTATTCGTAATGCCGTCTCGATCCGCGACCGACCGGTCGCGATAGAAGCGCGTGCGACCGTTGGCCACTGGGAAGGCGATCTCATCGCGGGCGCCAGGAATACGCATGTGGCGACGTTGGTTGAACGACGCTCGCGCTTCACGGTTCTCGTGCAGGTTGCGGGAAAAGACAGCGCCAGCGTGATACAGGCGCTCGTGCGCCAGGTCAGTCAACTTCCGGAGGAGCTAATGGCATCACTCACTTGGGATCGAGGAATGGAGCTAGCTGAACACGAAGCCTTCAGCGCGCGCACTGGAGTGCCAGTCTACTTCTGCGATCCGCAAAGTCCATGGCAGCGTGGGTCGAACGAGAACACCAATGGCCTACTACGGCAGTATTTCCCTTACGGCACCGACCTGTCGGTGTTCACCCAAGCCAAACTGGATGTGATTGCACAAAAGCTTAACGACAGGCCAAGAAAAGCTCTTGGCTATTCCACGCCGTCGATGCAGTTTGTACGCACCGTTGCAGTGACCGATTGAACTCATCGCGGCCTACTTCGCAGTGGAGTCGATATGAAATTCGGCTTTGTGGCGAAGCACCGAGTGATCTGGCCGGTCGAGCTGACGTGCGAGGCGCTCGGTGTCTCGCGCAGCGGATTCTACGCTTGGCTTACGCGTATCCCGAGCGCGCGTAGTGTGAGCGATGCGATGATCGGACAGGAAGTGCGTACCAGCTTTCTCTCCAGCGACCGCACTTACGGCGCTCGTCGCGTGTGGCGTGATGTCGCGGGCGCTGGCCATCACTGTGGTCTGCACCGGATTGAGCGTCTGATGCGAGTGCAGGCACTCAGAGCGCGACCTAGGCGACGGGCTCGCCCATTGGATACCGGCGAGCGGAATATCGGTGCGCTTGCACCGAACATTCTGGACCGACAATTCACAGCATCTGCGCCGAATGAGAAATGGGCTGCTGATTTTACCTTCGTCTGGACCGCTGCGGGCTGGCTGTACGTGGCCGTGGTGTTGGATCTGTATTCACGCAGAGTGGTCGGCTGGTCGATGCAACCCACGATGACGTCACAGCTGGTGACCGATGCGCTTACGATGGCCGTGTGGCGACGTGGCAGAGCGCAAACTGGCTCTCAACGAGAACTCCTTCACCACTCGGATCGTGGAAGCCAATACACGAGCGAATCATTCCAGCGGTTCTTGAGCGCACTCGGCGTCACATGCAGCATGAGCCGATCTGGGAACGTCTGGGACAATTCGGCGATGGAGAGTTTCTTCTCTTCGCTCAAGACCGAGCGTACTGCACGGAAGATGTATCGCACCAGGAATGCAGCCCGCTCCGACGTATTCGATTACATCGAGCGCTTTTACAATCCAATCCGGAGGCACTCAACGCTGGGCTATCTGAGCCCTATGGACTTCGAGCAGCAAGAACATGTAGCTTAGCCGTGTGTCCACTGAACCGGCAGCAGCTCAGGCAGGTTTGATTACGACGGTGCGATGTTCGCTGCGACTCTACTGCGATTCGATGACGTCCCTGATTTGCTAACATCCGGCGATCTCTGCAACTGATCTCTGCAACTACTACATACACGTCATGACTCCTCCGTGGCCACTCACCGAAGAAATACTACGCGGCTTGATAGCAGAAGATGAATCACGTAATGTCGAGTTCAAGCAGTCGGGCTACGACTTAGCAGTGTCCGAGCAAAAGGGCGAATTCGTGAAGGATATCCTCGCTCTCGCAAACGTCACGGAGCGTGAAAAGAATAGTTATCTCCTCCTTGGGGTGGAAGATCGGCGACACGGAGGCCGGATACTTGGGATTGCCGAGCCACTCGATGCAGATAGACTCACGCAGATCATCGTCTCCTACACGTCACCATCAATAGAAATGCGTGTAGCCCATGTGACGTTGGACGGAAAGACCGTCGGCATCGTCGGCGTGCTCTGGACCGAAACGCACCCTTACTACGCATTACGCGATATTGGATCCACACTATCATCGTCGTTCGTTTACACACGTCGCGGAGCGACGGTGGGTCGGCTCAGCCTTCAGGAGCTCGAATATCTGATCCGCGCCAAAGGAACAAGAACAGGCAGCATGGTAGCACAGGATCCCCTTCAATGTGGTTTCGTGGATGGCGGGCATTGGGCAGGTCCAACTGGACCAGTTCTCCGGATCGTAAATGTCGCAGATACAATCGTAAACGAGATCCATCTAGTCTTTGATGTCGTATCGAAGGTCGACGCATCGATCTTTTACAGAGCCACTATTTTCACTGGGATCGCGCTCGAGCCGGAAGCATCGCGAGAAGTCGAACTCGACTTGCGAACGCTGTCCATGATGAAAGATGGCAAACAGGTTACGACGGATTCGTCGATCGGAAGATGGCTCGATGTAACGGCTCGAATCCGCTACCGTGACAGATTCGGCTTCCTCCGAGAGATCCAGTCGGCGACTTTTCTATCCAACTGGTAGTTCAAGGCTTTGGCGTACCGTCGACTAATTCGCCGCCTATCTTCCACTGCCGACAAAAAACTTGCTCGACGCATGACGTGGCGACTCACCGGCCATGCTGCCATACACCGCTAATATGCGGTTGCAGCGATGTGCGTCACCTCAACCGATTGCTTTCACGGCCTGCAGCAATTTCTGCCACTAATGCAAAGAACTCGGCACGGCGCTCAGGCATTGTGTCAAACAGTGCCAGTCGTCTCTGGAGCGTTGTTCTTCGACAAACGAGTCCGCGCTTAGTCCACACCGTTGGCATTTCCCGCCAAACTGAAAAAAGAGTGGCTGGAGTTGCACCGATTTCAAACGCATATACAAGTGCTGCAGCAAGCGCCTGATTACCGTGAGTGGGGCGTCCCCCTCTGTTTGCCGGCGATTGGCGCGTCGTGGGATGGGGCATGAGGGGCTCAAGAGCAGCCCACTCCGTCGGAGACAGATAGTCCTCGGGATAGGGCAACTGTCGGCCGGAACGTGTCAATCCCCGCCGCTGGATCACTAGGAGAGCGTCCTCTAGGACGGCACGCTCGGCAATTTCGCCTTTTTCAACGGGGATTTCAAATCCAGCGAATAATGGTTCTTCGGCCTCGGCATCGTCATGTATTAGTGTCGGTAACCACTTAGCCATGAACCCGGCCACATCTTCTTTCCCCAAGCTCTCAAGACACTCCGCTAGCAATCTACTGTTCGGCTCAGCCGGTGTACGCAACCTGGGATCCGGCTCCCCATGCGCCGCAGTAAGCCCACCCTCAGCTTTGGTTGTTCCCAACCTTTCAAACGCCTGGAACAACCGCTTGCGAACCAAGTCACCTGCCTCCCCATGCGCAAACGTTAACAGATTCGCCCAACTTCGATCCAGCTTCTGAAGCACCTGATCCGATGTCGAACCGAGCACAGTTCGATCATTAACGACAAGTGCGCGGATCATCCAAGTGACGCGCGACCGGCCGGCTGAAGACAGTCTCTTCGTGGCTGGTTCGATGAGCGATGGATGCTCCGACGAGGTCAGGGCGCCGAAGCGAGTTAGGGCTGACACGATTGCATAGCCGTGCGATCCGCTCAACACATCATCGAGCGATGAGCCATCAATGAGCCGAGCGAGAGTTGCGATCGTATCCCGTGAACTGCGGTCTTCGATATGGAGCACTGAATAAGCCATAGCGAGACCGTCCGAGAGCACATCGTAGGCCTTCGTTGGCGCTCGATCTGAGAGCATGTTGAGACGCCGCAGGCGTCTTTCGCGTTCCTTGTCCCCGATCGTTTTCCATTGCTCCTCATCCAGTATCCGGACAAGCACAGGGGAGCTCAAGGATTGAACGGCGCCAGCGCCCACTCCCCAATAATCCAGGGTGGCAAACAACTCTGTTCGGTACTTCTCGTATGCCGCTACATGCCTCGCATCTCCCCGAAGCGCGGCGCGCTGCAGAAGGATGGCGCGTTGGTTTCCTGCAAGGACGTCTCCCTTGCCAAGGCAGACCGGCGGTCCACCCCAGGGAAACTTGGTAGGATCAAGGACATACACCCACTGAAGCAACTCGGTGGCAACAACAGCCGCTGCCGCCAGGCCGAACTGACCAGAGTACGCACGTCCCTGAAGGGCCCGCGGATACCTGGAATCCGGTTGTAAGCTGCCCCAATCGTGGGACGGGATCAATTCGGCCGCCTCAACAAGCGCATAAACCGCATTGACTTCTGTCTTGGCGCCGAAAAATACTTTGATCTGCTTACCAAACACGGCGCTATCCATCAGAGCCCAAAACCTCAAACAGGATGAGCCCAAAACATATCGCAAACCACCATCCAAGGCGAGACTCTCTCCCGTAACACGTTGAGCGGCAAGGATCTGCACATCTACGGCAATTGTTGCCGAGCCGAAATTCACTACCCGGCCACGACGCGCACCCCCCTTACGTATGGCTCTCCGTTCCAAAATCGTTGAGGGGTGTCCATCCGCTGCTCTTCGATCGTTCAAACGCGACTGCGGCGATACGGAGCATCGCTTAGTCGCGCGGGTCAGCTCCCCACGGCTCTAATTCGTCCCAGGCCTCCCGCCGCGCAGGCGCAGGGGCAAGGATGCAAAAACACCAGCCGATAGTAGATGCGCTTAAGCCGAAGTCCACCACCGCACCCAAGAAGGGCCAAACGCCCGCCTCCGCCGAATACGTCCCCGATCAACGTCCGTCAGCAGACGACGTAAATCGTCACGCGGCTGAGCTGGTACACGCTTGCATAACTCAATGGGAACGGCGGCGTGCCGACTTCCAATCATTCAAGTGCATGGTCGACGGAGGCTCACTGTGTGATGCCGTGATACATGATCTCGCCGCTATCGGTCAGCGGCTGGCCGATGAATGCTCAACGTCCAGAACCGACATCGTCTCCAATACTGACTCCAAACCACGATTAGATACGCCTCTCCGAGATCGGTTTTGGACTATGCCAGAGTCGGTGCGTCTGTCGGCAACCGAACTTGCCGCAGCGCTGGGGAAGTCACGCAACTGGGTTTACCGACACACAAGCCCGCGGACAGGGCTCATTCAACTCCCATCTCGCAAAGACACCGGTGGCGCACTTGTATTCATTGTCGGCGAGGTCCGTCAGTGGCTTACTGCCTACGAGCGCATTACGACGCCGCTTGAAGATGTTCTCCCCTTTGCTCAACAACAAACCGCAAACAGTGGCACGCGGGAGACAAACCGATGAGCCGGCATCGAAAGACGCCGGGCTGCATAGAGCGACGGGGCAACGCATATCGGGTCTCGCTATGCGTTGCGGGCAAACGCTGCCGATTTACCGTCAAGACAACCAATCGCGCTATAGCTGAGGCCGCTGCGAAGTCGCAGTACGCCGAACTGACCAATAATGCCGAGCGTGCGGAAAGGCACCGCATATTATCACCACAGATCGCGACTGACATGCTGTCGTTGATACAACGTTACGACGACTATGATTTGGCGACGCGGAAACCGCAAACTCAACGTTGCTACAGAACCTCTCTTACACCGCTTCGTGCGTTTTTCGCATCCCGCGGCAACCCGGATCTAGTGCAAGTCACACCAGCGGTCGTCATTGAATACGCAACTTGGCGACGGAATTACCACCCCAGCGGTACGCCCGGAAGACCACCTGCGAAACCGCGTACCAAAGATCGCGAAAAGGAACTAACCAACCGCTCCAAACGCACGACCCCCATCGCAGAGCGCACCGTGCGCAAGGACCTACGAATATTGCGCCTTGTATTTAGGCGCGCAGAGATGGAGGAGTTAAGGCACGACAACCCAGTATCAAAGGCGATACCGCAACTCCCAAAGATTCCCAAATTTCACCCAGTTATCCTTTCAGATCACGAACTATTGACGTTGCTAGGCGCGACAGAGCACAATCCAATGCTATGGTTCTACACGCTACTCCTCAGCGAGTCAGGAGTCCGATGCGATTCGGAGGCGCTATTTCTCCGTTGGGAAGACTTCGACCTCAATGACGGCATGATACGCATCGCCACCGGCCGCGATGCCGATGGGATCGCACACACTATCTCGCGACCAGGCACCCACGATACCAAGACTGAGGAGTCGAGAGTCGTTCCAATCACAGCGCACTTGCGAAACGCGATTATTGAACACCGGCGTTTCATGGATCAGCGTTACGGCTCGCAGGAGCTCACATCGCCTTGGGTATTTCACCATACCACCACCGACCGTGGTATTTCGGCTGGCGATCGGATCCAGTGTTTTCGCAAGCCATTCATGCGGGCCGCACGCATCGCCAAAATCCGTCACGGATTTCGCCAACACGACCTGCGCCACCGCCGCGTTACCACCTGGCTTGGGGCCGGCCACTCCGCCCAAATCGTTATGCAGGCGATGGGTCACGCCGACATCCGCACTACGATGGGTTACTACAAACTTATGCCGGCGCACATGCGCCCATTGCAGCAAGAAAGTATTCGCTCCTTGATATCGTCACCCGAGCCACTGAAGTAGAAGTACAGCTCAAGTTTCGCCGATGGTTGACGGTCTATAAAGGATTCTCCCGAGATTGGAACTGGGTGACTGATTCTTCGGGCGCAGAGATTCTTACCGCGCCCGAAGAATCACGGCCATCCATGAGAGCTCCATCCCCACTCTAACCTCGCGTTTCCGCCCTCCACTGCAGCAGACGCACTAACCGCGCGCCTCCCACTGCCGCGATCGGTTGTTTTCAAGGCCCCGAAAATCAGCTAAACGCCAGCCGTAAGTCATTTAACGACAACGGCATCCACATCTTTTGCCTTCCGCCATTCCGTTGTTTAGCGGACCCGAAATGTTTCTTACCGTTGGAAGCAACACTAGATAGGCCGTAAGAACTGTAGCCACAATCTTCTCGGCCGTCAGTCCCTGCTCTCCTGCGGGATCTAACTCATTCACCATTGGCACGGCTTTGAGGAACGCCTTCGCGTAAGCTTTAAGCACTTGATCGAGGGAGATGGGGGCGGCCGCAGGGGTGCTGACTTCGTTCGAGCTCGTTGCGCCACCAATTTCGTCGACTACAGCACGTTCCTTCTCAGCGTGCAAGTCAATTCGCCGATCGCCTTTCCATATCGCAACCTTGTCGAGTCCAGAGCGACCAACACTTTCGATCTCAACATCCAGGTTTTCAGGGAGGCGCTTGAAACTTTCCCGGTCTACCTCACCGTCGACGTTGAAGTAGCGGCGCTCACCGCGCCACTCAATATCCGCGACCCACTGGCCAGGGTTGTTCACACTCTCAAAGAATGACCCGAAACGAACAGCAATGCGACCTTCCTTCCGGATGTCACTCATATAAAGCGTCTTGCGATCTGAAACGTCACGCACTTTTGGTGACATATTATCCCTCACTCAAATGGTTACTCACTGATGCACCTGCGCCTGTAGCGCCACACGTCGCCGAATTGTTATGACAACCTCTGGTCGCATGAGTCTCTGACCGGACAGTGCTGACAGATATGCACTTCGTTGTGAGTCCGCGGCGGTGGCGTCCGTGCGGCGCGAAGGGTCCGAACAAGGCCAACGGCGCGCTCGAGCGTCGTGGCAACCTGTTCATTCCACTCGATACGGAACTGCCGGCCGCCACTATACTCAAGGATACCGAACCCCGCGAACTTACTCCCGACTTCGGCTTGCAGTCCGGCCATCTGTGCGCCGAGCTGCACCACGTCCGCCGTATATGGCTTTCTCGCCCTCCGTGTCGGCTTGAGCTCGTGAGGAAACATTACCCGGTGACCACCCGCATCAGTAATGCCCAACACATGATCAGCCACCGCTACGACGTTAAGGCGCGGGTCTCTCAACGTCCACCGACGCCCACCACCACTCACATCAGCGGCAACCAAGGACACGCCGGCGCGTTTGCGCGTAGCGCGATACCAAACCAACACGCAAAGACATAGTACAAACACAGCGATCGCTATCATCGGATCAACCCAACAGCGCGAAGGGCGAACCACGCGAGTGCCAGCAAGCCGAGAGCAGCCAGTATCGTACGCAGCAGCGAACGCCTCCGGCGTTTACCGACTCCGAAGTGTTGGCGAGTGTACTCGTTGTGACGCTCGGTTCCAGCGCGGCGGCTACGCTGCGCATCCGCGCCAATCGGAGCCAGGGCCACATGCTCGAGATAATACTGACGCGCACACCGCGTAGCAGTACTCGCTTCCGTCGCTGTTACCGGATCATTTGGTGACTTTCTGTGTCTGCTCATATACGACCTCTCAACGGCTCCGCCGTCTTGTCATCGGAAATTCGCGGTTCAACATCTGAATCGCAGCCGTTGGCGTCATGTATAACCGCGGCGATCTAGCCCGCGAGTGCCAACGGTCAAATGTCAACGGATAGTCCTCACCTGGCGCAAAGGCGGCCCACACCCTGTGACTACGCCAATCAGGACGCCATGTCTCGTGGATCATGTTGACTTCCGCTCCGTCTGTGCGAACAAAAACGACGTGCGGGTTGACTGCGCCGTAGGAAGTAAATGAGCGGCCCTCTACTACAACTCCCCGACGCCAGCCAGTCGGTAGTTGAGCATCGACATGTTCCCGACCGTATGCCACAGGCGGGACCGGGATGTCAAAACGAATGGAGTTCCTAGACTTCACGGACCGGCTCATCTTCTTACCTCCACGGCTGTCCACAAGCGGAACTGCACCTGCGCGAGCTGTTCCGTATTCGATCCAGTTTGGGTGTAGCTACCTCGTGCAGCTCTCTGCCCCAGGGCACGCGCTCGTCTTTGGTCGGGCTTCTAGAATCCCGATCTGCAACCCGTCAGGCTCATTTGCAGCTATGATCCCCGTCTATCCATGAGTGTTCGCGCCGGAGTTTCACCCTTGCGGCTGCGTCGGGCACGCTACACCCAAACTGGACTCCCATCCGCTTGGCTACAGACCACCACCACCGTCGTCTTGATGTTCGTTGCGCGCCAAGATGGACTCACGTACTTCCATAAGGAGTGTTCCAAGCATGTTTCGGCCTTGTCCGTTGACTTCTCCCCAGAAACGGTTGACCGACGAATCAGCAGTGGCCGATTCAACCAGGCGCGCGTCGCCAGTTCCGATGAGAATCTCTCGCAAATCGGCGTGTTGAGAGAACTTTGACTGTAGGACGCAACGCATTCGATCGACCTTCGCTTGCGACCATCCAGGCGCAATGTCCCACGCGTACAATCCGTGAGCAGCCATCGCGAGAAGAGACGGAGATGGTGCGGCCATTAACCATTCCTGTACGGCTGGCTTTCGCGCCTTGCCAAACTGGTATGCGTGCTCTGCAGTGGGGAAATCGCGGCCTTCGAAACTAATCGGACGTCGATGGAGATTTGAGAAGACTCCATACGGGCGTTCGCTCGCGCGATAGAACCGGATTTCCCGCGAAGTAGTGGCGCTCAGGTTGGATCGAACATCTCCTGGCAAGGGGGATAAACCATCGACATCCATCTTGATTTGCATAGTGGTCACGCAGTGCACCCGCGCGAGAGAAGACGCCACATACTCGGGCTTACAGTCACAGTAACCATCTCGATGGGGGTGATTACGAATTCAGTCCGTGGAGTTGTGCCGTGGTCAACAAACACATCACTCCCCCACCATCTGCAGAACTGGCGATCGTTGGGAATCAAGCCCGCGTTCTCGAGTAGATCGGCGAGAGACGCATAAAAATTATTGGCGTCGGCTCTATTTCCCGAGCTGTCCGGGTAGAAATGAGCGCAAACGTTGTAACGGACATCAGCTTGAAGTGAGCCGATCTGCGAAACCGCATCGCGGATCGCAGGAAGTGCAGCCCCCCTATACGCGCGATACGCTGGGGATTGACGGATGCCGAGCTCTGTACTGTTCTTCTTTGTTCGTGGCGCCAGAAGAACTGATCCCGCGATACAATCACCCATTCGGCGTAGCGTCACCACCGGCGGACAAATTGCGTCCGCCTCCTGACTACTGGTGGCGACACGTAGCGCCGCGGACACCTGGTCGCGTTTTGAGTGAGGTAGCGTCTTGTCTACAGGCGCGATCGAGCGCCGAGCGGCATTGTTCAAATACTCCTCGACCGTGGGCATTGGATTGCCCGC
>PLEG01000101.1 GCA_003136975.1 Gemmatimonadota bacterium | reverse complement strand
AGCCGCAGGATCATGGGTGGGGAGCACCTCCAGGATGCTCCGCGCCGAAATCAATAAAGCCGCGCTTGGGGTCGGTCGAGAGAAGCTGGACGCGCACCTTGTCTCCCACGTCCAGACCCTGCTCGCCGCGCATCACTCGTCCTTCAATGGGAGGATTGATCACCCTGACGTACGTTCCGTTGGGGTTGACGCCTGTAACTATCGCGTCGAAGCTGTCGCCGATGCGACCAGACATCGATACGGCGGCGGCATCCTTGCGGACCTGCCGCTCAACTTTACGACCCGCGCTTTCTCGTTCCGTGCAATGTGCGGCTACCGTCACCAGCTCGTCGTTCGTGTACGGTGCCGGCTTTCCCGCCAGAACGGCTTTCAGCAGCCGTTGCGTAACCAGATCGGCGAAGCGGCGGTTGGGTGCCGTTGAATGCGTGTAGTTGTGAGTCGCGAGCGCAAAATGACCTGTGTCGGCCTGTCCTGGAGCGTGGGCCGCGTATTCTCCGGGCCCGATCAACTTTACTACGGCGAGCGACAGATCGGCAAAATGGTCAGAATCAGCATCATGACGCTTCACGAGAAACGCGGCAAGCGCCGCTGAATCAGGTTCCGCCGGTAGCGCCGCGCCAAGCTTGGCCGCGAGAGCGACTATCCGATTCCAGCGCTCCGGCGAGCGCACGACGCGCCGAATTGTCGATGAGTTGTGCTGATCGAGGAACTCAGCCATCGCGACGTTCGCGGTAATCATGAAATCTTCGATGAGGCGACTCGCGCGACCCTTGTGCACGAGCTCGACATCCACCGTCTGGTCGGGCTGCACTACGGACTGCGCTTCGAGCGTCTCGAGGTCGAGGGCGCCGTTGCTCGCCCGGAGGGCACGCAGGGTCTGCGCCACGGTGTTCTGAAGACGAAGCTGGTCCTGGATGGCCTGCGTTGCTGACTCTGGCAGAGTCGCCGTGCCGTCGAGCCACGCGCCGACGTTATTGTACGCGAGTTTCGCGTGGTTCTTCACGCGCGCCATGTACACGTTGCGCGACGTGACGTTTCCGTCCGGGGCGACGACGAACTCGATGACCACCGATGCGCGATCGTCGTCCTGACCGAGTGACGTGAGATCGGTGGACAGCCGGTCGGGCAGCATTGGATACGTGACGATCCCGGTGTAGACCGACGTAGAATTGGCGGACGCGAAGCGATCGGTCGCAGATCCCTGATGCACGGTGCCATCGACGTTCGCGATAGCAACTCGAACGCGCACGGTACCATCGGCGAGCTTCTCCGCTACCTCGAGTTGATCGAGATCCCTGGAGCTGTCGTTGTCTATCGACGACCAGGGAAGGTCACGAAGGTCCTGGATATTCCCGCTCACGGAGCCGTTTGGCTCAGCCACGCGAGCTACTTCAGCAGCCACATCGGCGGGGATGTCGGGAATGAAGCCGTTGGTGAGCATGGCCTGGTGCGCCGCGGCGCGAAGATCAAATGGCTGAGACATACCTCAACGTGCGGGAAGCCAGGGAAGCGCACAAGTCCGCCGCGACCCAGCGCCCAAGCCAGCCCGGCGAAGATTCGGTATGTTGAAGTGTCTCCATCCTGGTACTCCATGAACCGCCTACCCGCATCAGTACATCGCTCGCTAGACATGGTCGCAGTCGTCGGCTTTCTCGCCATGCCCATCCTGCTCGGACTTAGCGACACACCCGCATTCCTATCCTATGCCCTGGCGGCAATCCATCTACTTGTGACGCTTTCGACGAAGTTCCCCGATACGGGCCACAGGCTGCTGTCGCTGCGCGCTCACGGCGTGATCGAGCTCGTCGTTGGCATCGCACTGATCGCGCTGCCCTGGCTGGCCGGATGGACAGACGTTGCGCGAACGTATTACGTAACTGTTGGGGTGATCCTACTGGTGATCTGGACGCTATCCAACTACGGACGACAGTACGGCGCTGAACGCGCCCAGAAAGCACATGCGGATGCTGATCGCGGCACGCGTTAAAACGGCCGTCGCCGGACTCGCGTATGGATTGGCGCTCGGCGCGGTCGCGTGCGGCGGAGGCAAAAAGGATCTACCAAATACGTCGTCTCATTCGACCGGTGTTGGCACGGCCGTCTCCGGAGCGACGCCTGGCGACGCGCCAATCATGATTGGCGACCATTCGGTAATTCATCAGGAGGCAGTTGGGCCGTTGAACATTGGCGAGTGGAGGCGGCCGGTGATGTCCTTTGTCTACGCGATAAGCGCGCGCGCCGGCCGCGACAGTGAGGACATCATCGTCGTCCGCGGAATCGGCAAGGACACTGTTACACTCACCTTCGACAACGACACATTACGCCGAGTCTTCGTCACACACATTGGTCCGCGAACGGCCAATGGTATTGGGGTCGGCACTCCGTTTGCGACAGTTGCCGGCCAGCCGGGCGCAAAGACCATGACGCGCGGGGCAGCACAGGTCGCGACTCTCGGCAGCATGTGCGGCGTGGAATTCGCGACTGATTCGATGGCATTGAGCCCGGACAGTGTGGCGCGCAAAAAGGCGCAACGTTCGACGACTGTCCGAGCCATCTCCGTGGGTTACTGCAAGCCCTGACTACTGCAACGACTTCATGTCGATGACGAAGCGGTATCGCACATCGCCTTTGACGGTGCGATCGTAAGCACTCTCGATGTCCTGGATTGGTATGACCTCAACGTCGGAGGTTATGCCATGCTCGGAGCAGTAATTCAACATTTCCTGCGTTTCACGAATGCCACCGATGAGTGAACCGGCGAGCACCCGACCATTCATGATGAGAGAGAACGCGCCAACAGCGGCGGGCTCTGGTGACGCGCCCACCAGAACCATCACGCCATGGCGGCCGAGCAGGCCGAGCTCCGCATTCAGATCATGCGGGGCAGATACCGTATCGATGATGAAATCGAATTGCCCAGCGAGCGGCGCCAGGTTCTTTGGATCTCTCGTCACCACAAAGTCATGCGCACCGAGTCGCCGTGCATCGGCTTCCTTGGAGATTGACGTACTCAGCACCGTTACGTGCGCACCCATCGCCGCGGCAAGCTTCACGGCCATATGCCCGAGCCCGCCAAGTCCGACAACTCCAACGCGCTGCCCCGGGCCCACCTTGAAGCGGCGAAGCGGTGAATATGTCGTAATTCCTGCACACAGTAACGGCGCCACGCCTTCGAGCGGAAGATTATCGGGAATCTCCAGCACGTAATTCTCATCGACGACAATCTGCGACGAGTAACCGCCGTATGTCGGGGTCTGGCGGTCGTTCTCAAAACTGTTGTACGTCATGACCAGGTGCCGCTTGCAGTATTGTTCCTCTCCGGCACGGCAACTGTCGCATTCGCGGCAGGAGTCCACAAAACAACCCACACCGGCAATATCACCGGCGGCGAAGCGCGTCACTTCTGATCCAACGCGTACTACTCGGCCGACTATCTCGTGGCCCGGTACGAGCGGATACAGAGTGCCACCCCACTCGTTTCGCGCGCTGTGGATGTCGCTGTGACAGACTCCGCAGTACATGATCTCAATCAGAACATCGTGCGCGCGCGGCTCGCGGCGATCGAAGGAAAAAGGCTCGAGCGGAAGCGTTGCGGCATTGGTTGCATAGCCACGGGTTGGCAGCATCAGAATCTCAGGTTTGTGATCGAATTTGGGATCGTATCGGAAGCTGATCGGCGTGCGCTCGTTTGACAAGTTGGCCTGAAATGCCAACATTTCCGGGCCGTCGCGCTGCCGCGACGCTATCCGGTACCCATGATGCGTTCTCGTCTCCGTCGTACAGCCGTCGCTGCCTCCGTCGCAATTCTGATGGGTGCAATTCCCATGCTGGGCCACGCGCAGCAGGCGCTTACGCCGAACCAGCGACTCGCGCACGATGTTTACAAGCAGTTGATCGAGATCAATACCATGGATACGGTGGGATCCGTGACCAAGGCGGTCGATGCGATGGCGGCGCGTTTTCGGGCTGCCGGCTTCGCGGCGAACGACATTCACATACTTACTCCACCGGGCCATCCGACCAAGGCGAACCTTATAGTCCGGTATCACGGCACGGGCAAAGAGAAGCCGCTGCTTCTCCTCGCGCACCTGGACGTGGTCGCAGCTCTTCGGTCCGACTGGACGATCGAGCCGTTCATTTTGAATGAGCGCGGTGGCTACTTCTACGGCCGGGGCACGAGCGACGACAAGGCGATGGCGTCCATCTTCGTTGCCAACCTACTGCGTGACAAGGCTGCCGGGTGGAAGCCCAATCGCGACGTGATTCTGGCGCTCACGGCAGATGAGGAGGGCGGAAACGCGAACGGCGTAGAGTGGCTCGTCGCAAACCATCGCGATCTCATTGATGCTGCTTACGCGATCAATGAAGGCGGCGGTGGTGCGTTGCGCGCCGGAAAACCGTTTTCCAACAGTGTGCAGGCCGCCGAGAAGGTTCCGGTGAATTTCACCATCACGGCGACCAACCGCGGCGGGCATTCATCGGTGCCGAGACCTGACAACGCGATCTATGAGCTGACGCACGCGCTCGTGAAGCTTGAGCAATTCAAGTTTCCAGTTCAACTGAACGAAGTATCGCGCGCATTCTTCGCGGGTACCGCCGCACTCGAGACCGAAGCCGCCGGGAAAGCAATGCGCGCGATAGTCGCGAATCCGAACGACAGCGCTGCCAGCGCGGTGATTTCCGCAGATCCGCGTTACAATTCAATGCTTCGCACCACGTGCGTCGCGACTCGACTCGCGGGTGGCCACGCGTACAACGCGCTACCCCAGACCGCCAGCGCAAACGTGAATTGTCGTATAGTACCGACGCAAACACCAAACGCAGTTCGGGAAACCCTCGCCCGTGTTTTTGGGGACACAGGCGTGAAGATTACTGAGACGGTTGCGATCCACGAGAAATCCGGTGCGGCACCAAGTCCGCTGACTCCGGAGCTCATGAACCCAGTCACCGCCATTACTCATGCGATGTTCGGCACCAACGTACCGGTGATTCCAGTGATGTCGACCGGCGCGACCGACGGGCGATTTCTGCGCGCGGCCGGAATTCCAACTTACGGAGTGAGCGGAATATTCGGGGACCCCGCGGATTCTCGCGCACACGGCCGCGATGAGCGGCTGCTGGTGAAGTCGTATTTTGACGGACAGGAATTTCTGTACCGACTGGTGCACAGTCTCGCCGGCGGAAAGTGAGACTGTTCGGCGTTCGCGGGAATGACGATTTCGGTGTCGCGTCAGAGATCGTCGACCGATTTGGGCCAGTTCTGCTTGAGCAGGCGCGACAGTGCACGATCTGCCAGCAGCTTTCCGCCAGTCTGGCAGCGAGCGCAGTAATCAGTTTCGTTGGTTGCATAGCGAATTCGCTGCACCGGTGTTCCACAGACGGGGCACGGTTGCCTGTACTTTCCGTGCACCGCCATCTCGGGACGGAACGCGGTAACGCGCTCGGGGAATTTTTCACCGGCCTCGGCGCGTAGTCTTGCGGTCCACTCGCTCAGTACGGTCCGTGCAGCATCGTACAACACCACGGCACTTGCGTCGGTGATGCGTCCTGTGAGTGAAACGGGTGACAGTCGTGCGCGATGAAGTATCTCGTCGGAGTACGCGTTGCCGATTCCGTCGAACAGGCGCGGGTCTGTAAGTGCGCGCTTGAGTGTATGATTCTCGCTACGAAGTCGTTCGGTAAAAGCCTTGACATCGATGGCAAAAACATCGAGGCCGCCGCGGTCGATCCGAGCCAGATCCTCCGCGCCGCGAATTAGCGACAATGATGCGCGGCGAGTGGTGCCGGCCTCAGTCAGGACCAGAGTGCCTGTCGGGAATTCCAGAGCGGCGAGTCCGAGTTTTTTTGGTGGCGCCTTACCTACTGGCAACCAGCGGAGTCGTCCCGCGATCATCAGATGGATGACTATGAACAGTTCACCATCCAAGCCGATCACGATTCGCTTGCCGATGCGGCGCAGCCCAATCACCTCACGACCGCCTGCTTCCGTTATGGGCGGATCGAACGTGCGCAGCACGAACGGATTAAGCACGCGTACAGCGATCAGCCGCTGGTGCAGAATTCTCGACGTCAGCGCGTCGATATAGACCGTAATATCGGGAAGCTCTGGCACGATGTCTTACGTCAGAAACTCATGGAGCAACGAATGAAAGTGGTGGACACCATTCTCCCGCTTCACCGAGTAGCGGCCGCGATCGTACACCCTTGACCTGAGATTCTTCTGAACTGCCTCGCAGATCTCGATGTCTTCGATCTGAATCTCATCGCTGAATTTGAGTAGCTTTGTCCACGTCGCGTCCGCAGCAACGTCCGCTGGAGGGTCGGCGGAGTACCACTCAAAAACCGTCAGCGTGCGATCAACTCCGAGAGGCAGAATGACGTTCGTCTGCATCTGTCCGAGGTAAACGTTGAGCATGATGTTCGGAAAGAGCCAGTAGTACTGCGCCTGATCATCGGCGCTTCCGCTCTGCGCCGGTGGAAGATAATTGCGCTCCGCGGCGTTCCCCGAAACAGGGCGCAGCGGCGCGTGTTGAAGCGAATAATACCGGTGCGGCTCGACGCGATACTCGTCGTACGCGATCTCCTTGTGCAGGCCTGGATGCACAATTGGAATGTGGTAGCCCTCCAGATAGTTATCGATGTACACCTTCCAATTGCAATTGAGCACGTATTCTCTGCGCATGACGTAACGCATCTCGTCAATGCGGAAGTGTTGTGCGCGATCCGGAATGTCTTCCAGGAATTCGCGGAGCGGTGGCGCCTTGAGATCCAGATTCGCGAAGACGAGCGAGCCCCATTGCGCAACCTGAATTGGCTTCAGGTGCATGTCGGATAGAGAGAAGCGATCGACACCTTCCATCTCCGGTGCGCGAATCAAGTCGCCCTGAAGATTGTACGTCCACCCGTGGTAGTGACACTGAAGGGTCTTGCGCTTCCCGCATCCGACGGCGACCATGCCAGCCCGATGAAGGCAGACGTTGTGAAAACCTCGCAACACCTCGCCATCGCGCAACACCACGATTCCCTCGCCGGCAATATCAGCGGTAAAGAACTGTCCCGTTTCAACCACCTGATCCGCACGCCCGACGAGCTGCCAAGTGCGGCCGAATATTCGCTCCTGCTCCAGCTCGAGATAGACTGGATCGGTGTAAAGGCGCGAGGGAATCGTTGAGGCACCGGCGATCGACGCGTCGAACGGAAAGTGAACTGGCATGGAATTGGTTCGTGGATTGGTTGATTATTGTACGACAAAAGAGGCTCGGCTGCATGATGCAGCCGAGCCTCTTTCAGTTCGATTGGTGTGTCGAGACTAGGGGATTACCATAATCAGATACGGTGATGGTCTCCAGAAGGTCTTTGGATCAGTGATGTGAATCGTGCCGTGGAATATGCGACCCTTGGCATTGGAGCGATCGGCACCCGCCAGATCCTGGGCGGAAGCTATTTCATAGTTCTTGGTTGAATCCACCGGTACGGTTGTCAGCGCCATCATATCGAAAGCCCTGAAGAGCGTGGTGTCAGGATGAGTGTTCGCCGGACGTACAGTCTGGCCGATCTTCACGATGAACGGAAAGCGAGTACCGCCGACCTGTTGCACGATACCATGCTTGACGAGATAGTCCGCCGTTCCACTGATGACGAATACTCGGTGATTCTCGTAGGTCGTCGAGTCAATCGTGTAACCAAGCTGTTGCGTGCGATACTGGAGCGAATCACCACGAATGTTCGCCGCGTAGAGTTGGCGCACGAGCGAATCTGCTCGTGTCTGCGAGGAAGCAAGCTGGGTCTGGAGCGCGGTTACGGTCGATCTGAACTCGTCAACTTGTGTCTTGAGCCCGCTGTTCTCTCCGCCAAGAGCTGCGACTCGCGTGCTGATTGTGTTGAGTCGAGCGCGAGTTGTGCGGAGACGCTGTAGCGCCTCGATAGTACGCGACCGAATACCCTCTTCATACGAGGTGATTGGTTCGCCCTTGTTCTTTGCCTTGATGCCTGCGCTAGTGGTAGCCGAATCGATCGATGCCATCGCGGCCAGCAAGCTACGCGTAGCACCAAACAACGAATCTTTCTGGGCCTGCAGTTCGGCGTTCTGGGATGTGAGCACCGAATCGTGAACCTGCGGGGTCTGCACACTGGGCGAAGACGAAGCGCCCTTTCCAGCGTCTCCCTTTTGACAGGCGCCGAGTAGCATCGCCAGCGCGACGGCCGGTGATATCCATTTTGTGACACGGATCATAATCTCTTGTCTCCCTATTGGTTGCGCGCCCTGCATTCGCAGAGATCTCGATTGGAACAGTTGGTCGAACGGGGTGGTCTGCGAGTATCACGCCACAGTGATACTCATATGTTTACACGAAATTGCACCGAGTGATCCTTTTGAGGTCGTGAAGTCGCGTGATATGTTTCGTGGGTATGCGCTCCGCCGTGACCTTCATGCTGGCTGTTCTGCTCGTCCTTGGACTGACGGGGATACGTGCCCCAGTGTGCGCTCCCCACGCCCAGGCACCAGCGCACCACAGCCCATCACAGGTGGCTGCTCATCCCATGCCAGCCGCGCCAGATCACCACAGTGATCGCGCGCCATGCGGCGACTCGCCCGGGACCAATTGCTGTTCCACCATGGCGCCGTGCGCCGGTGCGGCGCTCCCGTCGCGACCTGCAAGCACCGCGGCGCCAGCATTGATGCTGGTCGCGATAACAACGATATCGGCCGACTCCCCAATCGGCCGTTCAACCGCTCCCGAGCCGCCCCCACCAAAGGCGTAAGCAGGCTTTGCATTTGATCGGTTCTCATCGGCAATAACAGGTCGATGACCTCGCCTTCTTCCAAAATCTTCAATCGCGCTATTCGCTGGCTGTCCGGCGACAGCACGGTTGCTTTCCGGCCTTGCTCATGTCGTTCCCAGTCTCCAACTCGCACACCCCGAACCCCGCGTTTCGGGTCAGCTCGACGCGCACCGGTGCCACACTCGGCGGTGCCGCACTCGGCGTTGCCGCTCTCCTCCTGTGCGCCAGCACCGAGTCCCTGCGGGCGCAGTCGCACGACACGATGCACGGGGCATCCCCAGATAGCGGGGGGACAATGCTGATGCCCTCCGCCCCTCTCGAAATCTCAATGCAGCGCAGCGGTTCCGGGACTTCCTGGCAACCTGATGTTACCCCGATGCATGCGTCGCACGGGGTATTCCGCGGATGGAATCTGATGTTACATGGAGTCGCCTATCTGCAGTACGATGACCAGGGTTCCAACCGCGGTGACAGCCAGTTCGGCAGCGTGAATTGGGGAATGGCCGAGGCCAGTAATACCGTCGCGGATGGCATGCTAAGCCTGCGCGGAATGGTCAGCGCGGAGCCATTCACAGTCGGCAGTCGCGGCTATCCACTGTTGTTGCAGTCAGGTGAGACATACCGCGGCCAGGCATTGCACGACCGGCAACATCCTCATGATCTCTTCATGGAACTCGCCGCTCTTTACGAGCATCCCATTGGAAAGCGCCTCGGCGTGTCACTCTATGTGGCGCCCGTGGGCGAGCCAGCCATCGGGCCGGTCGCATATCCGCACCGCCAGAGCGCGTCGAGCGATCTGCTTGCCCCTCTAGGACACCACTGGCAGGATGCCACTCACGTGTCCTTTGGTGTAATCACGGCTGGCGTGTATAACCGGGTGGCAAAAATCGAGGGATCGATATTCAATGGACGCGAGCCGGATGAGATCCGCACAAACTTTGATTACAAGGGACGACGCCTGGACTCGTACGCGGGACGCATCACCCTAAATCCGAACGAGCACTGGAGTCTTTCGGGATCGTACGCATACCTCAACAGCCCGGAGCAGCTCGACGCGGCGCAGTCGGTTCATCGCGTCGTCGCATCGGCCATGTACGGCAGGAGCTTCGCCACGTCGGGCAACTGGGCGAGCACGTTCATTTATGGCGGCAACAAGCACGCCGGTGAAAACAGTTTCTCGAATAGCCTGCTTGCAGAGACGAATCTCGAGCTCGACGGCCGCAACACGGTTTTTGGCCGCGCGGAGTCGGTGCAGAAGTCGCCCGGAGACCTCGCGATCATGTGGATGTCACCGCAATCGCCGGGAAGCAACAACGCCAGCCCGAGTGAGTTTGACGTTGGTGAAGTCACGCTTGGCTACGTGCGCGAGCTGACCGCGGTGTACGGAGGAAGCGTTGGCGTCGGGATCGCTGGTACATTGAACGTTGTTCCGTCCGCGCTTCAATCCGTGTATGGTTCACGCACTCCACTCGGCGGAACGATATTCCTGCGACTCCGCCCGGGCCTGATGAATATGGGAATGAACATGACTGCGAAACAGAAAATGCCGATGCACGACATGCACGATGACGAGCGATGACTGTGCCACTGGCGCCGGCGCGCAACGATGTGGCGCGAGTACGAACGACGTCGATATCGATTTACGTCGGACGATATCTCCGCTGGCTCGGCGTCGCGCTCGCGATTTCTGCCACGCCGAGTGTCGCGTTTGCTCACGCTCACCTTGTGAAAAGCGCTCCAGCAGTCGGCGCGCACCTGTCCGTCTCTCCCACTCTGATTCAGTTGTGGTTCAGCGAAGCGGCAGAGGCAACGATGACGACGATTACCGTGATGGGGGCAAACGGCACGCAGTTTCGCATCGGCACAGTCAGCGTTGACGCAAGTGATCCGCTCCTGCTCGTGGCCTCAGTCGGGTTAGCCGGGCCATCGCTCACGGCGGGAAAGTATACGGTGACATGGCGTACGGTCGCGAAGGACGACGGTCATCCATCACAAGGCACATTTCGATTCGTCGTGGACAGCAATGCCGCGACGGTGGCCACAGCGCCCGCTGTCACAGGCATGACAACGGTACCGCGAGACTCGGCGCGTGTGGCAGACGTCACCATACGGGCGATGGATCTCGAGGCACCGAGCATAATTTTCGCGCGCTGGTTGAACTTCCTCGCGATCATCATAGTGGTCGGTGTCGTGGCGTTCCGTATGTTGGTGATCCCCGGGGTCGTGCAGAATGGATCAGAGCACCTTGCCTCATTCGCGAATCGGGCAAGTGTGCGCGCGGCGGTGGTTGGACTGATAGCCGGTGTAACGACTATCATCGCGGCAGTCGGCCGCCTGTATGCGCAGCAGGCGGTGATCGGCCAGGGGGTAAGTATAGCGACGATTCTCGATTCATCCTGGGGACACGTCTGGCTACTACAGATCGTGATCGCGGTTATTGCGTGCATCGCCTTCGCGGTGGCGCGATCGTCGCACGGTCCCGACCGTGACAACCGTGCGTGGATCGTCGCAATGGCGGCCGCACTGCTCCTTGGCGCTACACCGTCGTTGTCCGGCCATGCGATCGCCGCACCAGAGCATCGTAACATTTCGGTCGCGCTGGACATGCTTCATGTAATCGCGGCTGGTGGATGGCTCGGTGGCTTGCTCGCGGTCGCTGTTGTTGGCGTCCCAGTCGCGCTCGCAACTGGGAGTGACGAAGAAGCGGTGGGAAGCATGTCACTCATCGCGAGTGTAGTGAACGCGTTCAGTCCTATCGCGCTGACATTCGCCGCGACAGTCGTCGCGAGCGGCGCGGTTGCGGCGTGGCTCCGCGTTGGATCATTCGCTCAGCTATTCCATTCGACGTACGGCACGGTGCTGTTGATCAAACTTGGCATTGTGGTACTCGTACTCGCGGGTGGCGCATTCAACTGGCTGCGCATGCGTGGCGCACTCTCCCACCATGATTCCGCAAGCTCGACCATCGGCGCGTTCCGCCGGTCTGCGTGGCTCGAGCTTGCTGCGGGGGTCCTTGTGATTGCCGCGACCGCAGTTCTGGTGGCCGCGCAACCGCCGATCCACTAAATCAATGTTGTTCGGGTGGAAGATTGGTGAGGAGATACCGCGTGAGCAGTGAGTAGACATGCAGCGTCGTCCCGGTGCCTTCACAAATACAGTGACTGCGATTGGGGTAGACCATCATGTCGAACTCTTTCCCGAGCGACACGAGCCGGTTGACCAGACGCTCTGTGCCCTGATAGTGAACGTTGTCGTCTCCGGATCCATGCACCACCAATAGCTTGCCGCGCAGGCCTTCCGCGAAATTGATTGGCGACCCCACGTCGTAACCATGCTGATTGGTTGATGGCAAGCCAACGTAGCGCTCCTCATATATCGTGTCGTAGAGGTGCTGATCTGCCACTGGAGCGACTGCCATTCCGACCTTGTACACATCGGGAAAGCGGAACATCGCGTTGAGCGTGCTCGATCCACCTCCGCTCCATCCCCAGATCGCGACCCGATTGCTGTCCGCGTACGCCCTGGTGCGTGCAAAGGCGCGCACCGCATCCGCCTGCTCCTTGCTGGCGATCGGGCCAATCGCTCCGTAGATCACCTTGCGCCACGCGCGACCCTTCGGCGCTGGTGTGCCGCGATTGTCGAAGCTTACCACGATGTAGCCGAGGTCAGCGAGCATGCGATGCCACAACATGCCGTTTCCGCCCCACCTGTCCAATACGGTCTGTGACGCTGGCTCTCCATACACCTGAACGAGTATCGGATATTTCTTGTTCGCGTCAAAATTGCGGGGACGCAGCATCCAGCCATCAAGTGTCGCGCCATCGCTAACGGAAACCTGAAAGAACTCAGCTGGTGGCCGCACCAGCGACGCGATAGCGGACTTGAGACTCGTGTTCGCGACCAGCGTGCGCACTGACCTGTGCGCAGGCAACGCCACGATGTCGGTGACGGGAGGCGTGTCGAATGTCGAAAAGGTATGCACGGCCCACTGCGCACTCGGCGACAGTGAGTATCCGTGCGTACCAGGCAGATTCTCGGGCGTTATCCGCGCCGGTGCGCCAGGCGTCGTTAACGAGACACGATAGAGGTATCGTTGCGTGGCATTCTTGGGCGACGCCACCACATACAGCCAACCATGCGGCTCATCCACACCGGCAACCGAGATCACGTCGTAGGTGCCCGGAGTCACGAGTTGCAGAGCACCAGTCGCGCGGGCACCGACGTACACATGGCGCCAGCCATCACGTTCGCTCGTCCAGAGAAATTTCCTGCCGCCGTCGAGCCAGCGGAAATCCTCGACGACGTTGACCCAAGTGCTGTCTTTTTCCACGAGGAGATTGTGCGTCTCGCCCGTGGCCGCATTGGCGAGCAGAAGATCGTCAGTGTTCTGAAGACGGTTCATCCGTTGAATCACCACGTCTGTCGGGCCGGCCCATTCCATCCACGGTACGTAGTTTTCACGCGGGTCGCCCGCGAGCTTGGTCCAGACGGCCGATCCGCCGGTAAGATCCACCACGCCAACGCGAACTGCGGAGTTGATTGTACCTGCCTTGGGATACTGAATCTGTTTCGTAACTGGATACAGCGAGTCGGTGTCGTTGATCAGCGTGAAGTCGCGCACGCCAGACATATCGAATTGCCAGAAGGCAATGTGGCGCGAATCCGGACTCCAGCGAAATCCGTCGCGCAGGCCGAACTCTTCCTCGTATACCCAATCGCTCATGCCGTTCACAAGCGTGCGCGTTGCGTCGCGCGTGAGTCGCATGCTTGCACCACCAGAAGTAGGCTCGACGTAAAGATCGCCAGCGTGGACGTAAGCCACATGCGATCCGTCGGGCGAGAACTTGGCGAACATCAGGCTACCGGACTCGGCACCCGCACCCACGCGATGAAGCGCGCCCGTGCGCATATCGAGCACCCAGAAGTCACCACGGGTATTCTGTCGCCAAACGCGCTGACTGTTGGTGAAGATGAGCAGGTGACTGCCATCCTTCGACCATGCGTAGTCTTCCATTGCCAACGGTGCGCCGGATGGATCAGGTCGAAGCATCTTCGCAGAAACCAGGATCTTGCGCGACCCATCCGCGGCGGAATACTGGACTATGCCCATCGCGCTGGAGCCGTCCTCGGTTGGCTCGAGCGTCGTGTAATGCGTTCCGTCATCGCGCCACCTGGCCGGCGTGGCACGATCTCCAGCGTACGTTCGGGATGAGAAAATGGTGTGCAGCGCAGTATCAACACGTGCGGGTAGTTGCGACCGAACGGGTCGCGGAACGACTAACGGCGCTGCAATCGCCACTGCCCCACATAAACTCCGGCGGATCAGATTTCGTGGAACGTTGAGGCTCCAACTTGAACCCATTGTATCCCCCAATGAGAAGGCGCGCTGATTAGCTCGCGGCGCTGGCCACCGCCATTGGCCGAGATTCGACCGTTGGACGTGTGAGAATGTGACGTTGCAGCAGCGCGCGCGTCTCGGCGGCCACGGATGGTTCTAGCTCCAGTCGCGGCGGTCGAACGGTGGCGCTGCCGCAACCCATCTCCTGTTGCACAAGCTTGATATACTGAACGAACTCGGGCACGGTATCAAGACGCAGCAACGGCAGGAACCAGTCGTACAACGCGCGCGCTTCCTTGATCTTGCCGATTCGCGCAAGCCGGACGAGCTCCACGGATTCAGCTGGAAGCGCATTAACGAGACCGGCAATCCATCCGCTTGCACCCATCACCATTGCTTCGACTATCATATCGTCCATGCCGGCGAACACGTTGAGCCGTTGGCCGAGTCGAGCGACGACGGCGGTTACGCGACGCACATCACCGCTGGACTCCTTTACGGCATGCAGATTCTCATGCCTGGTTAGCTCCTCGAGCTGATCCGGGTTAACGTCGGTTCCGTAAGCGATCGGGTTGTTGTACAACATGCACGACAGATCTGTCGCATCGATGACGGCGCTGAAGTGAGCGCGCATCTCGGACCATGGTCCTTTGTGCACATACGGAGGGAGCGCCATGATTCCATCGCATCCCGCACCGGCTGCGCGGCGGGCAAGGGCAACGCACTCCGAAGTGCTGAGTCCCGCTATGCCAGCGACCACAGGCACGCGAGTGCCTACGGATGCAACGCAGGTTTCGAGTATCTCTACCTTCTCCTCGAAGGCCAGTGTCGCACTCTCACCGAGCGACCCAAGCGCAACAATACCGGTACAGTCATGATCTACAAGCCAGGCAACGTGCCGAGCCAGGAAGTCGTGATCGACTGTTAGATCCCGCTTGAAGGGCGTCGTGATCGCTGGGAACACACCCGTCCATTGCGCCTTCTTCATTGGTACACATCTCCGACACAGGAATTGGAAAGAAAAGAGGAAGGCGCGTTCTTCGCGACCTCCGACGAGAGAATGGACACCAGCGCCGGCTCGATCGGCGGTCGCACAGTGTCTGAATGCCACGCGAGAAGAAACTCGAGTCCGGGCATGCATGTGCGCCCCTGACACGGTCCCATGCCCGCGCGCGTGTGTAGCTTTGCCTGTCGCGCGCACACCGCGTCCTGCACGACCCCGTAAGTCACATCCTCGCAACGACAGACGATGGTGGTCGGGGTTGGAAGCGCACGCAACTCAGCGCGCGGTGCGAATACATCGAACATGCGCCGCGCGGCGGCCTCGAAAGTAGCACGCCGCCGTAACAGCGGAAGTGGGACAGATAGACGCGAGCCAACCGTCAGTCCGGCGATCTCGCCTTCGATAAGCGACAACGGCGCACCGCCGATTCCAGTTACCTCACCCACCGCCTGTACATTCGCGATCGTCGTGCGCTGGTCATCGTCAACCACGACAGCTCCATCGCGTGTCTCGCAACCGATCAGCCGCGCGAGCTCGACGTTCGGGATGAGTCCGTATCCGGTGCAGAGCACATCGGCCGTCTCACGCCAGGTGCGACGGCCATTGGTCACCGTGACGCTCTCCAGGCGATCGCTCCCGTGAGCGGCGGTCACCCACGTTCCAGTCGAATACGATGACGACATGAAGCGTGCACGATATCGTGCAGCCTGCATCAGCGTCGATGGCGTTCTCCACAACCCGGCGGCAAACCGTGCGACCGCGCTTCGCTTCGCCTGTTCCGCGACGAGCACGAGCCGGGCTCCCGATTCGGCTAACGCCGCCGCGACCGGAAGCATCAGGGGACCTGAGCCCGCGATAACAACTCGCTTTCCGGCAAACGAGCCGCCCGACTTCAACAGCGCCTGCGCTCCGCCGATACCCATCACCCCTGGGAGTGTCCATCCATCGAACGGGATGAACATCTCGCGCGCGCCTGTCGCAAGAATGATGTTTGTCACCCGAATATGCAGAGCTCTGCCAGACGACTCGGCCAGAATCTCGAACCCTGCAACGTCCACCGATACATCGACGACCGATGTACGGCGCAGTATCTGTGCTCCGGACTTATCGAGCCGCGCGAGCCACTGTTGAGCGACCCTGGGAATCGCGACGCCGTTTATATGGCGCCAGATCTGACCGCCGCTTTCCAATCCGCGATCCAACAGGGCGACCCGTAATCCACGCTCGGCCGCACTCGCCGCTGCCGCGATTCCGGCGGGGCCTGCACCGATCACCGCCACGTCGGCAACCACAACCTCGGCGTCAGTGCCGGCATACTCTCCGGTAGTGAAATATTCACCGGTCACGAATCGCTCGCGGTGTGAATGTGCATTCCATCGACAACCGCTACCATGCATGCGCGTTGATGCGGCCTGCTATCGATCGTCACTCTGCATTCGAAGCAGACGCCCATACCACACACGGGACCGCGCGACTCTCCCGAGACTGACCGACGGAGCGCAGATATGCCGAGGTTGAATAACGCCGCCGCAACAGTGATCCCCGGCGCGACTCTCTGTCGCTGGCCGTCCACAACGATTTCCACCTCGGACTCGGCCCCACGCTGGCCCATCAATGCGTTCCAATGCCCGCAAGCACACGCGAAGGCGCGTATGGTACGGGATCAAGTGCCGGCTCATGCCCAACTACGAGGTCGGCAAGCAGCTGGCCGGTGCCGAGTGACGTAGTGATGCCAAGCCCTTCGTGTCCCGCCGCGATCCACAGGCCGGGCGTATCTTCCCACGCGCCGATCAGTGGAAGCTTGTCTGGCGTCGCGGGCCGGAATCCGGTCCAGGTACGAATTGCGGAAGTGAGCGCAAGCGATGGCATGAAGTCGAGTGCACGATCCAGCATCTTGCGAACGATTGCCCGATTGATGTTCATATCCCAACCCACCAGCTCGCGCGACGATCCGATGAGCAACTGTCCCGTCGCCCGCGGTTGAACATTGAACGCGACCGATTCCGTAGTCATCGTGTGCGCACTGGCCAGATAACCCAGCTCCACCAATTGATGCCTGCAAAATCCGGGGTAGCGATCCGTGATGACTAGGTGACCCTTGCGCGGAACTATCGGAATTCCGGGAGTCAGCTCCGGTGCGTGTGCACCAGCCGCGTTGATCACGCAGTCGCATGCAATACGCTCGTTTCCAACTATTACCTCGCGCGCTCCAACCGCGTCCACACGAACTCCCTCGCGCAACTCGGCGCCGTTCGCGATCGCGCGTTGAAGCAACGCGAGTGCCGCGGTTGGCGGATAGACCACGCCATCACCCGGCACGTGGAGCGCTCCCGCAAGGCCGGGCCTGAGATGTGGCTCAGCGTCCGCAAGTTGCGCCGGCGACAGCGTTTCGGCCGCAATTCCGTGATCGGCATACACCCGTTGCTTGGCGCGCACTGCCTCGAGCTGTTCGTCGTCCTCAGCTACCCAGAGCGTGCCGCAGGCGTCGTGTTCCACGTTGCGCGGAAGCTCCGGCGCAAGTGTTGTCCATAGCCGGGCCGAGTATGCAGTGAGCGCGAGCTGCGGAGGTGAATCGTCCATCACTACCAGATGTCCCATTCCGGCAGCCGTGGTTCCACCACCAGCGAAGCTCGCGTCGAGAATGAGCACCTTCAATCCAGCACGAGCAAGTGCTTCAGCACAGGCAGCGCCCACGATGCCTGCACCAATCACCACCGCGTCCGGGTATTGAGTCATGATGTAATGATGCGGAATCGTGCGGCGTCCGGGCGAATCACGCCGAGGGGATTCCACCGCGGAATGGATCCGCTTCATCAAACAGCAGAGTCGCCTCAGCGGTTACGTACGCGGTGCCGCGAACGTGCGGTATGAGCTCTCCGCGTTCGTTCGTCGTGAGCCAGCCGGTGAACAGGCTCCCCGTAATGCTTTCCTGGCGCCAGCGCGCGTCGAGTGCGATCTCACCCCTGGCATAGAGAACCGCAAGCTTCGCCGAGGTTCCTGTGCCACAGGGCGAACGATCATATTCTCCGCCGGAGCACAACACAAAGTTCTTGCAATCGGCGTCCGGACGTATCGGCGCGGCCGATATCTCGATGTGATCGATCGCTTCACCGTTGGCACCAGTGATACCGGCCGCGTTGAGCGCGTCCTGAATCGCTTGCGTCACGCGAGTGAGCTCCTTCGCATTCGCGGCGGTGACCGCAATTGGCGTATCGTGGGTGATGAAAAACCAGTTTCCACCCCACGCGATATCGCCCACCACCTGCCCGACGCCGGGCACTTGAACCGATACGTTGCGAGCATGACAGAATGATGGAACATTTGCGATAGTCACACTGCCATCATGGCCCAGCTCAGCCGACACCGTACCAACGGGAGTATCAAGGCGAATCGTTCCCGGCTGAATGCGCCCAAGGTACTGCAGGGTGCGAACGACGCCGATAGCGCCATGGCCGCACATCCCGAGGTACGTGCCGTTGTTGAAGAAGATCACCCCGGTCGTTGAATCCGGATTGACCGGTGGCGTCAGCAAGGCGCCGACTATCGCATCGTGACCTCGCGGCTCGCACACAACCGCGCGACGCAGGTGATCGAACCGAGTGCGTAGATCGTCACTGCGCTCGGCCATCGTCGCGCCCTGCGGCTGCGGCCAACCGTCAATCACAACCCGTGTTGGCTCGCCCTCGGTGTGCGAGTCGATCACATGAATTTTTGCTGGCAACTGAGCGACAGACAACTCGGAGACCGACTCCATCTCCGCCGCGACGGAAGTGGAGGTCATGGATTCACCTGCACCGTCTTGATTTCCGTGTAGAACTCGCGTGCCGCGGGCCCCTGCTCGCGACTTCCGGAACTAGATCCCTTCATGCCACCGAACGGTGCGTGCGGATCGACGCCGGTCGTGTCGCCATTTACGCGTACGAGCCCGACGTGAATGCGGTTGATGTAGTCGAGCGCGGTACGCAGATCACGCGTGAAGATCGACGCGCTCAAGCCGTACGTCGTTCTGTTGGCGAGCTCGATCGCGTGATCCATATCCTCGGCGCTGAACGCGGCTAGAACAGGCCCGAATAACTCCCGTTGCGCAAGGATCCCATCCGGATCACCACCGCGAACGACAGTTGGCGCAAAGAAGTTGCCATTGGCGAATTCCGCGGAATCCGGCACGGGACTCGTGAACAGCGACTCTGCATTCGCATCAGAGAGTGCTTTCCGGATCGAGTCGTGCGACGCACGGCTGATAAGCGGTCCTACAGCTGCATTCGCATCGGTGACCGGCCCAATCGGAAGTGATTCTACCTGCGCGCGAAGTTGCCGCATGAAGTCATCTTCGACATCGCGCGCGACGATCACTCTGCTCGTGGCGGTGCACTTCTGTCCGGCGTACCGCATGGCGCCCGCGGCGGTGAGCGACGCTGCCTTCGCAATATCCGCGTCTGCCATGACTATCACGACATTCTTGCCGCCCATCTCTGTCTGGTAACGAATGTTGCGAGCACTTGCTGATGCGGCCACTCGCGCACCAACCGCGCCTGAGCCGGTGAAGCTCACCGCGCGAACTTCCGGCGCCTCGAGCAGGGCCGAGCCAACCGTCGTGCCCGCTCCGAGAAGTACGTTGAAGACACCGCGAGGAATCCCAGCTGTCAAAGCCGTCTCGGCGAGAAGCGTCGCGAGATACGACGACGACTCGGCTGGCTTCAGCACTACCGTGTTGCCGAACGCGAGAGCTGGCGCCGCCTTCCACAGGGGAATTGCGAGCGGAAAGTTCCACGGTGTTATCATCGCTACGACGCCGAGCGGCTCGCGCAGGCTGAATTGAAGCGCACCGGGCGATTGCGAGGGAATTACCTCACCCATCTCGCGTACCGCTTCGCCAGCGTAATAGCGCAGGATCACGACGCAGCGACCTACCTCGCCGCGTGCCTCACCTATCGGCTTGCCGACTTCCCGTGCCATTACCTGCGCGAGTTCTTCGGTGCGCTCGCCTATCGCGGCTGCCCATCGATGAAGATGCTCCGCGCGAGCGGGTCCCGTCAGCGAGCGCCAGGCCGGAAGTGCTGATGCCGCAGCCGCGGCTGCCGTGCGGGCGTCATCAGCCGTTCCTTCCGGAATCAGCGCGATCACGTCGCGCGTGTCGGAGGGATTCAGGTCCTCGATCCACTTATCGGTCTCGCTGTTGCGCCAGGAGTTGTCTATAAAATGTTGCAGTCTGCGAACGTTACCAGCGGTCATGATCGTCGTTCCTTTGTAGGGCGCCCCTCGGACGCTTGGCGCTCGGCGCTCACAAACCGCACGAGTTGACGGCCGGCGCCCAGTATGTGTTGCCGCATCAGTGAGCAGGCCTGCTTTACATCGTGCGCAGCGACCGCCGCAAGGATGGCACGGTGCTCGTCGATCGCACGCAATTCACCATGGGTGAGCACCAGCTGCATGCGCAGGTAGCGATCACTCTGTTGGTGCAGGCGCTGAATTATCGCCATTGTGAAGGGCCGATCCGCGGGCGCGTACAACGTCGAGTGAAACTCCCAGTTCAGCTTGCCCCATTCCGTTACTTCAGCTCCGCGGAACGCTGCCTCGTACGCCTTGAGTATCTCTTTAGCGCGTGACACATCCTCCGAGGTCGTGCGCACGATGGCGCGCCGAACCAGATCGCTCTCGATCTGCGCACGCAGTTCGAACNNAATAACGCCCAGTTCCGCGGCTAGCGCATCCTGTCGAAGCGGAGTGTCGTCAGCGTAGACACCACGCAGAATCCGTTCGCGCAACGCCACCGTTGCCTGGTGCGTGACGGTCTGGCGCGTGATGGGTAGGACCATCATGTCTTCCTGGCTGGAACGCGAGCTAGCGGCTTTGGACGGTAATCCGGCGGGGCGACCCATGTGTCATGTTCTCCAGAGCGAGGATGTGGCGCGCAAACGCCGGGCAGTCCGTAGAGATAAGCCGACTTGCCGCGTCTCGCCACTGGCTCCAAGTGGATTGGATACAATATCCCATTTTCGGGTCGGCGGCAAGGGCGAATTGGTGGGCGTAGTTGCGGCTCACCGGGCGGGTGGTAAAATCGCACCCACCCGGCCGGCCATCGCCCGGTTGAAAGCCGGGACGTCGTCCCGAATGAGACTCCCGTAACTAGTGCGGGTGGCCGCCAGAGCGGTCTCGATGTTCCCGAGTGTCGCCATTGCCTGAGACGTGGGCCGATGGTCCGCGCCGCCAGCTACATCACCGGCTCCGCTGCCTACCTCACCCGAAAGCCATACGAGGTCGGTGTAGACCTTCCCGGTCTCGACGAAATACTTATCGTCGCTCTGGAGATCCGAGCGCGATAGCAGTTGAAGCTCCACGCTGAGCATCCGTCCATCGAGCCCGGCAAGTGCGCCATCGATGTCGCTCTTTTCGGCGTTTGCCTTTCGCTCGTCGGCAATCGCCTTGCGCATGATCTCGATATGATTGATCATCTCTGCCGCATCCTTCATGTCGTCGCGAATGCGCACCTGCGTTCGCGTTGATGCGACGAGATCAGCATCCGAGGACATCATCGCCGGATCACGGATCACCGCGAACGGCTGCGTCCAGCTCTTTCCGGCGGCACTGAGTCGGACTGCGTACTTACCGGGCGCCACGATTGGCCCGGTACGAACTGGAGCTTCAATTCCCCAGTGCAATACCGGCCGTGTCGCCTTCCCGTTGAAGCGGGGTTCGGCAAAAATGTGCGGATTGTCTGGTGCGAGCGTGCGAAGCGCGACCTGCGGCGCCGCGTCGTAACGCAGATCCCATGGCACACGGTTCAGACCAGAGCGCGAGCGTACGTGCATCGTGCGAACTATCGCACCTGCCGCGTCGAGCACATCTACCCTGACACTATCCGCTGCACGCGGCATCTCGAACGTAAAATCCGCGCGGCCGTTTCTGGCTTGACGGAAGGCGACTTGCGGAGCGAAGAGCCGAGGCCCGCTTGGGGCTGTCGCTGCTGCTCCCTGCTCCAACGCGGTGACGTCTCGGAGGATGTATAACCCGCGCCCGTACGTGGACACGACAACGTCATGCCAATGCTTTGGAACGACTATCCACGTGACCGGCGAGGCTGGAAGGCCGTCGTTGAGCTGAGTCCAGTGCGCGCCATCGTTCGTCGAGTAATAGAACGCGTTGCCAGTACCGGCGAACAACATCCCCTTGCGATTCGGATTCTCCGCAATCGACATCACGTACGCGAGCGGATGGGCGTCCGGCAGGTCCGACGTGATCTTGCTCCACGTCCGTCCGTAGTCCGTGGTCTTGTACAGGTACGGCTTCCGGTCATCCATGATGTGGAAGTCAATCGCCACGTATGCGGTCGCGGGGTCAAAGTGGGATGGCTCGATTTTGCGAATCGTTCCCCACGCCGGCAGTCCCTTGATGTTCGCGGTCACGTTGTTCCACTTCTTGCCTGCATCACGCGTGTACCAGAGTTGCCCGTCGTTGGTACCGGCCCATATCAGGCCACGCTGGATCTCCGACGGCGCGATCGCAAACACGACTTCTCCATAGAACTGCCCCAGGTTGTCGGCAACGATCCCGCCCGACGAGACTATTCGCGACGTATCACGCGTGGATAGATCCGGGCTGATGACGCTCCAATTCTG
>PLEG01000303.1 GCA_003136975.1 Gemmatimonadota bacterium | reverse complement strand
ATCAGCTATTCAACTCCAGCGAAAGACGTCTCGCGCGCACCCTGCTGTTGATGGCGGACTTTGGGAGACCCGGCTCGCCGCACGTACTCATACCGAAGGTGTCTCAAGAGACTCTTGCGGAGATGGTCGGTACCACTCGGTCCCGCGTTAGCTTCTTCATGAATCGTTTTAGAAAGCTCGGGTACATCGAGTACAAAAGCCGGATTCGGATCCACAAGTCGCTGCTCAACATGGTTCTGAAAGATGAACTACCTGAGGAGAACGCATCCCGGCCCGCACTCCTTGATCCGCCGCCCAGTGCGGCACGCGTCGCCAAACGAGCTTGGCTTCTGTGACGTTTCAGTTCTCAATCGCGAATACGTCCCGAATTTGTGTCCAATAAGGAGCATCTATGTCGTTCGGACTTTACGCTGCGGGCTTCGCAATCCTCATCGGCGGTCTGGCCTATGCCGCGCATCTGGCGCACCTGCCCGCGCAGTGGATCATGGTGGGCGTGATCGTAATGGTCGGCATTGGGATTCTGTCGGGCGTAAAGGCCACGCGCCAGAAAGACTCTTCCAGCTAGCGGACTTGCGCGCTCGCGATCACCGGTTCGCGAAATCGGCTCGATCGGCACGTCCCCGCTTTGTCTCCCTCTGAGCAAGGCAACTGCGAACCCTCATCAACCGCGCCCGCCCAACACCTGTTTTGCGATTGTGGCCAACTGCATGTTCGATGTGCCCTCGTAAATCTTTCCCACCTTTGAGTCGCGGAAGTATTTTTCCGCTGGGTAGTCGCGAACGAAACCGTTGCCGCCAAAGACCTCAACGCACTGGCTGGCCACGCGCTCAGCCACTTGCGATGCAAACAGCTTCGCCATCGCGGCCTCTTTCAAAAAGGCTTGTCCCGCATCCTTCAGGCGGGCCGCGTTGTAGACCATCAGCCGTGCTGCTTCAATCTCCGTCGCCATCTCAGCCAGCGTGAACCGTACCGCCTGAAACTCGGCGATCGGCTTGCCAAACTGCCGCCGCTCCTGCGCGTAGCGGGCTGCGTGCTTCCATGCCCCCTCGGCCAGCCCCAGCATCTGCGCGCCGATGCCGATGCGGCCTTCGTTGAGCGTTTCAATCGCAATCTTGTATCCCTGACCCACAGGGCCAAGGACATTGGATGCCGGGACCTCGCAGTTGTCGAGGAGCAGCTCCACGGTGGACGAGGCCCGGATGCCCATCTTGTCTTCCTTCTTGCCAACGCCAAAGCCAACGAACCCACGTTCAATGATGAACGCTGTGATTCCCTTGTAGCCGGCGCTCGGATCGACCGTGGCGAAGACGACATATACGCCTGCCTCGTCGCCGTTCGTTATCCACAGCTTGCGCCCGTTCAGTATGTAGGACTCGCCGCGCTTCTCGGCGCGGGTCGCGAGCGCGAACGCGTCCGAACCGGAGCCGGCTTCGGAGAGTGCGTACGCGCCGAGCGTACCGCTGGTGAGCATGGTGAGGTATTTCATCTTCTGGTCATCGGTCCCATAACGCGCGATCGGGTAGTTGACCAGCGTGTTCTGAACGTCGCACACGATTGCAGCGGAAGCATCGACCTTTGACAGCTCCTCGACAGCAAGGGTGACCATCATTAGGGAGCCACCCGAGCCACCGTACTGTTCATCAACCTCGATGCCCATCAAGCCGAGATCGAAATACTGAGGTATGAGAGCGTGGTCAATCTTGGCCGCGCGTTCCATTGCCTTCACTCGTGGCGCGATCTCGGTCGCAGCGAATGCAGCAACAGCGTCGCGGAACATCAGCTCGTCCTCTGTAAGTACGGTGAGAGCTGGACGGCTATCGTTTGGTGTCGTCATTTCGGAAGATAGGAACGAGTGACTCGGGCGCGGCTCCTGGTATCGGAGGCGGCGCGCGCCGTATAGTATAGGGGAAAGCATCCCCGCCCGCGACAGTACGAAGAGTTGATCCCTTCGCCCTTGACCACATGCGTGTCCTCCTTGTAGAAGACGATCCCGAGCTTGCCTCTGTCATCACCGACGGGCTCCGAAACCAGCACATCGAGACCAGCGCGGCACGCGATTTCGTCACGGGGCGCGAGCGAGCGGTGCTCGGGAGCTTCGATGTGATCGTTCTGGACGTACTGCTCCCAGGGGGTACCGGCTTCGACCTCTGCCGGATCATCCGCGAGCGGGGAATCGAAACGCCGATCCTGATGCTCACAGCGCGCGACGCAGTGGAAGACCGTGTTCGCGGGCTCGAATCCGGCGCTGACGACTATCTCACCAAGCCGTTCGCGTTCATGGAGCTCACAGCCAGAATCAAGGCACTCGCGAGGCGCCATCCGACCATCGTGCCTGAACAGTATTCGGTGGCCGACCTGCACGTGGACATTCCAACGCGTGCGGTGACGCGCGGTGACGTCGCAATCGCGCTCACCGCAAAAGAGTTCGCGCTACTCGAGTTCCTGATCCAGAACGCAGGAAACGTCGTCACCCGTAGCGCGATCACCGCGCACGTATGGGACGAAAATCATGACCCGTTCACGAACGTGCTCGAAGTGCTGGTGCGCCGGCTCAGACGCAAGATCGACGACGGCTTCGAGCCCAAGTTGATCCACACGCTGCGCGGAGCCGGCTACAGGTTGGGTGCGTGACCGATAACCTCGTACGCTTGCGGCGAAGGCTCACCGCGTGGTACGCGGTAACTCTCGGAACGATCGTCGTGCTGTTGGGCTCGGGTCTTTTCATCGCGATACGCCAACAAATCTCATCGCAGCTCGACGCTTCACTGGTAGCGGCCACCGATGCAATTCAGCGCGCCACCAGCATTCGCGAATCTGAAGAGTCGGTCGCCTCCGGCGCCGTAATGGACGCGGTTGGTGAACTTCGCATCCCGGACCGCGATCTGTATCTCTTCGACGGTAGCGGCCGACCACTAGTTCCCTCCACTGTCCCAAGCAGAATTACAATCGCGGCTGCTGGTGCATTGCGTGACTCGGCAGCTTTGCTCACGCTTCATCATGTGGATGATCATAGGCTGCGCGTGTTTGCGACGCGGTTCCACTCTCGTAGCCACCGGACCTACGTGGCGGTCGCCGTGGCCGATCAGGTCGAGCTGGAGGATCAGTACGCTGCGTTGATCGCCGCGTTTGGCGCAGCCGCACTCGTGGCGCTTGTTCTGTTCGCGGCGGGTGGGTCGTTTCTCACGCGAAAATCCATCGAGCCGATCGAGCGCACCATGAGTTACATGCGCCGCTTCATGGCTGATGCAGCGCACGAATTACGAACACCGCTCGCAGTCGTGCGCAGTCGCGCCGAGGTGGCACTCGCATCGGACATCGATGTCACAAGCCAACGCGAAGCGCTTGCCGCGATCGAGCGCGAGGCAATCCGTCTTGGCAAGATCNNCCGGTAGCAATGAAACGGATATTCCTGGATGACGTGACGTCCGATGCTGTGAGCGCAGCCAGCGCGCTGGCGTCGCGCGGAGGCGTGACGTTATCGCTTGATCGTTTCGACGAAGCGCCGATTGACGGGGATGAGGCGCTCGTGCGCCAGATGGTGATGATATTGCTCGATAACGCAATCAAGTTCACGCCGTCTGGCGGCTCGGTGACGGTTTCGGTCACCAATGGAACCCAGGGCCCCATGCTCACCGTTACGGATTCCGGGATCGGGATCGCCGCGGAGCACATAGATCACGTATTTGAACGATTTTATCGCGGTGACGTGGCCCGCGCTCGCGGCGATGGCGCTGGTTTGGGCCTCTCTATTGCTCAGTGGATCGCCGGAGTCCATAACGCGCGCATCAGCCTGCGATCGGACGGCGGGCGCGGCACTGTGGGCGAAGTCCGTTTCCCACCGCTGGCCAAGCAGTAGGTTGTCGGTACGACTGTAACTCGAATTAGTTATGATTTCATGATCCCATACACCCGCAAAGAGGCTCTCGTGTTCGCACGCTCTATCTCGCTCGCCGCAGTGGCGTTCGGGTCAGCTTTCATGGCGACACCGCTCGCTGCACAAACGACCCCGAGTGGCTATCATGTCACCCGCCGCATTCCCGTCGTGGGAGAAGGCGGTTGGGATTATGTGACATTCGATACGTCGCGCAGCCGCGTGTTCATTTCACGCTCGACTCGTGTGCAAGTTGTGGACGCGAATTCAGGCCAGTTGGTGGGCGAGATCCCCAACACTGGCGGAGTCCATGGCATCGCGTTGGCGTACGCCCTGAACAAGGGATACACGAGCAACGGCCGCGACACGACGGTCACTGTCTTTGACTTTGTAACGCTCGCACCAACCAAGACTATTCACGTAACCGGTGCGGGACCGGACGGCATTATGTTTGACTCCGCGAGTCAGAGAGTCTTTACGTTCAACGGCCGCGGTGAGAGCACGACAGCGATCGACGCCGTGGGTGACACGGTCGTTGGGACGCTGGCGTTGGGCGGCAAACCGGAGGCGGCAGTTTCAGACGGTGCCGGTCACATATTCGTCAACATCGAGAACAAGAGCGCGGTCGTGGAATTCGACGCGACAAAGCTCATCATTGTCCACTCCTATCCGATCGCACCCTGCGAGGAGCCGAGCGGACTGGCGATGGACCAGGTGCATCACACCTTGTTCGCAGGCTGCGGTAACAGGATGATGGGGATCATCGACTCCAACACGGGTCGCATGGTCGCAACTCCTGCCACCGATGCCGGTACTGATGCGAACGCCTTCGATCCGGTAACAGGAATTGCCTTCAGCTCGAATGGGGCAGGCACGCTGACGCTCGTTACGCAGACGGCACCCGGTAAGTTTGCCAGTGAGAATATTCCGACCGCACGCGGCGCGCGCACCATGGCACTCGATCCCAAGACACACCGAGTCTATCTGATCACCGCCGACTTCAATCCGCTACCCGCCGCTACGACAACGCAGCCGCGTCCACGTCCGAGCATGGTTCCGGGATCGTTTGTCGTGCTAGTGGTGGGTAAGTAGCTGGAAATACATCAGTCCGGAATTCCCCGCTCCACGGACGGCGATACACCGCCGCTCGCCTAGACCGCGCGTACCTCGCGCGGCTCCAGGCCACCAGCAAAGACCTCGAGCGCCAGCTCCGCCTTCCCAAACGGCGCGGATACCTGCACACCAGCAACTACAGGACGTACGCGTTCTAGCATCTCACGCGCGATTGCAAGTCCTTCCTGCACCGCGTGTTCCTTGGATACCGCGTTCGCGCGACGCATGCGAGAAATGACTTCTTCCGGCAC
>PLEG01000368.1 GCA_003136975.1 Gemmatimonadota bacterium | reverse complement strand
TCGGCATCGCGCGCGCGCTCATTCAGAACCCGAAACTCCTGCTGGTAGACGAACCGACTTCGAGCCTCGATCCGAAGATATCGCGCGAGGTAATGAGCCTTATCCGCGAAATGGCGCGTGAATTGCATGTTCCCGTGTTGTGCAACATTCATGACGTCGAACTTGCCACCGAGTTCTGCACGCGTGTCATCGGACTGCAGGACGGCAGCAAGAAATTCGAGGGAAACCCCGGGGAACTCGATAGACGCGCCCTGCAGGATATTTATGCAATGGAGGTGCTTTGAACGACCTTGCGCTCGATGCACGCGTCGCGGCAATCGCGGTGGTGCGCGGCCAGACACGCGCCTGGCGCTACAGCGGTTACCTTGGCATTCTTGTTGTGGTCCTTTGGAGCAACCACGCCATCGTGATCGCCGACACCGATTGGAGTCGGATCCTGAATGGAACGCTGGTGACGACGCTGGGTCGATTCATGGAATTCGACTACAAGCTCATCCCCGACCTGCTGGAACCGACGCTCGAAACCATAGTGATGGCTACGTTGGCGACGCTGGCCGGGCTGGTCATGTCGATTCCGGTTGCATGGCTCGGCGCATCCAACATCACCCCGCTGGGGCAGACCTCTTATATGGTTGGCCGTTTCCTGATGACGATGTCGCGCTCGGTGCACGAAATCGTGTGGGCACTGATATTCGTTTCGGCCGTCGGCCTGGGCGCGCTGGCAGGTGTGTTGGCGATGGCGGTGCGCTCGATCGGCTTCATTTCGAAGACCATCGCCGAGGCGATCGAGGACGTCGATCCCAAACCCATCGAGGCAGTGCGCGCCGCGGGCGGTACCCGGTTTCAGATTCTGATCTTCGCGATTCTTCCGCAGATCGTTCCGGTGTTTCTCGGCAACATGATTTTCGAGTGGGACATCAACATTCGCCGCTCGACCATCATGGGTCTGGTCGGCGCCGGCGGCCTGGGGCTTGCGCTTTTCCGCCAGATGGCGATGTTCAATTACGGTGGAATCGCCACGGTTATGCTGGCGGTGCTCGTTCTTGTCCTTTTTGGAGAAGTGGTTTCGCACTATGCACGCCGAGCTGTCATCTGATTGCGTAGCAGACCGAGTACGGCCGCGGACCGTGACGAACGGCGAAGCAACGTGCGACGAAGCGCCCGCGGCCCGGCCGGCACAACGCTCGCCGCTGACCTGGAGCCGCTTCCGCTATCCACAGAGCCTGTACAAGTACGGCGCAATGCTGGGAATGCTGGCATTCATCGCCTTCTCGTTCGATTACCTCAACATCGAGGTCGACCGGTTGCCGGGCATGCTGGGACGTGTCTTCGATGTGCTTGCGAATCGCTACTACCCTCCCAACATCGCGCATGTGATGCAGAAGGACTTCCTGCACGCGGTGATCGAGACGTTGGAGATGTCCTATCTCGCTACCGTTCTCGGGATCGTTATCGCGATTCCGCTCGCGTGGTTTGCATCGTTCAATATGACGCCGGCGCGACGCATTCTGTACCCAATCGCACGCCTCATCATCATGGGAGCGCGCTCGGTTCACGAAATGATCTGGACCATTCTGCTGGTGGCTGTTCTCGGCTACGGTATGCTGGCCGGGACGCTGGCGCTCATGCTGTTTTGCATCGGTTTTACGGGAAAGCTCTTTTCCGAGGCGATCGAGGCCATCGAACCGGGCCAAGTCGAGGCGATCCGTTCCACCGGCGCGAGCTTGCTGCAGATCTTCGTGTTTGCGGTGCTGCCGCAGGTGCGCGTCGCCTGGACGGGCATCTCGATTTACACCTGGGATGCATTGTTCCGGGCAGCGACGGTGGTGGGATTTTTCGGCGCGGGCGGCATGGGCTGGTATTTGCGGGAAAGCGTGCAGCGCATCGCATCGCACGACGTTGCCGCGATCCTGCTATCTATCATCATCGTGGTCATCATGTCCGAAGTCCTGTCGGCCTGGTTGCGCACGCGCATTGCGTGGGCGATCGCGTGACGGAGCAAAAGGTGGCTGAAGCCTCGCAAACGCTCGCCCGGGATGCGCCTTGAGCGCGTGCAACGCGTAACGAAGTATCAACAGTCGTCGTCGAAGCAGCGGCTATAGCGTTCTCGCTATACGCTGCGAGTATTTGGAGAAAAGAAACTGAACAAAACGCAAGTCAGACAGCACGCTACCTGCGACAGCTGTCATTATTACCTCGCGCAGGATCACGACATAGGAGCCTGCCATCGATATCCACCGGGCTTTGCCGGCGAGCAGACGCCAATTGAACTGCACCGGTGGCGCTTTCCTTTGGTAGTGCCGCACGCTTGGTGCGGAGAGCACAAGCCTACATGTCCGGAAACGTCCTTTTCTCCACGCGACAGCCAGTAGCCGATACTGTCCCGCGCCATGCGAGGATCATCGGCGTGGCTTGCGGTAGCGGTGCGTGCGACCACGGCTGCGAGGACGGCCCCGAAATGTTGCAGACGCTCGGCTTCTTGCGCGAATTGGAAGACGCGGATGATCGCCTGCGTTGGGACCAAACGATCCACGTGCCGGCCGCGGAAAACGACGCCCTTCAGGCTGTGGCGAGCATTGCCGGAACGCTCGCGCGATCCGTGGCCCGCATCCTGTCAGAAGGCGATTTTCCC